>CABZDW010000007.1 GCA_902524545.1 uncultured Pelagibacteraceae bacterium
CTAATTTAACTATAGCTTTTCCAGAATCAAATGAGAGTGAAAAAGATAAGATTGTAAACAGTATGTGGGCAACCTATGGTAAAATCTTTGCTGAATATATTTTTATAAAAAATTTTAGGCAGTCCCCCAAATTTTCAAAAAAAATTATTATAGAAAATCAAAAGGGCTTGGAAAAAATAAAACAAAAAAATGCACCAGTGATTTTCATATCAGGACATTTCGATAATTTTGAATTAATGGCGATGCATATTGAAAAGTCTGGTATTGATTTAGCTGCAATTTATAGACCCTTGAATAATAAATTTCTAAATCCACTTATGGAAAACATCAGAAAAAATTATATTTGTAAAAAACAAATTCAAAAAGGAATTTCTGGTACCAAGGAGTTACTTAGAGAATTTAAAAACGGAACATCTATTGCTTTAATGATTGATCAAAGAGTGTCCGAAGGAATAAAATGTAATTTTTTTGGTAAAGAGGCTCTCACTACTACAATACCAGCTCAATTCATCAAAAAATTTAAAGCTGAAGTAGTTCCTATTAATATAGAAAGATCAATAGATGATAATTTTAAAATTAGAATTTTTGATAACATTCAATTTTCTGAAAATGACTCTGTTGAAAAAATTACGCTGGAACTTAATAAAATTTTAGAAAAAATGATTATTGAGAATCCAGAACAATGGATTTGGACACATAATAGGTGGAAAATATAATAATTTAGGTTTTTGAATCTCTTTTTTGATGAGCTTCTTTATAAGAAAAATAGGCTTCTTGAGCTTCCACATTCCAATAATTTAAATTATCTAAAGAAATTTTTTTACCTGAGACTGCGCATAAAACATGGTCACCATTTTCAATTATTTTGAAATTATTTGGTAAATATTTTAATTTAGCTAATTTTTTCATGATTTATAGTTTATATATAATTATATGAAAGTTGGAGTAATAGGAAGCGGTGGGAGAGAACATGCCATATGCCTATCTTTGAAAAAATCAAAAAAAATCGACAAAATTTACTGTTTTCCTGGAAATGCTGGTACTAGCTTTATTGCAGAAAATATTGAGATTGAACTGAATAATTTTGTAGAATTAAAAAGAGTTATAAAAGAACTAGGTATAGACATAATAATAGTAGGTCCTGAAAAACCACTGGTAGATGGAATAGTAGACTTCTTGGAACAAAACAAAATTAAAGTATTTGGTCCAGACCGTGTTTCTTCAAAACTTGAAGGTTCAAAGATTTTCACAAAAAATTTATGCAAAAAATATAATATCCCCACCGCAAAATTTGGTGTCTTCAATAGCGTCCAAGACAGTCTTTCATTCTTAAATGAGTGTAAATTTCCTTTAGTTGTTAAGGCTGATGGTTTAGCAGCAGGAAAAGGTGTCTATATTTGTGAAACTAAGGATCAATCAAAGAAAGCAGTTGAGGAAATTTTTAAAGGTAAATTTGGAGAAGCAAAACAAATTTTAATTGAGGAATTTTTAAAAGGTGAAGAAATGAGTTTTTTTATAATTTCTGACGGCATCAATTATAAAATATTTGGAACCGCACAAGATCACAAACGAGCCTTGGAAGGAGATAAAGGTAAAAACACGGGAGGAATGGGAGCTTACTCACCTTCTCGATTGGAAGGTGAAAAACTGGAAAAAAAGATAATAGAGAAAATAATCGAACCAACGTTAAAAGGCTTAAAAGATATAAATAACAGATTTAAGGGTTTTCTATATGCAGGATTAATGATTCTTGATGGTGAGCCCTTTTTGATTGAATACAATGTAAGAATGGGTGATCCTGAATGTCAGACAATACTTCCAAGACTTAAAACCGATTTTTTAGACATAGTAGTTGCTGCCGTAAATCAAAATATAAAAAATATAAATTTAGAATGGTTTGAAGAAAAAAGTATTTGTATTGTTTTAGCTTCAAAAGGATATCCAGATGAATATAAAAATAATTTAGAAATAAATGGCCTTAAAGAAATTAAGCTTCAGAATAATGAATACATTTTTCACGCCGGAACTAAAATAAATAATTCAAAAATACACTCCAATGGTGGGAGAGTATTAAATTTTGTAATTAAATCAGACAATTTAAAAATTGGTAGAAATCAAGCCATAAGTTTAATTAAAAAATTAAATTGGCAAAATGGATATTTTAGAAAAGATATCGGTTATAAGATTATATCATAATGAGAATTATTTCTGGGAGATTTAAAGGAAAAAAGTTATTATTACCTAAAGATAAAAACACTAGACCTTTAAAAGATTTGGTAAAGGAGTCAATTTTCAATCTTCTAGAACATTCAAAAAAAATGAATGTAAATTTAAAAGGTTCTACAATTTTAGATTTATTTTCTGGCTGTGGATCTTTTGGAATAGAATGTTTATCAAGAGAATCCAAATATGTGTGTTTTTTTGAAAATTATTTTGGGGTAATTAGTGTATTAGAAAAAAATCTACTTCTTTTTAAAAATAAAAAAAAATTTCAAATTTTTAAAGATAATTGTTTTGAATATTTTAACTCCGACAAAAAGATTGATAAAAAATTCGATATAATCTTTATTGATCCCCCTTACAAAGAAATAAAAATTAATATGTTAATCGAAAAAATTATTTATAGAAAACTTCTTAAAAAAGATGGTATTTTAATTATTCACAGACATAAAAAAGATAAAGTATTAATAACCAAAAAAATTAATATTCTTGACACTCGGACCTATGGTGTCTCTAAAGTATATTTTGCAAATTAAGAGCTTTTTAAAATTTTTTTTGTTTCTATTTTAATTAATTCGACAGCCGGTTGATCATAAGGATTTATTTTTAAAGCTTTAGCTAAAAGGATTGTTTCTAAAATAAAATATGTAAATAATTCACCAAGTACTTCCTCATTTTTAGATTTTATATAAAAACTTCTAAATGGTATCTTTTTTTTTTGAAAAACTTTTTTTGTTGCTAGGATCTTAGAATGAAGAATATCCCCTAAATCCTTTTTTTTTAAAAATTTTAGAGAACTCGGAATAATATATTGATTTAACTTTTGGTAATTTTGATCTTTTGTATAAAAAAATGTGTAAAAATTGTTTTTTTGACCATCTAGATATAATTGCATTAAACTATGATTATCCTTAGGCATATTTGATATTATTGGGAAAATGCCATTTCCTTTTTTGCCCAAACTTTCGGCTACTAATTGTTGATACCATTTTAGAAAATTATCAGCAGTTTCATCATAATTGAGAATTACCGAATTAAATTTTTTTCTTTTAATTAAATCTAGAATATTTGAAACATTAATTATTAGTGAATTTAAAAATTTCTTATTAGCTATTAAGTTATCAAATTTTTTAAATTTCCTTGCGTCCAAACCCATTAATTCTGCTGGCAACATACCAACCTCTGATAAAACTGAATATCTTCCACCAATAAAGTTATTATGATCAATAATATCTGATTTTAGCTTTATACTTATCTCTCTTAAAATACTTTCTTTTTTATCTGAAACTAAAATATTTTTATCATTTTTTTTTATATATAAATTGCTGTTAACAATTGTTTCTAACGTGTTTCCAGATTTTGAAATTACTAAGTTAAGATATTTTTTTTTTGGAAATTTTATCTTTTGATTTAAATTTGTAAGAAAATAAAAATTTTTATTTATTTTATGTTTTAAGAAATCATAAATTGCCATTGCTCCTAAAGAAGATCCACCCATGCCAAAAATTCTAATATTTTGATATCCCTTTAATTTTTTGATTGATTTTTTGGTGTAGCTATATTTGTAACCTCTGAATAAAGAATTCATAACTTCACTTTTTGAAGAAATTATTTCTTTCAAATAATTTTTTAATTTTAAACTTACTTTTTTATTTACAAAGTTTTCAAAACTAAGATTCTTTGTCAGCATCATTGTTTTTGAATTTTATCAGAAATACTTTTTTTAATATTAGATTTTGAAGAGTTTTGATTGTCATCTCCCTCAGAACCACTTTTTTTTCCATCAAATACAGATTTAATGTTAACCTCCTCCTCAAACGTTTCGGGTTGCTCATTAGGTTTTGGTAATTTAGAAAAGTCTGGGGGTAAAACTAGAGGATCCTTTTTTTCTATTAAAAATTCCTCACCTGAGTCAGCCTTTTTTTTTAACTTAAAACCTCCACAAGAAAATAAAAATGAGGATACTGTCAAAATCATGAAAATATTATAAATAAATCTCATTTAATTTTTTTTGCCAAAGATTTCAAAACTTATTAAAAAAATTATGCCTATAGTAATAAATATATCAGCAACATTAAATATAAACCAATGAAAATTGTTAATATGTATATCTATAAAATCTGGCACTGCGGAGTAAAATATTCTATCAAAAATATTCCCGAAAGAACCTCCTATAATCATTATATAACTTAATTTCTCAAGTCCCTCAGATCTAAACATCAGCCACATAATAAAGATCGTTATTAGGCAAATAATGATTGTCAGAGAATTATAATATAGTTTTTCATCAAAAGAAAATAAGCCAAAAGCGATACCTTCATTCCAAATCAAATTAAAATTTAAAAAAGAAGTAACATTAATGCCATATTGTTCATAGGTTTCTGGAGAACTAATGATCAATAATTTACTTACTCGATCGATTAAAAAAATAAAAATGATAATAGAAAAATCTACAAAATGTTTTTTAAACATTTTATTTACAATTTGGTCTTTCACATGGTGTGTTTCTTATTTTCCAACATATTGGACATTTTTCACCTATCGCTTTGCTTGTTTCTACAATTATCTCATTTGTATCACCATTCTCAATTTTAACCGAGGAAGTTATACAAAGTTCTGAAAGGTCAATATTTTTCAAAAATTTCTGGTTCTCATTATTTAATTTCACAATTAAAGCTGCCTCTAAACTAGATCCAATATCTTTGCTTGCTCGTTTTTGCTCAATACTAAGATTGCAGATATCTCTTATTTTTATTAGTTTTTCCCATTTAGAATTAAGATTAAAATTATTAAATTTTTCAGGAAAATTTAAAAAATTTTCAAGATGAATACTTTTTTTATTTTTTGAAATAAGTTGATAAATCTCTTCAGTTGTAAAAGATAGGATTGGTGCAAACCATCTTATTAAAGAATTAAGAATAACATTTAACAATATAAGTGTAGATTTTCTTTTTTCGGAATTTATTGGATCACAGTACAAAGTATCTTTTCTTATATCAAAATAAAAGGCAGATAAGTCTACAGTGCAAAAATTTAATAATTCTTTATACAAATTATGAAAATCATAATCTTTGAAATACTTGTTAAATTTAGAATTTAAATTGTAAATTTTATGAAGCATAAATTGCTCTAATTCTGGTAAATCTTCAATTTTAATTTTTTCTAGTTTTATTTGTTCAAAATTATCATTAAGATTTCCAAGCAAATATCTAAATGTATTTCTTATTTTTCTATAGGACTCAGCGTGCTGATCTAGTATTGAATAGTCTATTCGAAGATCCTCAGCATAATTTGAGGAAGCAACCCAAATTCTAAGTATATCAGCTCCATATTTTTTTAAGATGTCTTCAGGCGCAATTACATTTCCTAAAGATTTTGACATTTTTAAACCTTTGCCATCAACTACAAAACCATGAGAAAGAATAGACTCAAAAGGTGCACGATCTCTTGTTCCACAAGACTCCAAAAGAGATGAATGAAACCAGCCTCTATGTTGGTCAGAGCCCTCAAGATACATAGATGCGGGCCACTTTAAATCTTTTCTTTTTTCCAATACAAATGAATGCGTAGATCCACTATCAAACCATACCTCTACGATATCACTTAACTTTTCAAAATCTTCAGCTTTATATTTTTTTCCAAGAAATTTTTGTGGATCATCTGAAAACCAACAATCGGATCCTTCTTTTTCATAAATTTTTGCTATATTTTCAAAAACTTCGTCATCGACTAAAATTTTATTTGTTTTCTTGTTAATAAAGATAGGTAATGGAACTCCCCATACTCTTTGTCTTGAAACACACCAATCAGGTCTTGTTTCAATCATAGATTTTAATCTTTCTTTTCCTTTGCTAGGATAGAAGTTTGTTTCATCAATTGCTTTCAAAGCTTTATTTCTAAGCTTATGACTATCCATAGAAATAAACCATTGAGGAGTGGCTCTGTGAACTAATGGTGCTTTGGACCTCCATGAGTGAGGATAAGAGTGAACGAGTTCACCGCTCGATAATAATTTTTTTTGGTCTTTTAATTTTTCAATCACAATAGAATTAGATTTAAAAATATGTATTCCCTCAAAAAGCACTACATTTTTTGTATATCTTCCATCACCATCAACTGTTTCTATTGCTTTAATTCCATTATTCATACACAAATTAAAATCATCAGGACCATGACTTGGTGCGCAATGAACAATTCCCGTACCTTGTTCTGTAGTAACAAAACGTGCTTCTAGCATAGGTATGTCATATTCATAACCAAGTTTTAAAAAGGGGTGATTACATATTGTTCCTTTTAAATCTTTACCTTTAAAATTTTTTAATTTTTTGAAACTTTGGATTTTGGCGTCTTTTACAACTGAATCTATTAATGCATTTGCAATAACAATTTTTTTATTTTTAAAATCTCCATCGTCATTTACTTCGATTAATAAATAATCTAAACTTTCATTGTAAGCTAAGGCCTTGTTGGCTGGAATAGTCCATGGTGTAGTTGTCCAAATTACAATTTCGCTATCATTTAGTTCTTTAATATTAGAGGATTTGATCGGAAAAGATGCATATATAGTATCTGACTTATGATCTTGGTATTCAACTTCTGCATCTGCTAAAGCTGTTTTTTCAACAGTCGACCACAAAACAGGTTTAAAACCTCTATACAAACTTCCTTCTTTTAAGAACTTACCTAATTCTCTAACAATTTGAGCTTCTGCATCAAAACTCATAGTAGAATAATAATTATCCCAATCTCCTACAACTCCTAACCTTTTGAATTGATCTTTATGAATATCTATCCATTTTTCTGCAAAGGCCCTACACTCTTTTCTGAACTCAACAATCGGAACTTCATTTTTGTTTTTTTTATTTTTTTTGTATTGCTCTTCAATTTTCCATTCTATTGGTAATCCATGACAGTCCCATCCTGGAACATAGACAGAGTCTTTACCATGCATCTGATGAAATCTCACAATTATATCCTTTAAAATTTTATTTAAAGCTGTTCCCATGTGTATATTACCATTCGCATAAGGAGGACCATCATGAAGAACAAATTTTTCTTCTCCTTTTCTCGATTTTCTTAGCTCATCATAAAGATTTATGTTTTGCCAAAACTTTAAAATTTCTGGTTCTCGGATTGGTAAATTTGCTTTCATTGAAAAAGCAGTTTTAGGGAGATTTATTTGAGATTTACTCATTTTATTTTTTTGCTTTCAATAAGTCAGATTTAATTTGTTTTCTAAGTTGGTTGGCATTTTTAAATTTTTTTTCTTTTCTAATAAATTTTTTAAATTCTACTGTTAAATACTTATTATAAAGATTTCCAGAAAAATTAAATAAATGAACCTCTAATAATATTTTTTTTCCATTAAATGTTGGTCGATAGCCTAAATTTGCAATTCCTTTTAAAAAATTGTTCTTACCATATATTTTTACTTTTACGGCATATACACCTGGGCAGGCTAAAATATAATCTTTGATATCAATATTCGCAGTCGGAAAACCAATTTTTTTTCCTAGCTGTTTTCCCTTTTGAACCTTTCCAACGATTGACCAATTTCTATTCAAAATTTTATTGGCTTTTTCTAATCTTCCTTTTTGTAAAAGATTTCTAACCCATGATGAAGAGGCTATTTTCTTGTTGGTTAACAATGGTTGTGGTTTAACTACCTTATAACCAAACATTCTCTCAAATTTAATCAGCTGTCTAACGTTGCCTTCTCTCTTATTACCAAATCTAAAATTATTACTTACAAAAATGAATTTTGGTTTTAACTTTTTACCTAATATTTCTTTAATAAAAGTTACGGATTTAATTTTTGAGAATTTTCGATCAAACTTATTTATTATCAAAAAATCTATATTAAGATTTTTGAGATTATCTATTTTTTGTTGTAAACTAGAAATTCTAAAATTATTTAAATTTTTATTAAAAAACATTTTTGGCATTGGTTCAAAAGTCAACACACCAATTTTTGAAGAATATTTTTTTTTATATTTCTTAGCTAATGAGAATAATTTTTGATGTCCTTTGTGAATTCCATCAAAGTTACCAATTAGTATAATTGAGTTTTTATATCTAGTGTTAATATTAAAATTTTTATATATTTTTTTCAAATTTACCATTTCAACTCTGATTGAATATAATTACAAATTGCCTCATAAGATTTTGAAACTTTTTCAATTCCTTTTTCTTTTATCTCATCTTTGTGGATTCCATTCGATATTATCAAAGAATCATAATTTAAAAGATTAGCCCCTTTTATATCAGTATTTAAATTATCACCTATGGAGAGAATTTTTTTATTCCTATTATCAGTAGATTGATTGTAAACCTCAGGATAAGGTTTTCCAAAGTAAACAACCTCTCCACCCATTTTTTCAAAAACCATTGCAACAGAACCAGCACAAAATTCTCTTGTGTTTCCTCTGTCCACAATTAAATCGGGATTTGTGCAAATCATTTTTTTTTTAATATTTTTTTCAAACAAATCTTTATAATAATTTAAGTCTTTATTATGATCATCAAACAATCCAGTGCATAAAATATATTCACTTTTTTCTATATTATCTAATTTCATTTTTTCAAAGTCTTTAAATAAATCAAAATCTCTTAATGGACCAAGGTGAAAAAAGGTTTTATTAATTAAATTTTTCTTTAAATAAATGAGAGCTGCCTCTCCAGATGTGAAAACATGTTCTCTGATTTCTTTTTCCAGTCCTAGTTTTTCTAAAAAAGATTTTACTGCATGGTTGGGTCTGGGCGCATTTGTGAGTAAAATATAATCCTTTCTTTTTTTATTTATTTCTTTAAGCGCTTTTATTGCTTCAATGTGTAGAGAAACCCCATTGTGGACTACTCCCCATAAGTCGACATAAAATAGCTGATAATTGTCCGCTATAGAACTTAAACCGTCTTTATCTAAATTTTTAGTCATCAAATTAATCTATAAACCATAAAACCTACAAATTCCTTTATTTTTTAAGCAACTAATTTTTAACTATATCTTGAAATAGTAAGGGCAATCTCTATATGAAGATCATATTAATAAGGAGAATTTATGAAATTTAGACCGTTACACGATAGAGTTTTAATAGAAGTTTTAGATAGCAGCGAAAAAACTGCTGGTGGAATAATCATACCTGATACTGCACAGGAAAAACCTCAAGAAGGCAAAGTAGTTGCTGTTGGTGGTGGTGCAAAAACTGAGGATGGCAAAAAGATACCAATGGATGTAAAAGTCGGCGATAAAGTTTTATTTGGTAAATGGTCAGGAACCGAGGTTAAGATTGATGGCAAGGAATACAGCATAATGAAAGAGACAGATATTATGGGAATTTCAAGCAAATAATTTAATTTAAAGGAGAAAATAAAATGGCAAAAATAGTAAAATTTGATGCAGAAGCAAGATCAGCAATGATTAGAGGAGTAAATATCCTTGCTGATACGGTTAAAGTAACACTAGGTCCAAAAGGAAGAAATGTTGTCATGGATAAATCTTATGGTGCTCCAAGAATTACAAAAGACGGTGTTTCTGTTGCTAAAGAAATTGATCTTGAGGATAAATTTGAAAATATGGGTGCTCAAATGGTTAAAGAAGTTGCTAGTAAAACAAATGATGAAGCAGGTGATGGAACGACTACAGCGACTATTCTTGCACAGGCTATTGTAAAAGAAGGTGTAAAATATGTGACTGCAGGTATGAACCCTATGGATGTAAAAAGAGGAATTGATGCTGCAGTAGATGTAGTTAAACAAAACCTTGTATCTTCAGCAAAAAAAGTAAAAGATAGTGATGAGATTGCTCAAGTCGGAACGATTTCTTCAAATGGTGATAAAGAAATTGGATCAATGATTTCTAAAGCAATGCAAAAAGTTGGTAATGAAGGTGTTATAACGGTTGAAGAAAACAAAGGAATCGAAACTGAGTTAGACGTTGTTGAAGGTATGCAGTTTGATAGAGGGTATCTATCTCCATACTTTATTACGAATAGTGATAAGATGACAACTGAATTAGAAAATCCTTTTATTCTATTACATGAAAAAAAATTAACAAATCTACAGCCAATGGTTCCTCTTTTAGAGGCAGTTGTTCAGGCTGGAAGACCATTAATGATTATTTCTGAAGATGTTGAGGGTGAAGCATTGGCTACATTAGTGGTAAATAAATTAAGAGGTGGATTAAAAGTTGTAGCTGTAAAAGCACCAGGATTTGGTGACAGAAGAAAAGCCATGCTTGAAGATATAGCAATTCTTACCGGTGGTTCAGTTATTTCTGAGGACTTAGGAATTAAACTTGAAAATGTTAAACTTGAAGATCTTGGTTCTTGTAAAAAAATTAAAGTTGATAAAGATAACAGTACTATTGTAAATGGTTCTGGCAAAAAATCAGATATTGAAGCTAGATGTTCTTCGATCAAACAACAAATTGATGAAACAACTTCAGACTACGACAAAGAAAAACTGCAAGAAAGATTAGCAAAATTAGCTGGTGGTGTTGCGGTAATTAAAGTAGGTGGTGCAACAGAAGTTGAAGTAAAAGAGAGAAAAGACAGAGTTGAGGATGCTTTAAATGCAACAAGAGCTGCTGTTGAGGAAGGTATAGTAACAGGTGGTGGTTGTGCATTATTGTATGCTGCTCAAGAACTTGAAAAAGTTAAAGCTAAAGGCGAAGATCAAAAAGCTGGTGTCGACTTAGTTAAAAGAGCTTTGGAAGCTCCTATAAGACAAATCACTAAAAATGCTGGCGTTGATGGATCGGTAGTTGTTGGAAAACTTTTAGAACAGAATAAAAAAACTCACGGCTACGATGCTCAAAACGAGGAATATTGCGATATGTTTGCAAAAGGTATTATTGATCCTGTAAAAGTTGTTAGAACTGCTTTACAAGACGCAGCATCTATCTCAGGATTATTAGTGACAACTGAAGCTATGATAGCTGATAAACCAGAGGAAAAAGATGCAGCTCCTGCCGGAATGCCTGGAGGAATGGGCGGTATGGGCGGTATGGGAGGAATGGGTGGAATGGGAATGTAACCCAAACTCAATATAAAGGATTTTAAAGGCCATCTTTTGATGGCCTTTTTTTTTGTTAATATTAAAATTGTTCGATGTCAAAAAGATACAGTGGTAAATCATTTAAAGATTCAAGTGTAAATAAAAAACCAAAATTTACTCTTAAAGAAAAAAGAAGATTAAAAGAAGAAAAGGCAAAAAAACAAAATAGCGACTTATTTAGTTCAAAATCTTAATATTTATTGGGTTTTTTAAAGTTTTCAAAAAAAAATTTTAATGTATAAGAGCCAGGATTTATGAATAAAGAAATTAGAAACATCACTATCATTGCACATGTCGATCATGGTAAAACTACATTAATCGATAATCTGATGAAGCAAAGTGGTTCATTTAGAGAAAATGAAATTATTGATGAAAGATTAATGGATTCTGGCGAACTTGAAAAAGAGAGGGGAATAACAATTTTAGCGAAACCAGCATCTATTAATTGGAAAGATTCGAGAATAAATATTATTGACACACCGGGTCACAGAGATTTTGCTGCTGAAGTTGAAAGAGTTTTAAGTATGGCAGATGGTGCCTTACTTTTGATTGACTCTGCTGAAGGAGTTATGCCTCAAACAAAATTCGTTTTATCTAAAGCATTAAAACAAGGATTAAAACCGATTGTTGTTATTAACAAACTAGACAAATCAGATCAAAGAGCTAATGAAGTTTTAGACGAAACTTTTGATTTATTTGTGAGTTTAGACGCGAATGAAGAACAGTTAGACTTCCCTGTTTTATATGCAAGTGGAAGATCTGGATGGGCAGATAAAGAAATTGATGGCCCAAGAGAAAATTTAAATTCTTTATTAGATCAAATTATTGATCATGTAAAACCAGCTAAACTTGATAAAACAAAACCTTTTGCGATGCTATCTACTCTACTTTATGCAGATAATTTCTTGGGGAGAAGCTTGGTTGGAAGAATTACTCAGGGTACTGCAAAAGCTAATCAATTGATTAAAGCAATAAATTTAAAAGGTGAAAAAGTCGATGAAGGAAGACTTACTAAAATTTTTAGATATGAGGGCACAAAAAAAGTACCAATTGAAATTGGTGAGGCTGGAGATATTGTAGTTATTGCTGGTTTAGAAAAAGCAAATGTAGCCGATACGATTTGTGATCTGGAAATAAATTATCCTATTAAAGCAACTCCTATCGATCCTCCAACCATGTCGATTACAATTACCGTTAACACATCTCCTCTTGCAGGAACTGAGGGTAAAAAACTCACAGGCACTCAAATAAGAGACAGATTAATTCAAGAGGCTCAAAATAATGTTGGGATTAATTTTGCAGAAAATGAAGGTAAAGACTCTTTTGTTGTAAGTGGACGAGGTGAATTAATGTTAGAAATTTTACTCACACAAATGAGAAGAGAAGGTTTTGAAATGACTGTAAGTCCTCCAAAAGTTCTCTATAAAAAAGATGAAAATGGTAACAAACTTGAGCCAGTGGAAGAAATAACTATGGATCTAGATGAAGAATATTCATCAAAAATAATTGATTCAATGAATAGAAGAAAGGGCAAATTAATAGAGTTAAAAGATACTGGTAAAAATAAAAAAAGATTAATATTTCATGCACCAACAAGAGGTTTGATGGGTTATACTAGTAGGTTTCTAACCTTTACAAAAGGTAATGGTGTAATTAATAGAATATTTCATGGGTATGGTCCATTTGAGGGTGAAATGGAAGGTAGAAGGAATGGCGCACTTATTTCAATGGAACAAGGAAAGGCAGTTGCATTTGCAATATTTAATTTACAGGCTCGAGGTGAGATGTTCGTGACTCATAATGATCCTGTTTATCCAGGCATGATTGTAGGCTTATCTCCTAAACCTGGAGATATGATAATTAATGTTATGAAAGGTAAAAAATTGACTAATATGAGAACGCAAGGCACAGATGAAAATGTTGTTCTAACACCAGTAAGAAAAATGTCCATTGCAGAACAACTAAGTATTTTAAATACAGACGAAGCTTTAGAAATCACGCCAGAATCCTGTAGGTTAAGAAAAGCAATACTTGATCCACATGAAAGAAAGAGAAGTGAAAAATCTGGAGCTGCAGCTTAATCGAAAATTTTATCAACTAAATACAAACCTAAAGCAACACAAGGACCGATTCCAAAAGCAAATAATAGCGTTCCGACCCCGACTGTTCCACCAAGGTACCAACCAATACTAACGACCGAGATCTCTAAAAATGCTCTAACAGCAGCCACTGATAAGTTTGTTTTTTTTTGCAATCCAATCATAAGTCCATCTCTCGGTCCGGCTCCGAGATTAGAGACTAAATAAATACCACCCCCAATACCGACTGTGATTACAGAAATAATTGCCAAAATTAATTGATATAGATAGTTAGTTGGAATTGGAACAAATTTAACACAAAGATCAATCATTAATGCAATTATGATTGTATTAAATATTGTTCCCATACCAGGTTTTTGACCAAGTGGTATCCACAGAATTAGAACTGCAATACTAATCAAAAAAGTTATTGTTCCAATACTTAAGTTAACATTTAATGAAATACCTTGTGCTAAAACACTCCACGGTGAAGCACCAGTGAAAGATACAATTAATAAACCTTCTCCAAGACCAAATAACATCAAACCAAAACATAAAAAAAAGAACGTAGAAAATTTAGGTTTAAAATTATAGGGTTTATCAGAACTCCAATTGACCCTTGGTATTTTCTTAATTTTTAAAAACATTTTAATAAGCTATTTCTATTGTTAATAAAGTCTATTAAAATAGATGTTAAATGAAAAAAATTATAGTCATTTTATTTCTTTTAATTTATCAAACAAATTCAATTGCTCATATTGGGCATTACATTAAATACAAGAAAATTGAGATGGAGATTTTTAGAAATGGTGAGCTTATTGGCTATAATCATTATTTTTTCAATAGAAATGGATCAGAAACTATTGTTATTAATCAAATTAAATTTATAGTTAAACTTTTAGGAGCAACAGTTTTCCAAGTTGAGGGCTATAGTGAGGAAAAATATATCAAAGATCAATTAGTTTCTTATAATTCTAAAACTTTGCAGAATGATAAAAAAAAGTTTGTTAATTTAACATTTAATCAAAAAAATAAAAAATTTGACATTAAAGGTTCTTCATATAACGGAGAAACCTCAGCTGATAGCGTAATTGGAAATTGGTGGAATCACAAAGTTTTGCAAGCGAGTTCTCAAATAAGTCCTATCTCAGGGAGTATTAAGGATCAAGTAGTAACTTTTTTAGGTAAAGAAAAAATAGATCTTTATGGAAAAGTTTATGATGTTGATCATTTTACACTGAAATCTAAAGACATGAGTATACCGAAGGATAAAAGATTAGATTTTAATATTTGGTATGATCGCAAAAATTTAATAATATTAAAAGTGTCATATTCAAGAATGGGTAACTGGGAATATAAAGTTAAAAGTTTTAATTAATTTATCTTGAGATTTTTTTAAATAAGTCATGTGCACTTATCCATCCTGACTCTAATCTGGCTCCTACAAACCAATCAGCACAAACACCTAATCTTTTCCTAGGATCCCAATAGCTCTTAATTTTAAATGGTCTTGAATTCGAAGAGAACCTCCAACCATGATTGAGTGAATAATAAATTTTTGTTTTTTTGATCTTTGAAAGTTTAAAAAATTTATCAATCATAATTTTTGAATTTTCTTTTTTGTTATTCTTATTTTTTTTAATCTTTTTATTTGCCCATTTAAATGTACTTTGAAGAGTCCATAAATCATATTTTGATTTAAACCTTTTTTTTGAGTTTTCATTTCCAGCCCAACCGAGAATTGGATCCTCAAAAAGATAGCTGCTATTTGAATTCTTAATCTTTTTTATAGCAATCATAGTAGTAATATTTGCATCCATTTTTATAGATTTACTTAAAAAAGAATTATTTATGAATTTTTTAGAAAGTTTTTTTAATTGTGGAAAAGGACAAGTCAAAATTAGGTTTTTAAAAGATTTCAATTTTCCATCATCAAATAACAAATACCAGAGTTTATTTTTATAATAGATTTTTTTTAATTCACTGTGGTAGTTACAATTAATTTTCTTTAATAAATATTTGCTAATATCATTGTTCCCATTTTTACCAATTATCTTTAGATGTTTTTTATCCTCTTTTTTTTTTGAATTAAGAAAAACGTGTTTGCCACTCCATACCCTTAAAATTCTTTTTTTTATCAAATTTTTAGTAAATTTTTTAAATTCCATAGTTTTTGGTGAAATATATTGGGTCCCATGATCAAAACCTATTTTGCCTTTTATTCTTTTAAAAGATGCACGACCTCCTGGGCCTCTTGCTTTGTCGAACAGAATTACTGAATATTTTTTATTAAGAAGATTTGCAATTGTGGCTCCAGAAATTCCAGAACCAATTATACAAAATTCACTCATTTACCAGCAACAACCATTCCCTCTATCAACATAGTTGGTGAATTAGTTGCATATTTGAACTCCAAGTCATTTGCTAAGGTAATATTTTGAAACATGTCTTTAAAATTACCTGCAATGGTAATTTCATTAATTGGATATTTAAACTCTCCATTTTCAACTAAAAACCCAGTTGCACCTACTGAATAATCTCCAGTAACAATATTAGTTCCATGACCTATGGTTTCAGTAATATAAAGGCTTTTTGAATTTGAATTCAATAAATCTTTAAAATTGATATCTCCATTTTCAAAATAAAGATTACTTGTACCCCCACATCTTCCATTAGATTTGAGATTTAATTTTTTTCCATTGTAAGTATCAATCAGATAATTTTTTAAAATTCCTTGATCCACTAGTTTAAGTGTATCAGTCTTTACTCCCTCGCTATCAAAATTTCTTGAGCCTAAAGCTTTAAGCATATCAGGTTTATCAAATACATTTATTTTATCTGAGAATATTTTTTGATTAACTTTATCCTTTAAAAAAGAAGTTCCTCTTGATACAGCTGATGAAGAAATAGCACTTGCAAAAGTACTTAATATTCCCTTGGCTATTCTTTTATCAAAAATTATTGCAATTTTTTCACTCCCAATTTTTTGTGGACTTAATTTTCTAATAGTTTGGTCAGCGGCTAACTTGCCTAATTTATCTGCATCATCCAGGTCTTTAAGAAAACATTTGTTAGAATATTCATAATCTCTCTCCATACTTTTTTCATCTTTTGCAACCGTTACACTTGATGCTGTAAATGAAGATGTTTTGTAACCATCAGAAAAACCTTCGGTATTAGCTAAAACAAAATTTGATTTATTTTGGGTAAAACTAGATTCGGTATTGACAATTTTTTTATCGTGAGAAGCGGCGTCCTCTAATTTTTTAAGGTAATTTATTTTTTGATCATTCTCTATATGGGTATCATCATAGAGATCTAAATCTTTAACTTCTTTTGCTAATAAATCTCTATCTGGTAAAGAATTAAATTCATCCTCAGGAGTATTTTTTGTAGTCTCAACGCATTTTTCAATCAAAACATTCAAATTATCTGTAAGTAAATTAGATGAAGATATTGATGATTTTTTTTTACCAATATAAGTAGTAATGCTTATTCCTAGATCATCTGACCTGTTAGACTCATCTAATTTTTTATTTCTAAAATTTACAGTTTCAGAAACCGAATTCTTTACAACCACACTTGTCCCAGTTGCACCTAATTTCTTCGCTAAACTTAAACAGTATGATGCTTTTTTTTCTAAAAATTCTTGTTCTTTAACCATTTAAAGTTTGGTGCCACCCACAGTCATCCTATTGATTAATATAGATGGTTGCGCAACGCCTACTGGAACGCCTTGTCCAGCTTTACCACATGTTCCAATACCAGGATCCATCATCATATCATTCCCTACCATAGAAACTTCTTTTAAAATTGACGGACCATCTCCAATTAATGTTGCACCTTTTATTGGTGATCCAATTTTACCATTAACAATTTCATAAGCTTCAGTGCAATTAAATACAAATTTTCCAGATGTAATATCAACTTGTCCACCACCAAAACTAACTGCGAAAATACCTTTGTCGACAGCTTTAATCATTTCTTCTTGAGTCTGCTTGCCACTAAGCATCATCGTATTTCTCATTCTTGGTAGAACTATATGTCTATAGTTTTCTCTTCTTCCACTACCAGTAGATCTTGTTTTCATCAAACGTGCATTAAGTCTGTCTTGCATAAAATTTTTTAAAATTCCATTTTCAATTAAAACAGTTTTCTCTGTTGGTGTTCCCTCGTCGTCAATTGTAAGACTACCTCTTCTTTTGCCAATGGTACCATCATCAATAATTGTAACCCCCTCGCTGGCAACTTTTTGGCCCATTAGATTATGAAATGCTGAAGTTTTCTTTCTATTAAAATCTCCCTCTAAGCCATGGCCAACAGCCTCATGAATTAATATTGCTGGCCACCCAGGTCCGAGTACAACCTTCATCTCGCCAGCTGGCGCGGGTTTACTCTCTAAATTCACTGATGCTATCCTTAAGGCTTCATCACAAACACTTTTCCAATTTTCATCTTTTAAATATGAATCATAAGATTGTCTTCCACCAACACCGTATACGCCTGTTTCTTTTCTGCCATCTTTTTCCACCATAACTGACACATTAAATCTTACCAGAGGACGAACATCTGACAAAGTCTCTCCACCAGATCTAATTATTTCTACAGACTTTTGCTCACCCAAAAAATTAGCTGTAACTTGTTTAACCTTATCATCTTTAGATCGTAAATAGTCATTTACATCGTTCAATATTTTTATTTTTTCATTAAGAGACTTTTGCTCAATAGGATTAATATTGTCATAATACTTTTTATTTGATTTAGGAATTTTATGATTATAAGTACCTTTAACAGATTTTAATGTTGACTTTAAATTTTCTGAAGATTTTTTTAAAGAGTTCTTGGAAATTTCATTAGAATGAGAATAAGCAACCACTTCATCAGATATAGCTCTAAAACCAAATCCTAAATCTGAATTATAACTGGAATTTTTAATTTTGTTATCGTCTAATAATATCGACTCAGATTTTGAATTTTCCAAATACAATTCACCATCATCACATTTTCGCAAAGTGTCTGAAATAATACCTTCGGCCTCTTTTCTAGATAAGTCAGATTTTTCAAAAAAATTACTCATAAGTGACATTAAATAGATGGTTTCATAAAATTTTCAACTAGAGTATTTTACGCATGTACATATGTGAGACAAATTAGTAATAAATTCTCTTATTATGAAAGTTTATTTTAATAATTCTTGTAAAATTTGTAAGGCCGAAATTGATCTTTATAAAAAAGAAAAAACAGATGAGATTGATTGGGTTGATATAACAGATAATGAGCTGGCTGAAAAAGAAACCTCTAAAGACAGTAAACAACTTTTAAGAAGACTTCATATCAAAGACGGTGAGAAAGTTTTAGGAGGTGCAGAGGCTTTTTTGTTATTATGGAAAAAAATGCCAAAATATAAATTTCTTTATAATTTTTTTAAGCTACCAATAATTTTTAACGTATTTTCTGTTGTATATGAAATAGTGGCTTTTTTTCTTTATCTTAAAAACAAAAAACAATTGAAAAAACTAACTAAAAAAAAATAATAAAAATTTACTTAGTAAAGACATTGAAGATATAAACATTACTAAAACTATAGAATACATTAATAAAACAATCTTATTCTTTTTTCTTCTAAGTCTTACAAAATCTTTATCATCTAAATCTGAAATATCTCTTTCACCTTCTACTGGATAGTCATAAGTAAATCTCCAAGTGCTATCACCAAGTCTTGGATCTAAATTATTAAAGTAAGTAATCCAGGCAATAATATATTTAAGAATAAAATATAAAATTATCAAAAAAATTGAACCCAAAATCATAAAATATAATACCTAATTAAATCTAAACATTTAATTGATATTTTTAGCTCTTTTTCTGGCAATAAGTTGTGTTAAAGAGTCTACCATGGTGTCTGAAGCCTTAAAGATATCCACATTTCTAAACTCATGAGAAAGATTTTTTTCTGGATTTGTTTTATCCTCAATAATAATTCCTTCGTCTGGAGAATTATTTTTAATATAAATTAATAATAACCACTCATCGTCAGATGACTCATCCCATTTAATAAAAACCTCTCCAGTTTCAAATCTTCTATCTATACATCGAAAAATAGACATGTCTCGGGTAATATGTCTTTTGTTGAGTTGGAATACTAAACTACTTGCACTTCTATAAAAGCTCTCAAGTGCAAATTCAACTTTTTGTCTTGCTAATGTATATTCTTTTTCTTTTTCTAATAAGGTTTCTCTATCTTCGTCACCTTGAAGTTTAACACCTAGCGCCTCAACTCTTTCTTTGATTTTTTGATCTCTGAGTAATCTATATTTTTCTTTTAGCTTGTCGATTCTCTCTTGTAGTCCAGAATAATCTTCTCTTTTTTCTTTTAGGGAAATTTTCTCAAGTTTTTCTAGTTCTTTAACTTCTCTTATTCTAAATTTTTCAATTTGTTTATCTAATCTTAATTGTTTTAAAAATTGTTTTTGCTTTTCTGCTTGTTCGACTCTTAAAAGCGCTTGTTCTTTTCTTAAAAATAATTTTATGTCTTTCGTTCTCTGTTTTTCTAATCTTTCCTCTTCTTTTAAAGTTTGCTCCCTCAGCTTTAATCTTAAATTTTCTTCTTCTTTTTTCTTCCCTGCCTCTTCGATTTTTTCTTTTCTTTCTCTTTCAATTTTTTCTATTTTTATTCTTCTTTTTTCATCGGTTTTTAATACCTTGTAATTAGAAATTATTTCTGAAATTTTGTCGAAAAAACTCTGAATGCTTTTTTCCAAACCAAAATTAAATTTGAAATTAAATTGAGGTTTGAGAGATAATTGAAATTTAACTAGTTTCAAGACTAGGCTATCTTTCTGTTTTTTTTTTATTTTTGGCTGGTAATTTACTTTTTTTGATTTTTTAGGCTTATTTTTTTTCTTTTTTTTAATTAACTTGTTTTTTCTTTGTTTTTTAGAGCTTTTTCTAATTTTATTTATTTTCCTTTTAACCCTGTAAACTTTATTTTTTTTTTTAATTTTCGACTTTTTTTTTGATTTTTTTTGTTTTTTTTTCATTTCTAAGAAGAAATGATTCTATCAATAATTTATTGATAAATATAGTCTCTAGTCACAGGTGTTGATCTATAATTTTTTGTAAGTTGAAATTGATATACAACTTGATCTCCCCACTTGAATGCCATTTCACAACCAGTAAGATAAAACTCCCACATTCTAAAAAATTTTTCATCAAACATTTGGATAATTTTATCTTTATTTCTTAAGCAATTTTCTTTCCAGTGTCTTAACGTGTGTGCGTAATGAAGCCTTAAAACCTCAATATCTGTTACTACTAAGCCAGCTTTTTCAATAGGGTTGGTTACCTCACTTAAACTTGGAGTATAACCACCAGGAAAGATATATTTCGTAATCCATGGATGAGGATCTCTTGGGGGATTTACAGATCCAATGGTGTGTATAAGTGAAACCCCATCCTCTTTCAATATTTTTTCGATTTGTTTAAAAAATTTCTTATAAAATTTCCTTCCAACATGTTCAAACATCCCAACACTTACTATTCTATCAAATTTTTCATTTAATTCTCTATAGTCCATTAGTCTGAACTTCACTTGGTTCTCTAAATTTAATTCTTTAGCTTTTTGGTTACAATAATTAAGTTGGTTCTCAGATAAAGTAATACCTGTTACTTCACATTGAGCGCTTTTAGCTATATCGATGGCAAGTGAACCCCAGCCACATCCGATATCTAAAACTTTTTGATTAGGTTTTATATTTAATTTTTTAATTACATGTTGAATTTTATTATTTTGAGCTGTTTCTAAACTATCATTTTCATTTTTAAAATATGCACAAGAATATTGTCTTTTTGGATCTAAAAATAAGTCATACAAGTCGTCTTTAATATCATAATGGTGAGATACATTCATTTTAGATTTTTTAATAAAATTAAAGTTAGTTAAATATCTATATGATCCTCTTAATCTATTAATTAAATAACTGAAAAAATTTAATTCTCCCCTTCCAAAATTCATTAAGGCAAGATTTAAAAAATCTGTAAGTGTTCCGTTTTCAATTACAATTTCACCATTAGTATATGCCTCACCAAAATATAAATCAGGATGGAATAACAATTTATAATGAAGATTTTTATTTAGAATTTTTAATTTAATGGGGTTATTATCTGGTTGTCCAATAATAAAATCTTTAGAATTAGCGTCGGTCAATACAAAACCACCTGTTTTAAAAATTTTATTAAGAAATCTTGCTAATTGCATTTTATGCCACCATAGTTGATTTGTTATCAAATTCTAAATCTTTTAATCTATTCATTAATTCTTCCTCATCATTTCGATTTAAAAGACTTAGTGGTGGTAAAATATTTTTATATATTTTGTCATTTTGAGCACAATAAGTATGTAAACCTGAAATTAGATTATATTTATCAAATGTGCTTCTAACATCACATAACTTATCATTATGTAACTGCTTTTTTCCTGCAAAAAAATCATCATAAACTTGCCTAGACAATTCTGCTGTAACGTTGCATGTTGCAGTTATTATACCAGAACATCCTAATTCCAAACCTTTCAACAATTTAATTTCTGAACCAGGTAAAATTGAAAAATTTTTAAGCTTTAAATTTTCATATAAATTGTAAGAGCTATCTTTTACTCCAACTATTTGTTCTGGAAATTTATTAACAAGTGTCTCTACACACTTCAAACTAAATCTATAACCACTGAGTTTTTCAAAATTATAAAGAATAATTTTAGAATCTGGCACCGAATTAATTATTCTAGAATAAAAATCCAAAACCTCTGTATCACCATAACTATAATAGGCGGGAGGCATAATTAAAAATTTATTTAGATTTAATGAAATTGCTATCTTCATAAAATTTATTGTTTCACCTAAAGAGTTTAGACCTGTGCCAATTATATGTCTATGCTGATATTTGCTTTTTGAAAGACTGTTAAGTAAGTCAATTTTTTCTGAAATAGGTATTAATTGAGACTGACCTGTACTGCCAAATATTACCACGCCATGACAACCTTGATCGATAAGTCTCTCAGCATGCATTATTGTTTTTTCAACATTCAAGCTTAAATCATTGTTAAGCACTGACATCGAAGCAGCAAAAATTCCACTTATTTTTGTCATAATAAAAATTTATATAAAAATATACTCAGTAAAGTTTATAAATACTATATGAAAATATTAGCAGTTCAGAGCAGAATGGGGATTGGAGATACTATAATTTTCTTACCATTTATAAAGGCTTTATCCAAAAAATTTAATTCACCAATAAATATATTAGTAAAAGAAAATTCAAAAGCTAATCAATATTTACACCAGACAAAATATATTGATAAAATTCTCATTCTAGAAAGAGATGATAAAATGAATAATAGACACAGTGGTTTTTTTGGTATTTTTAAATTAGCATCTGATTTAAGAAAATATAAGTTTGATAAAATTTTTATTTTTAATTCATCTTTAAGATTTAACTTAATTGCTAAAATATCAGGTATTTCACAAATTTACCAATATCCATTGTTCGCAAAAAACAAACAGCCCATAATTGAGGCTCCTAAAAAATTTTTAAAAGAAAATTTAGATTTAGACATTAATGAAGATCCTGAAGTACAAATCGATAATGATTCAATTTCAAAAGCTGCACAAAAATTTCAAATAGATAAAAATACTACAAATATTCTCTTAGGCATAGGTGGTTCTGGACCTACAAAAAGAATTCCTGCAAAAACTTTCTTAAGCGTAATTGATAAAATATCAAATATGAAAAATTGCAGATTTTTTCTTGCAACAGGTAAGGCAAATGAAGAACAGGAAGTATTAAACGAAATTTTGCATTCCAAATTTAAGAATTTTTGTACTCGTTTAGATAATTTTAGTATCAGTGAAATTTTACCTTTAATTAAGAATTGTAATGTATCCATTTGTAATGACTCGAGCTTTAGTCATTTATCCTCAGCTTTAGGTGTTAAAACGATTACTTTAATGGCTGATACACCCTTAATTTATGGAAATTATAGCTCAAAAATGTTTCCAATAATTCCAGAAGGAGAAAACACAGTCACACATAATACTTTAGGTAAAGATAAAATTGATCCACAAAAAATTTTTGAGAGATTTTTAGAAATTATTGCTTAAGAAATATCGTTTAGCACAATATCTTTGGCCTCATTAACAATTGAGGATAATCTTGAAGTTTCTGGAGAAATGTCAGGATGAATCTTTTTTTGGATTTTAATATATGCTTTATTAACATCTTCTTTGGTAACTTTTTTATTCATATCTAAATTTAAAATTTTATATGCCTCTGAAACTGATATAGACGAAACGTTATTGGTACCTGCTTGGTTAAAAGAAAAGCGACCAGATCTTCTTAATGTCTGAATAAGTCTAAAAAGAGAAATTAATTGGAAAATAGATAAGCCTTTTAATTTTAATAGAGCTAAACTTGCCAAAGTAAGGGGTAATGTTAATAAAAATTTTCCACCAATAGCAAATAAAATCGCTAAAGCAATCAGACCCAATATAACAAGAAATCTAAGACCTTTTGATATTTTTTTAGAGGAAATTTTGGCAATAAAACGTAGCAGTAAATAAAAAATGACTAATATAACTACTGTATAAATTATTATATTCATATATTTGTATCTTCATGAAAGTACCACAACTTAAAAAAAAACCAGAGTTAAAATCTTGTCACAATATAAGTTGGGAGGATAATTATAGTTGGATACATCAAGATAATATTCTTGAAGTTTTAAAAGATAGTTCAAAATTACTTCCAGATGTGAGGAAATATCTTGAGGAAGAAAACAACTTTACAGATCATAATTTAAAAGACACAAAAAAAAATCAGAAAATCTTATTTGATGAAATAAAAGGTAGGATAAAGTTAGATGACGAGTCGTTAAAATTTAAAGATAAAAAATATGAATATTGGACTAGAACAACTGCAACAGGAAATTATTCAATAAAACTTAGAAAGAAAATTGGAAGTGATACTGTTGAAGAATTTTGGAATGGCGATGTAGAAAAGGAAAAATTAAAAACTGAATATTTTGGTGTAGGTGATTTAGAGGTAAGTTACAATGACAAACTTTTAGGTTATTCTTTAGACTTAAAAGGATCTGAATATTATACAATTTACATAAGAAATATTACCACAGAAAAATTACTCACTGAGAAAATTGAAGAAACAAGTGGAAGTATTACTTTTAGTTTGGACGATCAATATTTTTTTTATTCAAAGCTTGATGAATTTCATAGACCAAGAAAAATATTTAG
The DNA here is from genome assembly GCA_902524545.1 of uncultured Pelagibacteraceae bacterium. GTDB lineage: Bacteria > Pseudomonadota > Alphaproteobacteria > Pelagibacterales > Pelagibacteraceae > Pelagibacter. The sequence goes on from CABZDW010000007.1 coordinate 24,653, forward strand.
ACACAAAATTGGATCATCAGTCAAAGATGATGAGCTTATTTTTGAAGAGAAAAGTGAGGCATTTACTGTGAGCATAAGTTTGAGTTCAGATGAAAAATATTTTTTTATAACAACATCAGATCATAATACTTCCGAACAATACTACTTCGAGGTAACTGAAAAAAACCCACAGCCAAAATTAATTATAAAAAGAAAAAAGGGTGTAATTTATTCAGTCAATTCTTGGGGTGGATATTTTTATTGTCATACTAATGATGATGCAGAGGATTTCAAAATCGAAAGATGTGATGATTTATCAAATCAAAAGTGGGAAATTTATATAGCTGCTAAAGAGGAGGTTTTAATTGGAGGATTAATTTTTTTAAACGATTGGATTATCAGAGGAGAAAAATCGAATGCATTAGGAAAATTATTTGTAAGAAATAAACAAACAGGAATCGAGGAAGAATTAAAATTTACTGACGAATCTGTGATCGTGCCCAGTGTTTCGTTGATACAAAGAAATAAAGATACTGACTCAGTTTACTTGTCATATTCGTCCCCGAAAACACCAGGTAAAACTTATTTATACAATTTAAAAACCAAAGAAAAAAAATTAGTAAAAGAACAAGAAATACCATCTGGTCATAATCCAGATGATTATATAGTCGAAAGACTAGAGTGCCCTTCTCATGATGGAAGATTAATTCCACTTACAATTACCAGACACAAAAAAACAAAAATTAATGGTTCAGCAAATTTACTTTTATATGGCTATGGGTCATATGGAAGTTCAATGACTCCAGATTTTTCCTCAACTAGATTGAGTTTAATTGACAGAGATATTATTTGGGTAACTGCACATATTAGAGGGGGAATGGAAAAAGGAATGAAATGGTGGAAAGAAGGAAAGCTTCTTAATAAAAAAAATACATTTGAAGATTATATTCACGTAGCAAAGTTTTTGATTGAAAAAGGATATTCGTCGAAAGGAAAAATTATTGGTATGGGTGGATCAGCTGGTGGTTTATTAATGGGAGCAGTAGTTAATCAATCCCCAGAATTATTTCTTGGAATTGTTATGGCTGTGCCGTTCGTTGACTCATTAACAACTAACTTGGATCATTCTTTGCCACTTACTGTGGGAGAATTTGATGAATTTGGAAATGCAAAAGATAAAAAAGACCATTTTGATTATATTTATTCTTATGCTCCATATAATAATATTAAAAAAATGGATTACCCTCACATGCTAATTACCACAAGCTTAAGTGATAATAGAGTACTATTTGATGAACCAGCAAAATTTACAGCCAAACTTAGAGATCTAAAAACAGATAATAACCTGCTTTTGTTAAAAACCGAGATGAACGCAGGCCATGGAGGAAAGTCAGGTAGAGATGGTGCCATTGAAGAAATAGCTTTTGACTATGCGTTTATATTAAAGATCTCTGAAAAAATTAAAATTTGATATCTTGAAAAAAAACTAATAACTCCCATATATATAATGTTGGTTGCCTAATGGAGCTAACAATAAATAAACTTGCTTAACAAAGGAGGATATTATGACAAGTAAGGATTTATCTATATTCAACTCACTAAGACCTTTTTCTATTGGCTTTGACGATATGTTTGACCAATTTGAAAATATGCTTGGTAATGGTTCTTTGACTATGCAGTCAAATTACCCACCTTATAACATCAGAAAAGCTGGTAAGGATAATTATGCAATCGAAGTTGCTTTAGCTGGTTTTAATAAAAAAGATGTTGAAGTTGAGTTTGAGGATAATTTATTAACTGTAAGAACTAAACAAGTTAATAAATCTGAAAATAATAATGCTGATGGAGAAATAATTCATAAGGGTATTTCGCAAAGACAATTTGCTAGATCATTTACTATAGCTGATGATGTAAAGGTAAATGGTGCTGAGTTAAAAGATGGTCTTTTAACAATATCTTGTGAAAGAATTGTTCCTGAGCATAAAAAAAGAAAACTTATTGAAATTAAATAAGTAAACCTTGCTTGCGGAGATAAATTCTCCGCAGGTAATCAAAAACACCCGTTAGATACAAATCCAATAACAATCAATTTTGCGTTTACTTCAAATCTTCTTTCACATGGAATTCCGTATTTCTTTGTGTTGTAAACTAATACTAAATTTCCTTTTTCGTTTTTAAAATCCTCATCTGGGCTGCCTAAACTAATTTTTAAATCCTGAGAGGACTTACCAATGAATGCACTTAATTTTTTATTTTCCTTTTCAACAATAGCGTCAGTTTTTTGTTTAATTGTCTGACAACTCAGTAAAGAAAACATTAAAAAAACACTTAAAATTGCAAGCTTAATTTTTTTCATATTTTTATAATAACAACCTAATTATGGCATAAATATAAACTTGTGGGTTGAAAATTGTTAATAAGAATTAATTTTGACGGGCAATATAAGAAAGAATCAAATATTTTTGATTTATAGGAGGATAAATGCTTGAAAAATATTTTGAATATAAAAAACATAAAACTGATTTTAAAACTGAGGTAATTGCTGGAACAACTACGTTCCTCACAATGGCCTATATAATGTTTTTAAATCCGTTCATCTTATCAGGTGAATTCGCCGGCCCTGAAAAAGGTTTCTTTGATTTTGGCGCAGTATATACAGCAACAATTTTGGCCACCGCATTAGCTTGTTTCATAATGGCCTTTTACGGAAAAACTTGGCCAATTGGACTTGCTCCAGGTATGGGTATTAATGCATTTGTTGCTTTTGGAGTTTGTGCTGGCATGGGTTATACGCCACAAGAAGCTCTTGGTGCAGTTTTGGTTGCTGGGGTGTTGTTCTTAATCATCTCGCTTACACCGATAAGAGCCTGGTTGATTAACTCAATTCCAAAAAGTTTAAAACTAGGGATTGGTGCGGGTATTGGATTGTTTCTTGCAATTATTGGATTGCAAATTATGGAAGTTGTAGTTGATAACCCTGTAACACTAGTACAACTAGGAAATTTAAGCGACCCATTAGTACTTCTTGGATGCGCAACATTTATTGCAATTATTGTACTTGAGAAAATGAATGTAAAAGGAAATATCATTATAGGTATTTTGTTTTTTAGTGTTATTGCTTGGGCTACTGGATTAGCTAAATTTAATGGTTTAGCTAGTTCGCCTCCTCCGATGACATACCTTTTCGAATTTGACTTGTCCGCTGCTATGACTGCTGGAATGTCTACAGTAATATTTACTTTATTATTTATAGATTTCTTTGATACAGCTGGAACATTAACTTCTGTTGCAAACGTTGCAGGTAAAATTGATAAACAAGGAAAAGTTCAAGACATTAATAAAGCAATGCTGTCTGACAGCGTTGGGACTGTTGCAGGTGCTATGATGGGAACAACAACTGTTACTAGTTATGTGGAATCAGGGGCTGGTGTAAAAGCTGGTGGTAAAACTGGGATGACTTCCCTTGTGATAGGTATATTGTTTTTAGCATGTATATTTTTTGCACCTCTTGCAACTAGTTTGCCTAAACAAATAGATGGTGCGGCTTTACTCTTTGTTTCTGTTTTATTTATTAGAAATATTACAGATATAGAATGGAATGACATCTCAGAGTCAGCTCCGGCAATTTTAGCCATGATCGCAATGCCATTAACTTATAGCATCAGTAATGGAATTGCTTTGGCATTTGTTTCGTATGCTTTAATAAAAATATTTACTGGAAAATTTTCAAGTACTTCTCCAGCAATATGGGTTGTTGCAATACTTAGTGTTGTAAGTTTTGCTGTAAGCTAAACAAAATTTAACGGGGCTAGTTTTCTAGCTCCGTTAACTAGTTTTTTTTATAATTTCTTCAATAGAAAGTTCCTCATAATGTTCAGTAGGCTGAACAATCCAAGGATCTGAGTCTAATTTAATTGGACAAAAGTCTGGTTCAAAAGAAGATGATTTTTTTTTCCATAAACAAGCGGTTTTAATTTCTTTGATAAACTTTTTTGTTGGTTCGTAACCTTTTAACCATTCAATACTTTTATTTAGTGTTAGTCCTGTATCTGATAAATCATCGATTAAGAGGATTTTTTCAAAATCTTCTTCTCTAGCTAATGAACTTATTTCTCTAGCAAACATTAGTTGGCCCTGCTGGTCTTCTAATCCTTTTCCTGTGTAACTTTGGATAACAATGTACGCTATTGGAAGTTTCAGAATTCTTGAAAGAATATCTATTATAGGTGCAGCTCCTCTCATTATTCCAACTAAAACTGTAGGTTTGTAATTATTATGAATTTCAATGGCTAATTTTTCAACTATTTTGATATATTCTTCAAAACTAACAATTAATTTATCTGCCATAGATTTTTTTATCATATAAAAAAAATTAAAAAAGATTAAAAAGTCATTATGAAAATTTTTGATTGTTTTATGTATTTTGATGAGGAAACAGTTTTAGAATTAAGACTGAACATTTTGAATAAATATATCGATTATTTTGTGATAGTAGAGAGTTCTTTTACTCACAAAGGAGATAAGAGAGACTTAAAGTTCAATCATCATAAATTTAAAAAATTTAAAGATAAATTAATTTATATTACTTATGATGAAGAACCACCAGAAATAGCAAAAAACCAAATCAATGATAATGATAATGATGCTGTCAAATCCTGGAAATATATATCAAATGCACTTTATAGAGAAAATGGTCAAAGGAATTATATCTTAAAAGGATTAGATTTAGCAAACAATGATGACATGATTTTAGTTTCTGATGTCGATGAAATTCCAAATTTAGAAAATTTAGAACTATCAAAAATCCAAGAAAAAATTATTCTTTTTAAACAGGACATGTTTTATTATAAGTTTAATCTTAAATTACCAAATCTTGATTGGACTGGTACAAAAGGATGTAAAAAAAAATTTCTTAAATCTCCTCAATGGTTGAGAAACATAAAAGACAGAAAATACCCCTTTTACAGATTAGATACTTTTTTTTCTGATACAAAATATGTCAACATCAAAATAATATCTAATGGTGGATGGCACTTTTCTAACTTAAAAACTGCCTCTGAAATTGAATTTAAACTTAAATCATATCTCCATCATAGAGAATTTGATGAAAATCCTTTATCTGTTGAGGAAATAAACAATTTAATAAAAAACAAACAAGCTATTTATGATCTAAAAGTTGATAAAAGAATAAACAAAATTGGTGACGGTAGCAAACTTGAGAAATATCCATCAAACAAGTTACCAAAGTTTTTGCAAGATAACTTGAATGATTATAAACAATGGATTGATTAATATGAAAAAAGGATATTGGGTTAGTTTATATTTTAAAATAGAAAATCAAGAAAAACTGAAAAAATATTCAGAATTAGCTACACCCGTTATCAAAAGTTATGGCGGTGTACCATTAATTAGAGGTGGCAAGCATGACACTTTTAATGGTGATGATTTTAGTAGGACTGTTGTGTGGGAATTTCCAAGTTATGCCAAAGCATTAGAATGTCACTCCTCTAAAGAATATCAAGATAGTTGGGCAGTAGCAAAAAAAACTACAAAAAGACATATGCAAGTGGTTGAGGGGTTTAGTACTGAATAGGCTCAGGATCTATGCTTCTCCATAAATACCACGTGGCTACAGAGCAATAAGGACTAAACCTTTTTTTTAATAATGATACAAATTTATCTGGTGGTAAATATTTTTTTTTATAATTTTTTGAAATAGCTCTTAGAAGGCCGATATCCTGAATTGGCCAAATATTTGATCTGTTATATGTAAATAATAAAATCATTTCAGCCGACCATCTCCCTATCTGTCTTAATTGTGATAAATAATTAATAGCCTCTTCATCTGACATTTTATTAATCAGTTTAGGATTAAAAGTTTTTTCTATTGTTTGCTTCGCTAAACTCTTTATGCCTAATACTTTCTGTCTGCTTAATCCACAGCTTTTCAATTGAGTAAAAGTCAGTTTAGATACTTTTTTTGCGTTAATTTTATTTTTACATTTTTTTTTAAATTTTAAAAAGACAGAATTTGCTGCTGCAACACTTATTTGTTGTCCAATTATACTTTTGCATAACGAAAAAAAAATATCTCGCCTTGAAGTTAAAATAGTTTCTGAAGGACTTTCGTAACTTTTGATTAACTTAGAAAGAGTTTTATCTTTTTTAGATAAGTATTTTTTTGCTTTGTTCCAATATTTAGGTACTTTATTCATTAATTGACCTAGATGTTATAATTTTTTTCTTATAAATCTCCCTTCTAAAAATTATAAGCGTTGAAACAATTACCAATAAAGCCCCCATTAGCGTTTTAAACGTAGGTATCTCGTCCCAAATAAAATATCCAAATATAATAGCGAAAACTAAAGCTAAATATTTGAGGGGAGTTACCAGAGAAACCTCTGAAAATTTATATGATTGACTTAACCACAAGTTTGCAACACCTCCAAAAATACCTATCAAAGATAAAAGTATAAAATGATTTAAAGTAGGCATTACCCAGCCCTGTGGGATAGTTAAAAAACTTAATAGCGTAATTGCTAACGAAAAATAAAAAGAAATTAACCACACTGGTTCAGTTGTTGACAGTTGTCTAATAGTTATGGCTACATAGGATAAACCTAAACAAAATATAATCGGAAAAATATAATAAATATTTAAATCAGTGATCCCAGGCTCTGTAATTATAAGAATTCCAACAAAGCCTATGATCACTGCTAACCATCTAAAAATTCCAACTTTTTCATTTAATAGAAAAATAGATAATATTGTTGTAAATATTGGAGCAGCAAAAGAAATGCTTACAACAGTTGCTAATGGCAGCTGCCTTAAAGCAATAAATATTGCGATTAGAGCTATTAATCCTGAGCCACATCTTAAAGCATGTAAACCTGGTCGTTGAGTTTTATAAAAATTATGAAATCTTTCTTTTGGAATTATTAAAAAATAGAAGATTATTCCAAAAAAACCTCTAAAAAACAAAACCTGTCCAATAGGATAATCTACAGACCACTTTACAATTAAATCCATTAATGAAAATGCACAAATGGACAAAAACATGTACAAAAATCCCAATTGATTTTTACTTAGCATATGAATAATTTGTAAATTAAATTAAATCTTATTCAATGGAAATAGCTGTTTTAGCACTTGGATGTTTTTGGGGACCTGAAATTAAATTCAGTAAAATAGATGGCATAATCAAAACAGAAGTTGGCTACTGTGGAGGTAATAGCTCTATCACCACTTATAAAGAAGTTTGCACTGGCAATACAAATCATGCTGAAGTGGTAAAGTTAGATTTTGATGAAAAAACTATCACATACGAAAAAATTTTAAAAATATTTTTTCAAATTCATGATCCAACAACCTTAAATTCTCAAGGACCAGATTTTGGAACTCAGTATAGAAGTGAAATATTTTATCTTAATGACAATCAAAAAATGATAGCTGAGAAGGTATTAAATGAAGTGAATGCGCGTTTATCTGGTAAAGTTGTTACAAGAATATCTTTACTAAAAAATTACTGTCCAGCTGAAGAATATCATCAAAAATACTTGGAAAAGCGATAACATGTCTTTAGTTGAAACTGATTGGTTAGAAAAAAACCTTACTAAGGTGAAAATTATTGACTGCTCTTGGCATATGCCTCAAACACAAAGAAGTGGATTTGAGGAATATAAATCTCTTCACATACCAAGCGCAATTTTTTTTGATATAGATGAAAATTCAAGAAAAGATACTGCCTTACCACATATGTTAGTTGACCAAATGAGTTGGGATAAAATTGTTTCAAATATGGGAATTAAAAAAAATGATGAAATAGTCATCTATGACAATTCAGATGTTATAAGCTCATGTCGTGGTTGGTTTAATTTTATCTATTACGGACATGATCCAAAATTAATAAATGTTTTAAATGGTGGTTTAAGGAAATGGCTTAAAGAAAAAAAGAAAGTAACTGATGAAATTTCAAATATAGATAAATCAGATTATAAAGGTAGTGAGAGAAAAGATCTTGTTAAGAGTAAACAAGTAATTGATCAAAATATAGACGAAAAAATATTCACATTAATTGATGCTCGAAGTAGAGAAAGATTTGAAGGTAAAATCCCTGAACCCAGAAAAGGTCTTAGAAGCGGATGTATAAAAAACTCTTTTTGTATACCGTTTAATGACTGTCTAAATGACGATAAAACTTTCAAAAATAAAAATGAACTTAAAAAAATTTTTAGGACAAGTTTAGAAAATTTAGGACAAAAAAATATTGTTTTTTCATGTGGTTCAGGTGTTACAGCGTGTGTTTTGGCACTAGCTTATTCTTTAATTAATGATAAATATCTTCCTTGTATATATGATGGCTCTTGGGCCGAATACGGATTAATTTAAATTTAATATGAAAAGATCTACGAAAACAATTTCAATAATATTTGTGTTTTTTTTAATAATTACAATTGTAATTGTTGGAAGATCTATGATTGGCAATCATTTTAAAAAAAAATTCAGTAAGAGACCACCACCAGGAATAATTGTAACTGAGGTGATTGAAAAAGAACTCTCTGAACAAATAGAAACTTACGGTACAGCAATTTCTAAAAAATCAAAAACTTTTAAGATTAAAAAAGATGATCTTTTTGAGGATTTAAAACTTAAGAATTTTGTTAAAAAAGGAGATGTTTTAATTAAATTAAAAAGTGGGGATATATTGGCTCCATTTAGTGGGGTTCTTGGCTACACAGGTTTAACTGAGGACATTCTTGTTTCAAATAACATATTTATCATTACACTTGATGATAACTCAATAATTTACTCAGATATTAAAATTCCAGAAAGTTACTCTACATTTATAAAAAAAGGTCTTCCAGTCGAAGTTACCTTATCTAGTTTTAAAGATAAGACTTTTTCAGGTGAAATAGATTTTGTTTCAAGCAGAATAAACGCGGACACCAGAAGTTTGTTATCAAGAATAAAAGTGAAAAACGAAAATTTAGAATTAATTTCAGGTTCACTTTTAGAGGTAAGAGTAAAATTTGATTTGAGAAATTCTTTAAGTGTACCTGATACAAGTGTGATGATAGAGGGCGATAAATCATATGTTTACAAAATTAATGCAGAAAATATTGCAAATAAAACTGAGGTAAAAACTGGCCTAAGAGGCGATAGCAACATTGAAATAATTTCAGGCTTAACTGCGGGTGATATAATTGTAGCTGAGGGTCTAAAAAAAGTAAGGCCTCGTGGAAAAATAAAACCTATTAATAAATAATGTTTATTACTGAATTAAGTATTAAAAGACCGACTGTATCTTGGGTTATGTCACTGATACTGATCATATTTGGTTTATTTGTATTTTGGAAATTGCCTGTTAGAGAATTGCCCAATGGAATTCAACCACCTGTTGTTCAAGTTCAAGTAGACTACAAGTCTGCATCAGCTTCAATAGTAGATCAAGAAGTCACACAAGTTGTTGAAGATGTTATTGGTGGGGCAGAGGGTATAAAAAATATAGACTCCAAATCTGAAAATGGAAGAAGTACAATTAATGTCGAGTTTGATACTAGTATTGATCTAGATAATGCTGCCAATGATATAAGAGAAAGAGTTGCAAGAGTTGTGGATAACTTGCCAACAGAATCAGATCCACCACAGATACTTAAACGAGCTGCAGGGTTCACAACAACAATGTGGCTGTCATTATCCTCATCTTCATGGAGCGACCTTGAGTTAGGAGATTACGCGGAGAGATATCTTGTAGACCAATTTTCAAGTGTTAAAAATGTTGGAAGAATAAGGGTTGGTGGATTACGAGAATTAAGCATTAGAGTTTGGATTGATCCTATTAAACTTGCAGCTAATGATTTAACCATTAAAGAAGTTGAATTTGCAATTCGTGGAGAAAATGTAAGTTTACCTGCTGGAACGTTAGAAGCAGATAATATCGATTTAACACTAAATCTAGATAAATCATACAACGATATTGAAACTATAAAGCAAATACCCATCAAAAAAACTAGTAATCGTGTAATTCAGTTATCAGACGTAGCAAACGTTGAATTCGGTCCAGTATCAGAGAAAACTCTTTTTAAAGCTCAAACTAAAGATCAAATAAATTTGAAAACCGTAGGAATAGGTATCTATGCAAGAAGTGGTGCTTCAACGGTAGAACTTTCAAATGATATCAAAAAAAAAATTGTTGAAGTAAAAAAATCATTACCAGAAGAATTGGATTTAAGGGTTTCGTTCAATAGAGCTAACTATGTTGAGGCTGCAATTGAAGAGGTATATAAAACTTTGGTCATTGCGTTTATCTTAGTTGTATCGATAATTTATTTATTTTTAGGTAATTTAAAGGCAGTCATCGTACCTGCTATTGCACTACCAGTGAGTTTAATAGCATCCTTTCTAGGCTTATACATATTTGGTCTTTCTATTAATATTTTTGTCCTTTTAAGTTTTATTTTAGCGATTGGTATAATCACAGACGACTCAGTAATTATGACAGATGCAATATACAGACGAATAGAGAATGGTGAAACCCCACTCGTTGCAGCTTATAAAGGCTCTAAACAAATTTCTTTTGCTATCGTTGCTACCACACTAATTTTAGTAGCAGTTTTCTTACCGTTAATATTTATTGAGGGAATTTCTGGAACATTATTTAGAGAAACAGCGATTGCATTATCTTTTTCAATTGTAGTTTCTTCTTTTGTTGCATTAACTTTGTCACCAATGCTTGCAAGTAAATTTTTATACAAAAAAAAATCAAAAAAAATTTTTATTCAAAAATTTGAAAAAATTTTTTCCAACTTCGCAAAATTTTATGAGGAAACTTTAGTACATGCTATTAATAAAACTAAAAGTGTAAGTTTTTTTATTATTTTTATAATAATTGCTTCAGTGCTTTTATTTAGTTTCTCAAAAAAAGAACTTTTGCCTATGGAAGATCGGGGAGCATATCTAATAATTGGCTCAACTGATGAAGGAAGTTCATTTGAATATACTCAAGAACAAGCCCAAAAAGTAGAGGCAAGACTTATTCCTTTACTGCAAGCTGAGGATAGTCCATATTCAAGATTTATAATGCGTGTTCCAGGATTTGGAAATTCAGCTAATTCATTTAATAGTTTTATAATAATCGCTCTCCTTGATGATTGGAAAAATCGTAAAAAAGGTCAACAAGTCGTTCTTAGAGAAGCGATTGGGAAAATAGTAACTTTACCCCAAGCCCTAGCTTTTCCTATATCTCCTCAATCTATAAGAGTATCAAATTACAACAAACCAGTTCAAATGGTTATTTATGGAAATACTTATGAGGAACTTGAGGCGATACAAAAAAAAGTTATACGAACAATCAGATCGAATAAAAATCTCTCAAGAATTGAGTCTGATTACAATCGAAACAAACCAGAGGTAAAATTAATAATAAATAAAAATAAAGCCAAAGATCTAGGTGTCTCAACTAAATCAATTGGTGAAACACTTGAAACACTTTATGGGGGTAAAAAAATAACGACTTTTAATAAATTAGGCAAAGAATATCCAATAATTGTTCAACAATATTTATCTGATCGACGAAATAAAGAGGGTGTTTCGAAAATTTTTGTTCGCTCTGAAACCAATGGAAAATTAATATCTTTAGCAAATCTTGTTAGTTTTAAGGAAGAGGGTTCAGCAAAAGAACTTGCTAGATATAATAGACAACGGGCTGTAACAATTTCTGCAAATATTAGTGAGGGGTATACATTAACAGAAGCGATTAAATACTTCGAAAATGTGATGGTTGATTTAGCACCAGAAAACCAAATTACTTGGAAAGGAAAATCAGAGGAAATTAAAGAAACAAGTAATGAATTATTTATAATTTTTGCTTTAGCTTTACTAACTGCTTATTTGGTTATGGCTGCAACATTTAACTCATTTGTTCATCCATTTGTTATAATCTTAACTGTGCCTTTGGCTATTTTTGGGGGATTAGTGTTTATTTTATTTTTAAATAGCTCAGTAAATATTTTTTCTCAGATTGCATTAATTATACTAATAGGTATCTCAACTAAAAATAGTATTTTAATTGTAGATTACGCTAACCAAATTAGATCTAGTGGAAAAACTATTGAATTAGCTGTTAAAGAAGCGTGTGCTGTTCGGTTTAGACCAATTATAATGACATCACTGAGTACGATGATTGCAATGATGCCTTTAGTGGTTGGAAATTTTGGCCCTGGTGCAGGAGAGGGTTCAAGATTAGCAGTTGGTTCTACAATATTAGGAGGAATGATTATTTCAACTTTCTTTACTTTATATGTCACTCCTTCAATGTATCTCGCATTAGCAAAAAATACTAAAAGGATTGATATAATTGACTTAGAACTAAAAAAAGAATTGTCTAAAAAATAATATATTTTTTTCTATTTAATTTACTTTTACATTTCAATAGCTGATTTTTGTATTTATTGGATTGTCTCTCAACTCTTTTAGCTAGTCCAATTACTTTTTTATTTTTTTTATAATTTTTATAATTTCCCCATCCTTCGTGATATGCAAGATACTGTTTGAAAGCATCTTTCTTTGATATCTTTAAAATGTTTTCTGATTTATTTGTATACCATCCAATAAAGTCAACACTGTCTTTAAATCTTGCTCTTGTTGCTAATTTATTACCAGTTTCTTTTTTGTATTGCTCCCAAGTTCCTTTAACTGCTTGCGAATAACCAAAAGAACTAGAAGGTCGTTTATAAGGTATCACTTTAAAAATTTTTTGTCTTGCCGGTTTAGCAAGCCAATCAAAATCAGACTCCATTTTTATTATAGCTAATTGAATATAGATAGGTGTGCCCCACTTTTGCTCAACTTTTTTTGTATGTTTATACCATAGATATCTTTCACTAAAAATTGAACAACTGTTAGAAGTGTTTGATGGAATTGATGAGCAGCCGATTGTAAAAAAATAAATAAAAATTAATAATTTATTTTTTAAATCTACCATATTTATTTATAAAATTATTAAGAAGAATTACAACAATAACACCCAATAAATTTCCAAATAAATCAGACCATTGAAAAGTTCTTTCAGGTATAAATAGATGAAAAATTTCAAGCGTGATAGAAATTAAAATTAAATATAATAGTAATAAGATAATTTTCTTGGAATTAGCAAAAGTTAAAAAACCAATAATTGAAATTAATACAAATACATAAAAATGATTTGATGATATAACAAAATCTGGTGTTATTTGAGGTTGTATACTTTTATTGTCATAAATTATCCAGCCTAATAGACTTCCAGGATATAGATATAAAAAAATTAAAAGGATATTAATTATATAAAATATTACTTTATATGTAGAAAAAAATTTTGACATTTAGTTAAATGATTTTTTTATAAATAATTTTTAGATATGACAAGATGAGTTTTTTGATATTAGTGAGACATGGTCAGAGTATTTGGAATCTTGAAAAAAGATTCACTGGTTGGGTTGATGTAGATCTTACAGATCAAGGTAAAATAGAAGCTGAGAAAGCTGGTCTGCTTATCAAAAATCAAAATATAAATATAGATTTTTATTATTCCTCGTTTCAAGTTAGGGCAAACCATACTCTTAAAATAATACAAAAAGTATTAAAATCAAAAAAGGATTTTGTAAGAGCGTGGCAGCTAAACGAAAGACACTATGGTGAGCTTACAGGGTTGAATAAGATTGAGACTGCAAAAAAAATTGGTGAAGATAAAGTTTTTGAATTCCGAAGATCTTGGGATATAAAACCTGGAAAACTAAGTAGAGAAAGCTCTTATCATCCCCTAAATATTAAAACATATGAGAAAATCCCTAAAGAGCTCATTCCTGACACAGAGTCTTTAAAAGATACATACAACAGAGTTTTGGAGTATTTCAAAAATGAAATACATCCTAAACTAATAAATAAAAATATATTAATTACAGCACACGGAAACTCCATAAGAGCTTTATGTAAATATCTGTTCAATTTAGATAACAATCAAATCACAAGTTTAGAAATTCCAACAGGAAATCCCTTAATAATCGATTTCGGTGAAAATTTGAAAATAAATGAATGTAAATATCTAGATAAAGAAAGATCTAAAAACCTTTTAGTTTTTTAAAAATTTCTAAGTTCGTTAAGTGGTGAAATTTATTGATGCTCTCAAATCCATTTAACTGTTGCTTCATTAATAATTTATTCCAAATTTTAGCAATTGAGAAGTTTTCTACTTTATATTCATTAAATAAGTTTTTGTTCAAAATTTGACAACCAGTATATATAAAGTTTTTTTCAAAACTTTGTTTAATTATATTATCTTCTAAATCAAAATCGCCCTTTAGGTTATTATCAAAACTTAGTTTTTTATTAACCAATAAAAGAATATTATTTAATTTATTTTGAAAATAATATTTTTGCATATTATTAATTTCACTCAAATAATTTTCATTCCAAATAGTATCAGGATTAAAAACAAAAAAATCTTCACAATCTGAGTGGTTGATCAAATTTAAAATTCCTCCGCCAGTATCTAAAATTTCTTTACCGTCCTCTATAATTTTTATTTTTACTGAAAAATTTTTATTTTTAAAAAAGTCAATAATTTGCTCACTTAAATAAAAAGTATTTAAAAAAATATTTTCGACTTTCAGTTTTATTACAGTATTAATACAATCCTCTAAAATTGTTTGATTTTTGATTTGAAGTAATGGTTTGGGTTTTTCAAGTGTTAAAGGATTTAGTCTTTTACCAAATCCAGCGCAGAGAATAAAAGCGTAATTAATTTTCATAAATTTTTTTTAAAATTATTATTTAGTAATTTTTTTAAATCTAAGAAAATTTCATTTTCATTGATTCTTGAAGAAATCAATTCCCACGCGTATGGTATTAATTTTAAATAACCCTTTTTTTTATCTCGGATTGCCAGACGTGTAAATATTCCAATTATTTTCAGGTTTCTTAAAATAGATAAAATTTCAAAATCATTTTTTATTTTTTTTTCATCAATTTTTTTTTGAGTACCTATATAAAAATTAAAAATTTTTTTTTTTAGTACTTTTGAAGTTTTTAATCTTACATCATCGACTAAGGAAGCTAAATCATAAGCTCTATTTCCTATCAAAGCATCTTGACTATCAATTACACCTATTCTGTTATTAACAAGCATTAAATTTGATACATGAAAATCCCTATGTACAAATACATTTTTTTTCATCTTAAGACATAAAGATAAGGTTTTAATTATTTTTTTAAACTTTTTATTAAAGTCTTGTCTCTTATTTTTTGGCAAATTTTTTTTCACATACCACTCACAAAATAAATTAGCCTCCCGAATTAATATTTCATTTTTATAATCAGGTATTCGATAATATTTATTTCTGAAATTTCTTATTTTTTTATCTTTTATTAATTGTATTTGATTAAGCAATTTTATTATATCTTTAAAATATAATAATTTTTTATTTTTACTTTTCTTTAAAATTTGAAAAATTGTCTTATTTCCAAAATCCTCAACTTCAATATAATTATTCTTATAATTCTCTTGATATAATTTTGGAGCTAGAACTTTATTTTTATTTAAAATCTTGCTAATTGCATCATAAACAAGGAGATTTTTAAATTTGTCCTTTTTTGCTTGAATTACAATAGAATTACCATAATTGGATTTTTTTCTAAAAAACTTTCTATGTGACGCGTCTCCTTTTAATTTTTTAAGATTTTGCATTTATCTATAATTACAAATTTAAACCCTTAATTTTTAATATTCGTTTCTTGTAATCATTTCCATATTCAAAATTTAATTCTATCAAATTTTTTGGTTTTGGTTTTATTTTTTGTGGCCATTCAATTAATGTAATAGCATTAGTAATATCATCAAATAATCCTAGATTGTGAATTTCATCTAAACTATTTATTCTAAATAAATCATAATGATTGATTTTGATTTGTTTAATTTGGTACTCATTTAATAAATTGAATGTAGGACTTGTTACTTCCGTTATTTTAAGTCCATTTTGTTTTTGAAAATTGTTGATTAGATATCTAATAAAAGTAGTTTTTCCGACACCCATCTCACCCACAAAAAAAACTATATGTCCTAATTTCAATTTCTTTGAAATCTTCTTAGCTAATTCCTCTGTTTTTTTTTCTGAAGATAAATTGATAAAATCACTTTTAGTAGCGATAGGCATTAGGTTTGAAAGGTCCCTCTACCCCTACACTGATATAATCTGCTTGATCTTTAGAAAGTTTAGTTAATTTAGCACCAACTTTTTTAAGATGAAGTGTAGCTACTTTCTCATCTAAATGTTTTGGTAAAACATAAACTTTGTTTTCATAATTTTTATGATTATTCCATAGTTCTATTTGAGCAATAACCTGATTTGTGAAAGAAGCGCTCATTACAAAACTTGGATGCCCTGTAGCACAACCCAAATTAACTAATCTACCTTCTGCCAATAAAATTATTCTTTTTTTGCTAGGTAGTTCAATTTCATGTACTTGGGGTTTTACTTCAGTCCATTTGTAATTTTTCAAAGCTTCAACCTGGATTTCATTATCGAAATGTCCGATATTACATAAGATTGCTCTATCCTTCATATCTCTCATATGGTCAGCTGTAACAATATCTTTATTACCAGTCGCAGTTACAACTATATCTGCTTTACTAATTGCTTCATCCATTAAAACAACTTCGTAACCTTCCATTGCAGCTTGCAATGCGCATATTGGATCTGCTTCGGTAACTAACACACGAGCCCCACTCTGCCTTAATGATGCAGCACTTCCTTTTCCAACATCACCAAAGCCTGCAACGATTGCAATTTTTCCTGACATCATTACATCAGTGGCTCTTCTAATTCCATCAACTAAACTTTCTCTACACCCATATAAGTTATCAAATTTTGATTTGGTAACTGAATCATTCACATTAATTGCTGGAACCAACAAAGAATTTTCTTTTTCCATTTTATTCAAAGCTTTTATCCCTGTAGTTGTCTCCTCTGAAACTCCTTTCACATCTTTTAATAAATCTTTATATTCGTTGTGCATCATTGCTGTTAAATCACCACCATCATCCAAAAGCATATTGGGTTTCCAACTTTTCTTACCTTCAATGGTTTGTTTTATGCACCAAACATATTCCTCCTCTGTTTCTCCCTTCCACGCATAAACTGGAATACCAGCTTTTGCTATTGCTGCTGCTGCATGGTCTTGAGTAGAAAAAATGTTACAAGATGACCATCTTACTTCTGCGCCTAAATCCACCAAAGTTTCAATTAATACTGCTGTTTGTATTGTCATATGCAAACAACCTATGATTTTTGCACCCTTTAAAGGAGATTTTCCTGCATACTCCTCCCTTAAAGCGATAAGTCCTGGCATTTCACTTTCAGCAATTGAAATTTCTTTTCTTCCAAATTCTGCTTGTGATAAATCTCTTACTTTAAAATCTTCCATCGTGGCTCTTCTAACAATTAAAAATTAATTAATCAATAAAACTCTTTAAACTTTTGGAAATTCTATTTCCATACTCGCTCCTTTTTTATCTTCTCTATTAGTTGCTTTAATTGTGGCATTATGTAAATCAACTAAATTTTTTACTATATTTAACCCTAGCCCAGAATGCTGTCCAAATTTATCTGGTCTGTTACTGTAGAATCTATTAAATATTTTATTCGTGTCTTTTTCTTTAAAACCCTGTCCCTCATCTAATATTTTTATGCACACTTTACTATCCTCTGGTTTTGAAACTTGCACAAGTACGTCTTTATTATCATCACTAAAAGAAATCGCATTATCTAAAAGGTTTGCAATGATTTGTTCAATTCTGTTCTCGATTCCATAAATTAAATATTTATTTTTACCATCATTTTCATAAGAAATATTAATTCCTCTTTTTAATTTATAAATATTATTAAAATCGTCTACAACTGACTTAATTATTGGTTCAATATCTATTTTTTTAATTTTTTCTTTACTTAATGCAACTTCATCTTTTAACATTTGTGAGTAATCAGTAATCAATCTTTCAATTCTTTGTACATCATGACTTAAAATATTAATCAATTTTAGTCTTTGTTCAGAATCTTTTGCATCATGTAAAATTTCAGATGCACTTTTTAATGATGCCAATGGATTACGAATTTCATGTACCAGATCAGTTGAAAAATTTTCTGCGTTTGAAATTCTTTTTTGTAACTCTAAAGTCATATCATCCAAAGAATTGGAGAGTAAACCAAGCTCATCATTTCTTGATTTTAATGTATCTATATTTGTTCTTTTTGTGTCTTTATTTTTTATGATTTTGGTATAACTAACTAAATTTTTAATTGGTTTTAAAAAATATCGATTTAAAACAAATGAAAAAATTAATATTACGATACCAACTGCAATTGCAGTTCTAATTACAAAAGTTTTTCTTTCGTCTATAGCAGCTTTAATGTCATTTGCATTTTCTGTAATTGCTAAATATCCTATATTTTCTCCATTCTTCATAACATTCTTAATGGTAGTCAATTTAAATTTGTTAAATTCTTCCTCGGTAAATGTAAAAGGGATACCAAAATTCTTAGACGTTGCGTAATTTAAAAGAACATCATTTAAAGACACATTATTTTCATTTCCAATATCTATATTTTTTTCTTCAGTGATTTTTTTTGTTGTTGTTGAGTCCAATACCTCTAACTCAATAGTATCCAACCTTTGTGAGAACGATCTTGGATCTAAGTCTAATGTATCAGTGTCTCCTATTAAATTAAGCTTATTATCAAAAAATATTACTCTATCCAAATTCTGAAAAAGAAATCTAGTTGAAAACAAAAATTTTCTAATGTCTTTTTCAACAAATTTTACATTTAATCTTGTTAGATTATCAATTGTATTATTGATTACCTCGATATGATTTGAGGATTTTTTTTTAATTAAATTTGGTTGGACATTTTTCAAATAAACGAATGTGAACAGGCCTATTATTGTAAAAAAAATAGAATTAATGAATAAAAATTTTTTTAAAATTGATAAGTTCTTAAGAAAATTGCTGAGCATTAACTAACATTCCATCTATATCCGCTTCCATATCTAGTTTCTATAGCTGAAAATTCAGGATCAACTTTTTTGAATTTTTTTCTGATTCTTTTAACGTGACTATCAATTGTTCTATCTTCAATATCTGTATCTTCTCTATAAGCTATGTCCATTAATTGGGCTCTCTCTTTTATAATTCCTGGTCTTTTGGCTAGCTCCTTTACTAGTAAAAATTCTGTGGTAGTCAATTTATCAGGCAATTGTTTCCCATTCCATTCGCACTCTAATTGGGACGGATCAAGTTTTAATTTTCCGTGTGATATAATACTTTTATTTTCTTCTAAAGTTTCCTTGGTGTCTTTTTTTCTAAGTTGAACTCTAATTCTTTCAATTAAAACTTTAATTGAAAAACCGCCAGATTTTTTTACAAAATCATCAGCACCTAATTTTAATCCTAGTAATTCATCAATTTCATCATCTTTAGAAGTAAGAAATATAACTGGTAATGAGGTTTTTTTTCTCAATTTCTTGAGCAATTCCTCACCATCCATTTTTGGCATCTTTATATCAACAATAGCCAGATCTGGTGGTGTCCTGGTTAATCCAATTAATGCACTTTCTCCATCGATGTAAGTCTGAACTTTAAACCCCTCTTTTTCAAGAGCAATACTTAAGCTGGTTAAAATATTTCTGTCATCATCTACTAAAGCAATAGTTTGTTTTTGCATACTTAATTATAAAAATACTAAATTGTTCTAATTTGGGCAAATAAATTAATGTAGTGTACCCCAATTTTCTCCAGTGTTTAAATCTACTGTAAGAGGTATTGAAAAAGAATGTTGATCACTCTCTGCAACGCTGGACATTTCGTTAATTATCACTTTGGATATTTTTTTTACCTCATTTTTGGGACTTTCAAAAATTAGTTCATCATGGATTTGAAGTAACATCTTTGTTTTATTAAGTTTTTGCTCTTTGAGTTTTTTATCAATTCTTATCATTGCTAATCTCATTATCTCAGCAGCAGATCCTTGTATTGGAGCATTAATTGCTGCACGTTCTTGAAAGTTTCTCACATTATAATTTTTATCATTTATATTTATAAAATGAGATCTTCTTCCAAAAATATTACTTACATATCCACTTTTCCTACAGAATTTAATTGTTCGATCCATATAAACTTTTATTTCAGGGAATTTTGAGAAATATGAATTTAGAAACTCTTCAGCCTCAAAATTAGAGACATTTATTTGCTTCGCTAGTCCATACTGAGAAATTCCATAGATTATTCCAAAGTTTATTGCTTTAGCTTTTCTTCTTTGATCTTGATTAACCTTATTAATATCAATATTAAAAATTTGGCTAGCAGTTAGAGAGTGTATATCCTCATTATTTTGAAAAGCTTTTTTTAGCTCTTTGACATCAGCCAAGTCAGCTAAAATTCTCATTTCGATTTGGTTGTAATCTGCTGAAATCAGAATATTATCCTTTTCAGCAACAAAAGCTTTACGAATATCTCTGCCATCTTCTGATTTAATTGGAATATTTTGCAAATTAGGATCACTAGAAGCTAATCGTCCTGTAGTCGTTGCTGCTAATAAAAAAGAAGTATGAACTTTTTTTGTATCAGGATTAATATGTTCAGGTAATGAGTCTGAGTAGGTATTTTTTAGTTTTGAAACTTGTCGCCAGTCTAGGACTAGTTGTGGAAATTTATGACCTTTAAAAGCCAGATCTTCTAGTACTGAGGCACTTGTTGCAAAACTTCCCTTTTTAGTTTTTTTTAAATCTGCAATCTTAAGATCATTATATAAAATTTCACCTAGTTGTTTTGGAGAAGCAATATTAAACTCTTTCTTGGAGAGTTTAAAAACTTCTTTCTGAATTTTTTCAATCTTTTTTTCAAATTTAGTAGATAATGTTTTAAGAAACTTTTTATCAACTTTAATACCCTGTATTTCCATATCAGCCAAAATTCTAAGTAACGGCTTTTCGAAAATTTCATAAATATTAATCATTTTTTCTTCTTTCAAACTCTTATAAAATTTTTTATATAGCCTATAAGTTATGTCGGCATCCTCAGCAGCATAATCTTTTGCTTTTTCTAAATCGACTTCGCTAAAATTTATCTGTTTTTTTCCAGAACCAACTAATTCTTTAAATTTTATTGTTTTATGATTCAGGTGAATTTCAGATAAAGTATCCATGTTGTGTCTATTTTTTCCAGCATCAAGTACATAAGACATTAGCATGGTATCCTCCATCGCTGATACAGTTATCCCATGATTAAAAAATACAATAAAATCAAATTTAATATTCTGACCTATTTTTTTGATACTTGGATCCTCAAGTAAAGGTTTTAATTTTTTAAGCACTATGTCTTTATCAATGCACTTTTTTGAATTATGTCCTATTGGTATGTAACAAGCTTTTCCAATCTTAGAGCTCAAAGATACTCCAACTAAATCAGCTTGATGAGGATCTAAAGAATTTGTTTCTGTATCAACTGCAACTTCCCCTATTTCTTCAGCTTCCTTAATCCATTCATCAATTTTGCCGTGCTCTGTTATTAAAAAATAATTTTTCTTATCAATTTCAACTTTTTTTTCCTTTATCTGAACATACTTTTTTTCACCATTAAAATCTGGCTCCCCATAAGTAGAAATAGCAGAACTAAGTAACCTATTAAACTCCATTTCTCTCAGAAATTTATAAAGTTTATCTTTATCAATTCTTTTTAATTCAAAATCATTAAGTTTCATTTCAATTGGAGCATCGTACTTTAATGTAACTAATTTTTTACTTATTAAAGCTTTATCTTTATTCTTTAGCAAAGTCTCTCTTCTCTTATTTTGTTTGATTTCATCTGCTGATTTTAAAAGTGTCTCTAAATCACCATACTTATTAATTAATTCTGCTGCAGTTTTTACACCAATTCCAGGAACACCAGGAACGTTATCACTGCTATCCCCAGCTAGGGCTTGAACATCTATAACTTTATCTGGATCTACTCCAAATTTACTTTTTACATCTTCATTAGAGATGAACTTATTTTTCATTGGATCAAAAATACGAACATCTTTTCTATACAATTGCATCAAATCTTTATCTGATGAAACTATTGTTACCTTTGCCCCTTTTTTTAAAATCTGATCAACATAAGTTGCAATTAAATCATCTGCTTCATAATTAATTAATTCAACAGAGGGTAAATTAAAGGCTAAAACTGATTTTCTTATGTATTCAAATTGTGGTGCTAAGTCATCTGGCGCCTCAGATCGATTGGCTTTGTAATCACTATAGATTTCATTTCTGAAAGTCTTTCTAGCTGAGTCAAAAATGACAGCAAAATGAGTTGGTTTCTGGAGATTTTCATTTGATTTTGAATCCTCAAGAAGTTTAAACAACATACTGCAAAAACCACTTACTGCTCCGGTTGGTAATCCATCACTTTTTCTAGTTAATGGTGGTAAAGCATAATATGCTCTAAATATATAACCTGATCCATCAATTAGATAAAAATGATCTGTTTTTTGAATCTTATTCATTAAAATTTAATATAGATTAAAGATAAAAATAAGAGTATTGTTTTTTATGGAACTTATAAAGCAAAATACTCAAAACAAGCTTGTAAAATCATTATTGATTATCTTTATAGGTTCAATAATTCTTACAATTTCTGCCAAAATCAAGATACCTTTTTATCCAGTTCCGATGACTATGCAAACATTCATAGTTTTATTTTTAGGTATCAGCTTCGGATATAAAATAGCTCTAGCCACTGTGAGTTTATACTTATTAGAAGGTATATTGGGTTTACCAGTATTTTCTAATTCTCCTGAAAGAGGAATTGGTTTGGCTTATTTCACAGGTCCAACAATGGGGTATTTAATTGGATTTCTATCAGCGTGTTTTTTAGCCTCATTCATAAAAAATGATGATAATTATTTTTTAATTTTTTTTAAATTAATATTTTCAGTTTCAACAATTTATATACTAGGTATTCTATGGCTAGGTACATTAATTGGTTGGGATAAACCTATTTTAAAATTAGGTGTCTTGCCTTTTTTAGTTGCTGAAATTTTTAAAATTTGTCTACTTACTTTAATAGCAAAAAAAATTATAAGATTTAGAAAATTTATTTAGGTGATCTTTTAGATAATATTCTTTGAAGAGTTCTTCTGTGCATTTTAAGCCTTCTTGCAGTCTCAGAAACGTTTCTATTACATAATTCAAATACCCTATGAATATGTTCCCATTTTACCCGATCTGCTGACATTGGATTTTCGGGTGGTGCAGCTTTTTTTGATGGATCTGCTAATAACGCTTTTTCTACATCGTCTGCATCTGCTGGTTTAGCTAAGTAGTCAATAGCACCCTCTTTGATTGCAGCTACAGCAGTTGGAATATTTCCGTATCCGGTTAACATTATGATTCGACTTAGTGAATTTGATGATTGAATTTCTTTTACAACCTCTAATCCATTTCCATCGTTTAATCTAAGGTCAACCACTGCAAAACCTGGTTTTTTCACTTTAACCATGTCTTTACCTTTTTGCACACTCTCAGCTTGTAAAACTTCAAACCCCTTTTTTTCCATCGCTCTCGCCAATCTCTCTCTAAAAGGATTGTCATCATCCACGATTAATAAGGATTTATTGTCAAAATCAGCCAAATTTTGTAATGGTGCTTGGTTTTTCATGAACAATATATGGATATTTTTTTCCACAATTCAATAGGCCATTATTTGCTTTACATTGAATAACTATTGAATTAATTGCTCGATTATTAAAGTTTTTTAAAATAAAAGACTTTTTTTTTGTTAAATTTTTTTTGGGGGGCTTTAAAATGCAAAAATTTAAGTCAGTTGAAGAATTAGTTGACCAACTGAAACCGGAAAAACCTGTCTATTGTATAAGGAAGAATTCTATTCTTTCTGCTTCAAAATTTTTTCAAAAGAAGTTTCCAGGTAAAATACTTTATGCTGTAAAAACCAATCCTCATCCTGAAGTTATCAAAACTTTAATTAAAAGTGGAATTAATCAATTTGACATTGCATCTATTGAAGAAATCAAAGCTGTAAGAAAATTTGATAGTTCTGCTAAATGTTCTTTTATGCATACTGTTAAAAGTAGAGAAAGTATTAAAGAAGCTTATTTTAATTTTGGAATTAAAACTTTCGCCTTAGATACTAAAGATGAGTTAATTAAGATTATTGAGGCTACATGCAATGCTAAAGATTTAGAATTATTTGTAAGAGTAGCTGTATCAAATGAACATGCTGAAATAGATTTATCAAAAAAATTTGGCGCATTAAATTCTGAAGCTTCTGGACTTCTTAGACTTGCAAAACTTCACTCAAAAAAAATTGGTTTAAGTTTCCATGTTGGGTCTCAATGTATGCACCCAATATCTTATTCAAAAGGAATTAAAGAAATGGGAAACATAATCAAAAAAACAAAAATAATTCCAGATTATGTAAATATCGGTGGAGGCTTCCCAACAATTTATCCTGATCTCGTGCCGCAATCTTTAGAAAGTTATATGCTGGAAATTAAAAAAAGTTTAAAAAATTTAAATTTAAAGAATCTGCCTCAAATTATTTGTGAGCCAGGGAGGGCCCTAGTTGCAGAAAGTGGATCAACTATTGTGAGAGTCAATTTAAGAAAAAAACAAAAACTTTATATTAATGATGGTACTTACGGAACACTCTTTGATGCTGGAACACCTAATATAGTTTTTCCATCAAAGTTAATTAAAGATAATTCAAGTAAGATTATTTCAAAAAAAATGACTGCATTTGATTTTTATGGACCAACATGTGATAGTATGGATTATATGAAAGGTCCTTTCCTACTTCCAAATAATATTAGAGAAAATGACTACATCGAACTTGGTCAATTGGGATCATATGGTTTAACTTTTAGAACTCAATTTAATGGTTATTACTCTGATGAAATCTGCGAGGTTGAAGACACGCCAATAATGACTATGTATGATAAGAATTCAGACAAAGCTACTCTAGTTGCTTAATGTCAGAAAATAAAAATCTTGGTCACAACAGTAAAAAAGATTTCTTAAAAAAACCTGTAGAACATATTGATATTACATCGTTTGACTCGAGAAAAATTATCACGTCTATGAAAAAAATGTCATTTGTTTCAAGAGAAACTGCTAGTGCAGCAAATATTTACAACGAAATGTTGAAAGATAAAGAATGTACAATTTTTTTAACGTTAGCAGGATCTACTTCAGCGGCAGGGTGCATGCATATTTACAGAGATATGGTCAAATACAACATGGTAGATGCAATCGTTGCAACTGGAGCGTCCATAATAGACATGGATTTTTTTGAAGCACTTGGATTTAAACATTATCAAGGTTCACAGTATCAAAACGATAATGAGCTCAGAAAAAATTACATAGACAGGATTTATGACACTTACATCGATGAAGAAGAACTTCAATTGTGTGATAAAACAATTGGTGAAATAGCTGATAAACTAGAACCAAAAACTTATACATCAAGAGAGTTTATTAGAGAAATTGGTAAATATTTAAAGTCAAATGCTAAAAAGAAGGGATCTTTAATTGAAACAGCATATGACAATAATGTTCCAATATTCTGTCCAGCATTTACAGATTCGAGTGCAGGTTTTGGATTAGTAATGCACCAGGAGAGAAATCCAAAAAATCATATAACTATGGACTCAATAAGGGAATTTAGAGAATTAACAGAAATAAAAATTAAATCTAAAGAATCAGGATTATTTATGATCGGTGGTGGTGTTCCTAAAAATTTTATACAAGATACAGTAATTTGTGCTGAGCTTTTAGGAAAAGAGGTGGATATGCACAAATATGCCATTCAAATTACAGTTGCTGACTCAAGAGATGGTGCATGTAGTAGCTCAACACTAAAAGAGGCAAGCTCGTGGGGCAAGGTTGATACAAACAAAGAACAAATGGTATTTGCTGAAGCTACTAGTGTTCTTCCATTAATTGCAAGTGACGCTTATCATACTGGAGAGTGGAAAAGTAGAGAAAGAAAAAATTTCTCCGAAATATTTTGATTAATGGTCAAAAAAATTAAAATTGGAATTATTCAAAGTAAAATCTCAAGTAATATTAAAGAAAATTTAGAATCTGCAATCAAAAATATAAAAAAAGCTGCATCAAAAAAAGCTAAAATAATTTGTTTGCCAGAACTATTTTTATCAAATTATTTTTGTCAAACAGAAAACCACTCAAATTTTAGACTAGCTGAAAAGATACCAGGAAAAACTACAAAAATATTTTGTGATTTAGCAAAAGAATTGAAAATAGTTTTAATAATTTCTTTATTTGAAAGAAAAACACATGGTTTTTACCACAATACGAGTGTCGTGATAAATGATATAGGTAAAATATTGTCAAAGTATAGAAAAATGCATATTCCTGATGACCCTGGGTATTATGAAAAATTTTATTTTACTCCTGGGGATTTGGGATTTAAATCTATCAAAACAAAGTTTGGTAAAATTGGGCCCTTAATATGTTGGGATCAATGGTTTCCTGAAGCTGCTAGACTAACAACACTGAAGGGTGCACAAATAATTTTTTATCCTACAGCTATTGGATGGCATCCAAAAGAAAAAAAGAAATTTGGGAAATCACAATTAGATTCATGGATTACTATGCAGAAATCTCATGCTATCGCAAATGGAGTCTATGTGGTTGCTATAAACAGAGTAGGAACTGAAAAAAAAGGTAAAAAGAAAATAGAATTTTGGGGAAATTCTATGATAATTGACCCCAGCGGTCAAATAATTGGAAAACTAAGTAATAATAAAGAGCAAATTTTAATTCGGGACGTCGATTATAAAAAAATAGATAAAGTTAGACAACATTGGCCTTTTTTACGCGATCGAAGAATTGATTTTTATAAAGGCATATTAAAGAATCCTGCAGATGAGTGAAAAACTAAGTGGATTTAGAATGCCTGGAGAATGGGAGAAACAAAAATCTGTCTGGATTGCATGGCCATATAATAAAAGCGATTGGCCTGGTTTATATAAATTCATTCCTGAAGTAATTTTAGAAATTATATATAAAATATCAAAACACCAAAAGGTTAATTTGATTATTAACGGTAAAATAGAAAGTATCAAAAAAATCCTCAAATCAAATAAAATTAAGAATATTAGTTTCCACAAGATAAAAACTGATAGAATATGGTTGAGAGACTCAGGTCCAATTTTTTTAATTAATAAAAAGTATAAAAAAAGGATTATTTTAAACTTCGCATTTACTGGCTGGGCAAAATATAAAAATTGCAAAAATGACAACAAAATTAACGATAAACTAAGCAAAATTGTCAAATTAAAAAAAGTTAATCCAACTATCAAAAAAAATGGCGAATCAAGAAAAATAATAATGGAAGGTGGAGCTTTTGATGTAAATGGTGCCGGATCAATTTTATTAACAGAGGAATGTTTATTGAGCAAAATTCAAGAGAGAAATAAAAAGTTTAATAAGAAAGACTATGAGGGAATGTTTAATAAGTATTTAAATATAAAAAATTTTATATGGTTAAAAAAAGGGATTATTGGTGATGATACGCATGGCCATGTTGATGATATTTCAAGATTTGTCTCAAGAAATACAATTATGACCGCCATCGAAAAAAATAAAAATGACAAAAATTACAAAAACCTAAATGAAAATTTTAAAATATTAAAGAAATGTAAGGATGAGAGGGGAAAAAAATTTAAAATAATAAAAGTACCTATGCCCTCACCTGTATTTATAGATAACACAAGAGTTCCTGCTAGTTATATGAACTTTTATATTTGTAATAAAAAAGTTTTACTTCCCATCTTTAAGGTTAAAGAAGATAATATTGCTATTAAAATTTTCAAAAGTTATTTTAAAAATAGAAAAGTCGAAACAGTTGATTGCAGTAAATTAATATGGGGTTTTGGAGCAATACATTGTATGACGCAACAAGAGCCCAAAATTTAATTAGGCTGCTTTTAAAGTACCCAACAATAATCTAAAAGGGATCAACATTACTAAGGCAACAAAAATTTTAACTGCCAAGTCACCTAGAGATAAGGTTACCCATGGTATTCCTGTTCCATAAAAAGATATGGAAAAAAACAAGAAAGTATCAACGGTAGATCCAATCAAAGAAGATGTTAGAGGAGCAACAAACCATTTTTTTTGTCTTAATTGGTCAAATATTTGAACATCTAAAAGCTGAGCAATAATAAATGCTGTACCTGATCCAATTGCTATCCGTATTGAGATTAGATCAGTGAAATTTGTAGAAAATATTAATGTAAATAAAATTCCTATTGAGAAACCAATGTAGACAATTTTTCTAGCAATCAACTTTCCGAAAGATCTATTGGCTAAATCGGTTATTAAAAATGCGATCGGGTAACTAAAAGCTCCGTATGTTAATATTTCATCTAGTCCATAATATTTAATAGGAAATTGAACTAAATAATTCGAAGTTAGTACAACTAGCCCCATTAAAAATGAAAGTGTCAAGAATGTTTTATTCATGAGACAGATTTAGATTGCGCAGGTTTTTTTTGATATGGAGATTTAATTAACAGATCTTTTTTCAACTTTTTTAATCTAGGAGATAAATTTTTCTTTTTTACATATTTTAGAAAATCATCAAAACTCCCTTTTTTATCCACTGATCTAACACCCGCGTTACTAACTGTTAATTTTAAGCTTCTTTTTAAAAGCTCGCTTTTAAATTTTACCTTTTTTAAATTTGGCAAAAATCTTCTTTTAGTCTTATTGTTAGCATGACTAACATTATGACCCTTCATAGGATTTTTTCCTGTTAGTTCACATTTTTTAACCATATTAAGAACGACTATATAAGGTGAGATATAGATGGCGTCAAGTTTATTAGATTACTCTAATCATTTTTTCCTACTATTTCATTAAAGTTTTTTACACCATCTTTTAATAATATTTCTTTAAGCTCTTTTTTAATAAGACTAACAATATTTGGACCTCTAAAAACCATGCCTGTATAAAGTTGCAAATAATCAGCTCCAGCTAAAAATTTTTGATAAGCAGACCTGCCGGAGTCCACACCGCCAACACCTATAATTTTGACTCTACCTTTTAAAACTTTATAAAATTTTCTGATCAACTCTGAGGATTTAGTCTCTATAGGTTTTCCAGATAAACCTCCTTTTTGATGACTTTGAGTATTTTGTAAATTTTCTCTTGTTGTATCAGATGTATTAGAAATAATAGTAGCCTCTATCTTATTATTTAAAAGCACTTCAGAGATTTTCATGATTTCTTTATCATTTATATCTGGTGATACTTTTACTGCTATAGGTGTTTCAGAGTTAAGATCTCTCTTCTCCTTTTCTATTAGTTTTAAAAGATCATCTAATTTTTTTTGATCATGAAAGTTTCTTAAATCCTCAGTATTTGGTGAAGAAATATTAATGGTTATGTAATCTGAGACCCCATTAAATGTTTTTAAACATTCTATATAATCATTTGTTCTATCTTCTGAGTCTTTATTGGGTCCAATATTTATTCCAAGAAGCCCTGTTGGATTATTTCTTCTAATCCGATCTACAATATTTTTTGAACCTAAGTTATTGAAACCAAGTCTGTTTATCAGGGCCTCATCTTCTACCAGTCTAAAAACTCTAGGTTTGGGATTTCCGTATTGTTCTAACGGTGTAACAGTACCTACTTCGACAAAACCAAACCCTAAATTGAACAATGAGTTATACACCTCGGCATTCTTATCAAATCCTGCTGCCATACCAATCGGATTTTCTATTTCTTTATTAAATAATTTTGTCTTAAAAAGAGGGTTATTTTTTTCGTCATCTAAAATATTTGGAATAAAATTAAATTTTAGTGACTTTATCGCTAAACTATGAGCCATTTCAGGATCTAATTTAAAAATTAAAGATCTTAAATTTGAAAACATTATTTAATTTTATTTAATATAAGATCTTTTGTTTCTTTCACACCAAAAAAACTGATAAAAAAACCTATCCTTGGTCCATTTTCGTCTCCGAAAACTACTTCGTAAATTAGTTTAAACCATTCTCGAAGGTTCTCAGCGTATCCATTTTCTTTACCAGCAGAATATATCATTGTTTGAATATCTTCTGGTCTCATTTTGTCATCACATTTATCTAAAGTTTTTACAAGAGCTGCTAAAGCTTTTTTTTCTTTAGTATTAGGTTTTTTATAATTTTTTTTCAATTTTATTACGTCATTAAAATATTTTATTGCATAGCCTACTAAATTATCAAAGATAGGATTATCTTTTTCCGAAATATCTTTTTTATATTTTTTAACAAATTTCCAAAGAAGTTCTTTGCTGTCAGCATTGCTTGTTTCGACCAAGTTTAATAACATTGAAAATGACATAATCATATTTTCCTTAGGTATCATACTATTATGAACATGCCATACAGGATTCATAAGTAGCTGCAACTCATTTTGATTTTTTGCTTTCTCAATCAGATCCAAATAATCATCAACAGTTTTTGAAACTATTTCTTTGTAAAGTTTTTTTGCTCTTTTTGGATTTTGATACATATACAATGACAAACTTTCAGGAGAAGCATACTCTAACCATTGATCAATAGTGATACCGTTTCCTTTTGATTTTGAAATCTTTTCTCCTTTTTCATCCAGAAATAGTTCATACGCAAAACCTGAAGGATTTGTTTTTCCAATCAATTTGATAATTTTCGTTGAAAGTATTGCGCTCTCTATAAGATCCTTTCCATACATTTCAAAATCAACATCTAGTGCATACCATCTCATAGCCCAATCGACTTTCCACTGTAATTTACAATTTCCATCATAAATGCTTGTTTCCAAATCTTTTCCATTATTATCAAAAACAATAATTGATTTTTCTATATTTATATTTTTTACTGGTATTTCTAGAACATTGCCTGTGTCTGGACAAATTGGAAGAAATGGACTGTAAGTTTTTTGTCTCTCTTTTCCTAGTGTAGGTAGTATTATATTCATTATACCATCATAATTCTCTAAAATAACTTGGAGAGAAGAGTTAAAGAAACCTGATTTATAAAGTGATGTTGAACTTTTAAAATCATATTTAAATTTAAAATTGTTTAAAAATTTTTTTAACATTTCATTATTATGCTCACCAAAACTACTAAATTTTTGAAACGGATCAGGCACATTAGTGAGCGGTTTGTGTAAATTTTTTTCTAATAATTCTTTTTGTGGAACATTGTCTGGTACTTTTCTAAGACCATCCATATCATCTGAAAAAGTAATGATTTCGGTTGGTAAATCAGTCAAATGTTTTAGAGCATTCACAATCATTGATGTCCTTGCAACTTCTCCAAAAGTTCCTATGTGTGGAAGCCCGCTAGGACCATAACCTGTTTGGAGAATTATTTTGCCTTTTTTTTCTATAAAAGATTTTCTTTCCCGAAGCATTTTTTTTGCCTCAACGAAAGGCCATGCACTTGTTTTATCAAAATTCTCTTTTTTAATCATGATTAATTCAAATAAAATCTTAAATTAACGATTTAACTTATTCTTATAGAGTTGAAATTTATTTACCATAAAATAATGTTCTATCAAAATGTCTAATTATAAAAC
This sequence comes from uncultured Pelagibacteraceae bacterium, assembly GCA_902524545.1. Classification (GTDB taxonomy): domain Bacteria; phylum Pseudomonadota; class Alphaproteobacteria; order Pelagibacterales; family Pelagibacteraceae; genus Pelagibacter. Next base: position 56,288 of record CABZDW010000007.1, read on the forward strand.
TGTTTTTTTTACTCTTGGAATTCTTCAAATAATTCTTGGAATTTTTATGTTGATACCAATATTTGTCCAATTTTTTTTTAAAGAAATTGACTCTTCTTTTTTTGGAGCCTCAATTATTACAATTATTTTTGGTACGCTATTTTTTTTATCTAATCTTGATCATGATAAGAAGTTAAATTTACAGCAAGCTTTTTTATTAACCGCGTTATCTTGGCTAAGTACTGCAATTTTTGGCTCACTTCCTCTAATATTTTCTGAAGTCAATTTTTCGTTCACCAATGCATTTTTTGAGAGTATGTCAGGCATTACAACAACTGGTTCAACAATCATTCCAAATTTAGAGGAGATGCCTAAAGCAATTTTACTTTGGAGAGCAATTCTTCAATGGTTGGGTGGTATTGGAATAATTGTTATGGCGATCACTTTGATGCCAATAAT
>CABZDW010000008.1 GCA_902524545.1 uncultured Pelagibacteraceae bacterium
TATCAAAACAAAATTACTCACACTTAAAAGGGTTGGTTTGGGGTATATAAAAATCGGTCAACAAGCTACAACTTTATCAGGTGGTGAAGCGCAAAGAATTAAATTAGCAAAAGAATTATCCAAAAGATCTACGGGAAGGACCATGTATATACTTGATGAACCTACTACTGGTTTGCACCAACATGATATAAAAAAATTACTTGAAATTCTTCACACATTTGTAGCTCTAGGAAATACTGTTGTTGTAATTGAACACAATTTAGATGTAATAAAAACAGCAGACTATATTGTTGATATGGGACCTGAAGGTGGAGTAAAAGGTGGAAAAATTATCGCAGAGGGAAAGCCAGAGGAAATTTGTAAAATTAATGAGAGTTACACTGGAAAGTTTTTAAAACCACTTTTAAACTAAAAAAAGCATTGTTAAATATTATCAAAATTAGTATATTTATTTATGGACAAATTGTTAGCCTCCTTACCACGAACAATACACGCTTCTCTGGCATTAGCTGTAATTGTTTTTTTTGGATTATTTTATCAAAATGATGGATTTAGTTTTGATAGACTTTTTTGGTCTTGGCTAACAAGATTTTTTCACGTCGTAGTAGCTATAATGTGGATAGGACTTTTGTGGTATTTTAATTTTGTACAGATACCTAACATGAGTAAAATACCAGACGAACAAAAACCAGCTATAGGTAAGGTTATTGCTCCGGCTGCACTTTTTTATTTTAGATGGGCAGCAGCGCTTACTATTTTTTCAGGATTTATACTTGCATGGTTAAATGGTTACCTTCATGACTCTATGACTTTGAGCATAGGATCAGGGGTGCCAAAACATACTGCTATTGGAATTGGGATGTGGTTAGGTGTTATTATGGCTTTTAATGTATGGTTTGTAATTTGGCCAAATCAAAAAAAAGCTTTAGGCATAGTTGAATGTGAGCCTGAGGTAAAAGCAAAATCAGCTAAAACAGCAATGCTATTTTCAAGAACAAACACTTTGCTATCTTTACCAATGCTGCTTTCAATGGTGGCTGCTCAAAATTTGTATTAATTTTTATCTTCTCTAAGGACTGTTTTTTGAGATACATTAAGTCTCACTAAAACTGTGTTTGCGATATAAATTGATGAATAGGTTCCAAAAATTACTCCAAATATCATTGCTAAAGAAAAACCTTTCAACACTTCACCACCAAAAAAAAATATTGAGAGTAAAGCTAATAAAGTGGTTATGGAGGTTATCAAAGTTCGAGATAAAGTTTCATTTATTGAGATATTTGTTAATTCAAAAATTTTTATGTCTGAATATTTTCTTAAATTCTCTCTAACCCTATCAAAGATAACAACTGTATCGTTCATTGAATAACCAACTATTGTCAACACTGCTGCAATTATTGAAAGATTAATCTCAAGACCTAGTAAAGAGAAGACTCCAAGTGTAACAATTACGTCATGAAATAAAGCTATTATAGCACCTAAGCTAAACTGCCATTCAAATCTAATCCATATATAAATTAGCATTAAAAACAAAGCCACAGATATTGCAATCACACCTGATTTTAATAATTCAGCACTTACTTTAGGTCCAACATTTTCTACTCGTCTAAAATTGAAGTTACTTCCGAATGATTTATCCAAATTCATCTTTATTTCCTCAATTACGTTTTTATTCTCATTATTTTCAAACTTAATTAAAAAGTCAGTCTCATTCCCAAAATTCTTAACTGATACATCACCCAAATTCATTTGACTTAAATTATCTCTAAGCGAAGAAACATTAATTTTTGTATCTGTAGATCTTAATTCAATAAGAGTTCCACCTTTAAAATCTATTCCAAAATTTAAACCTTTTAGAGTAAGTAGTAAAAGGGAGATAATTATTAAAGATACTGAAAGTATATTAAATTTATTATAATATTTGTTAAAAGCTATCATCTAAATGAGCCCCTCTTTTTCTTTATTTTTTGAAACATATAAAACAGTTAATAATCTTGCTATAAAATAAACAGTAAATAGCGTTGTGAATATCCCAATTCCTAGTGTTAGTGAAAAGCCTTTGATTGGACCTGATCCCATAAAAAATAAAATTATTGCTGCTAATAAAGTAGTTATATTTGCATCTAATATGGCTGTTCTTGACTTTGTATAACCACTATCAAATGCTATCAAATTGTTTTTTTCATTTTTAAGCTCCTCTTTAATCCTCTCGAAGATTAAAACATTTGCATCGACAGCCATACCCACCGTAAGAATTATACCTGCTATACCAGGCAAAGTAAGAGTTGCTTCAAACAAAGTTAATATTCCAATTAATATAAAAAGATTTAAGACTAAAGCAATATTTGTGATAATTCCAAAAATTTTATATTTAAAAAATATATAAAGTATAACCAATATAAAACCAATTAATAAAGCAATCATGCCTGCGTTTATAGAGTCCTGTCCTAAATCAGGACCAACGGTTCTCTCTTCAATGATATTTAGAGGTGCGGGTAATGCACCTGATCTTAAAAGTAAAGCTAGATCAGTTGCTGATTGAAAAGTAAATCCTCCACTTATTTGGCCAGATCCAGTTGCAATTGTATCTCTAATCACTGGTGCACTTATTATCTTTTCGTCTAAAACGATAGCTAATCTTTTACCAATACCTGTTGATGTAGCTTTACCAAATCTTTTAGCTCCTACTCTATCTAAAGAGAAATTCACAACAGTCTCATTATTTTCACTATTCATTCTTGGTTGAGCATCCAAAAGATTATCACCACTTAGTATAATTCTCTTACTTACTATTGCTTCCTCAGAGCCATCTTCGAATGCTAATTTTTCTGCTCCAAATGAGTCTTCGTTGTTATTCGTAACAAATCTGAAAGTTAAATTGGCTGTTTTTCCTAATAAAGATTTTATTCGCATTGGATCATCTAAACCCGGCAATTCAACTAGGATCCTGTCATTTCCTCTTTTGAGAATATTTGGTTCGTTTGTACCAATCTCATCAATTCTTCTTCTAACTATTTCTAATGCTTGATCTTGAGAAGAAGTTTTAAGATTAATAATTCCTTGTTTAGAGTAAGAAACTTTAAAAAAATTATTTTCCTCTGTAATATTTAATTGATGTGATTTAAATCTTTGATAATAAGGATTTAACCTACTTTCCTTTGACTCGAAATCATCCAAAATAGTCTGTTTAGAATTTTCATCTGAGGAAAATAAAAGAGTTTGATCTATAAGTTTAAAACTTGTTGTTTTAATATTTTTTTCTTTAAAATAATTTCTTATTGTGACTGTTAAATTTTGAAGTTTTTGTTCAATTACTGGGTCATTATCAATTTCAAGCAAAAGATAAGATCCACCTTGTAAATCTAGACCTAAATTAATTTTTTTGTTTAATATTTCGTTACTAAATTTAAATAAATTAGATGAAGCAATTATGATAAAAAAAAGAGATATTAACGTTATAAAAATAATTCTTAGTTTAGAAAAATATAACACTTTATATTTTGAAAAATTACTTTTTTACTTCTTGAGAATTCATTAAACTTTGAACACCAGTACCTCTAATCACCTCAACTGTTACATTGTCAGCAATTTCAACTTCAATTTTATCATTATCGATAACTCTTGAAATTGTTCCAGTGATACCACCAGAGGTTACAATTTTGTCACCTTTTTTTAAATTCTCAACCATAGCTTTATGTTCTTTAACTTTTTTTTGTTGAGGTCTTATTAAAAAAAAATAAAAAATAACAAAAATTAAGATTAACGGTATAAACTGTCCTATTCCTGCACTATCCATAAAACTCCTTAATTAAAATTGACTATTTATACTATCTAAAAGATTAAAACAACTTTATTTGAAGGTAATTTTTTCCAAATTGTCCATATACGGTCTTAAAACTTTTGGAATTATTATGGAACCATCTTTTTGTTGATAATTTTCTATAACTGCTATTAAAGTTCTACCCACGGCTAGACCACTCCCGTTTAAAGTACCAACATAAAGTGTCTCTTTTTTTTTATTCTTATATCTTGCTTTCATTCTAACTGCTTGAAAAGTTGAACAAGATGAGCATGAGGAAATTTCTCTATATTTTTTTTCAGAGGGTAACCAAACTTCAATGTCGTAAGTTTTTTCAGCACTAAAGCCCATGTCACCACTGCAAAGTATCATTTTTCTATATGGCAATTCTAACAGGTCTAAAATTGTAGTTGCACATTTTGTCATTCTTTCTAATTCATCTGAGCATTTTTCTTGTTCAACGATACTAACCATTTCAACTTTGTAAAACTGGTGTTGTCTAATCATTCCTTTTGTGTCTTTTCCATAACTACCAGCTTCTTTTCTAAAACAAGGTGTAGAAGCAACAAATCTCAAGGGTAAATCTTTTTGACTCATTATTTTGTCTTTTACAATATTGGTTAAAATTACTTCTGCTGTAGGAATTAAAAATTTTCTATCACCATTATTATCAGATTTAATTTCGAATTGATCATTTTCAAATTTAGGAAGTTGGCCTGTGCCAAACATTGTATTTTCAGAAGCTAACAAAGGTGGTGAAATTTCTTCATATCCATTTTTTAATACATGTATATCTAACATAAAATTTGAAATAGCTCTTTCTAGTAATGCCAGTTTACTTTTAACAAATACAAAACGAGAACCTGTAGTTTTGGTAGCTAGATCAAAATCAAGCATTCCAAGTTTTTCACCTAATTCATAATGTGATAAGGGTTTAAAATCAAAATTTGGTATTTGACCTGATTTCATTATTTCTACGTTATCATTTTCATCTTTTCCATTCGGAACATCTTTATGTGGAATATTTGGGATAAATGATAAAATTTTATCTAGTTGGTCTTTTATTATTTTTTGCTGTTTTGATATTTCATCTATTTCATTTGAAATTTCTTTTGATTTTTTAAATAATTTTTCATCTTTAGATTTTGAAATTTCTTTCTTTTCATTTTCTAAAGACTCTTTTTTTTGAATATAATTTCTATTTTTGATATCTAAATCTTTAAGTTCATTAAAATCTATTTCAAGAAATCTACCTTTCAGAGCGTTTTTAAAATCATCAAAATTTTTTCTTATTTCTTTTAAGTTATGCATTAGAATCTTTAAATTTCTTATCCTCTATAAACTTTACAGAAAAAATTGATAATTCATATAAAATTAATAATGGAATTGCTAAACCAATTTGAGTTATAGGATCAGGTGGTGTTAATAATGCTGCTGCTGCAAAAATAATAACTACAACATATTTTCTTCTTTTCTTTAAAAATTCAGAATCAACAACACCAATTCTTGCTAGTAGACTTAAGACCACGGGTAATTGAAAACTTATACCAAAAGCGAAAATTAGTTTCATGACTAGTGATAAGTATTCATTTACCTTAGCTTCTAATTGAATTGGTAAATTTGTAGATAAACCTGTACTTTCAAATGATAAAAAAAACTTTATCGCTAATGGCATTATCAAATAATAAACTAACATCCCTCCAAGAAAAAAAAGCACTGGAGTTAATATTAAATAAGGTAATATTGCATGCTTTTCATGTTTATATAAACCCGGTGCTATAAATTTCCAAATTTGCATTAGTATAAACGGGCAAGTGACAAAAAATGCTGTAAAGAAAGAAATTTTTAGATATGTTAAAAAAGTTTCTTGAAGAGCCGTAAATATTAATCGTCTGTCAGTTCCATCATCTTTAACAGCTTGGGCGAAAGGATCTACTAAAAAACCATATAAATGTTCTGCAAAAAAATAACATCCAATAAAAAAAACAATTAGAAAAATAAAACTATGTATAAGTCTTTTCCTTAGTTCAGCTAAATGGCTTACAAAACCGCCTTCTTTATCATTCTGACTCATGCTTTTTATCTTCTTTTTTTTCTATTTTTTCATTTTCAATATCAATATTTGAAACTTCATTTTGAACGTTATTGATATAATTCTTAATTGTACCAATCCATGAGCCAACTTTTTTTAGCATTATTGGAAAATCTTTTGGTCCAAGAACAACAATAGCTATTGCTACGATAATTAAAATCTCAAACCAACCAATAGTAGGCATGTGATTTAATCTTTTTTGTTATTATCTTGATTATCTTCGGAAATATTTTTAGGTTCGTTGTCATCAGTAACATCTGATGCCATACCTTTTTTGAAGCTCTTAATTCCTTTAGCAACATCTCCCATCAGACTTGAAATCTTACCTCTTCCAAAAAGTAACACTACAAGTATAACAACAATTGCTATCTGCCAAATTCCTATGCTCATAGATGAGTTATATATCTTTTACTCTCAATTTTAAAGTGACTTTTTTTAACCTAAGTTATGAATTCCTATTTTTCTCCTCAGAGTCTAAAGTGCTGCTTAGCATTTCATCAATATTCGAATAAATATCCTCTTTTTTACCATCTTGTCTTTCTTTATAAAATTTACCAGTTCCAAATATTGCATTATCAATATTTGTGCTATCAATAAGACCGGCGGCACCCAATTCATCAACGGTTGGTAAATCTGATAACTTTTGAAGATTAAAATGACTTAAAAAATCATCAGTCGTAACATATTGAATTGGTTTTCCAGGGACATCTTTTCTACCACCTGGTTTAACCCAGTTTAACTCCATCAAAATTTCAAGAGTATTTGTACCAAATACGACACCTCTAATTTCTTCAATTTCAGCACGTGTCACTGGTTGATGATAAACAATGATTGCAAGTGTTTCAATTGCAGCTCTTGATAATTTTTTTTCAACAGTTTTTTCTTGTTTCATAATTTCAGAAAGATTCGGGGATGTTCTAAATGACCATTTTTTTGAGATGGACACTAAATTAATACCTCGATTAGAATATTCGTTTTGTAATTTTAATAAAATTTTCTCAACATTGGTTTTTTTTGAAATTTTGTTTTCTATAGTTTCAATATCAAGTGGCTCAGCAGCTGCAAAAACTATTGCTTCAATTTCTTTTTCAATTGAGGATAATTTTGTAGGAAAATCAATTACATTATCTTTTTTAGTATTTTTTTTATTCATTACTTTTCCTTTATAAAAATGTCATCAAATAGATTTTCTTGTTTAATTTTTAAGTTACCCTCTTTAACAAGTTCAAGAGATCCTGCAAATATACCTGCAGTACCAGTTTTTTTGTACTTTGTAACACTCTTAAAATTTTTAGGTATCAAGTCCTCTAATTTTTTCCAATCTGTTAATTTTCCAAAAAAATCTCTAATTGTCTTAATCCCCTCTTCGGTTGTAAAAACAGGAAGTTTAGGAATATTTATTCTTTGAAAATCTTTGGTCATAATAATAGTTGAATATGTTTTTAGTAATTCAAATAAATTTACTTTAATTTCACTGTTATAAATAGGTCTAATGCCTGCTCTTACACTTCTTGTTCTGATTTCACGACCTAATCTTTTACGTTTTAACATTTGTTCAGATAATAATCTTATTAATTCTAATTTCTTAAGTTGGAGTTTTAGTTTTTCTGCCACTTCCTGGACTTTAAATTCCTCCTCAGGTGTTCCTGGTAGAAGAAGTTTAGATTTCAAATAAGCAAGCCATGTGGCCATAAGTAAATACTCAGAGGCGGACTCTAGATTCAGATTTTTTTGGTTTGTTATAAAATCATGAAATTGATCTGCCAGTTTTGTAATAGAAATATTTTCTAAATTCATCTTTTGAGATTTTGCAAGGTCTAACAATATATCTAATGGACCGTTATAATTTTCAATATCAACACTAAAAAGTGAGGAATCATTTTCTGTCATAAGTGAATACTAGCTTATTATCTTATAAAATTGTGATGTTTTTTTTATTACAAATTTGCTTATGAAAGGTGAATTTTGAGCAACAACTTCCATCTCATTTTCTTTGGCATTACAATGTAAAACAAGATCACAACCAGCATTAAACGCATTGATTGTATTTTCTTTAATTTTACCTTTTAAACTTTTCATAGATATATCGTCAGAAATCAGAATATTCTTAAAACCTATTTTATTTCTTATTAATTTTACCATTTTTTTAGAATGCGTTACTGTATTTTTTAAATCGATCTTTTTGAATATGATGTGGGCTGTCATTGCAAAAAAAGAATTTTTTCTTTTGAAAGGAAGGAAATCATTTTTTAATAAGTAATCTAATTTTTTACTAATTACAGGTGTAAAATGGTGGCTATCAACTTTTGCTAAACCATGTCCTGGTATATGTTTAATAACAGTTCCTACGCCATTATTATGGTGATAGTTGATGCAATAATCGCCAATTTTAGAAACTATTTTGGGATTACTAGAGAAAGATCTGTCTCCAATAATTGATGATGAGCCTTTCTTTCTAAGGTCTAAAACAGGACAAGTATTAATATTAACTCCTATCAATTTTAATAAATATGAAGTTTTATCAATAAATAGTTTATAGAAAAAATTAAATTCCTTCGGTTTTTTTATAAATTTTTTTCCAAAAAATTCAGAGGTCAAATTTTCAAAAGATATAATATTTTTAAGCCGGTTAACTCTACCACCTTCTTGATCAATCAAGATTGGATATTTATTATCGTTAAAGATCTTGCGTATAGACGTAGTTAATTGTTTTGCTTGTTTAATATCTTTTATGTTTCTGGTAAATAAAATTACTCCCCATGGCTTATATTTTCTTAGAAAATTCTTTTCTCTATTACTAAGTTTTGTTGATTTAATACCAATAATAAAAGATCTTCGATTATTCATTAATCTAGAAGTTTCCAAAAATTAAATTTTTTCTTTTTATCTTTGCTAGATTTCTCTACATATTGGATGATATCTTTAGTATCATTTTCTAAAACTGGCAATTTTTCAGAATAAATATCAATTTTTTTGTCAATATTACTCAAAGATCTAAAAGAATTTTTTTTATTATCATCTGAAAAATAATACTTACCTGTAAAAAATATAAAAAAACCAATGAATAATAAAAATATTAAATATTTAATTTCTTTTAGCATCACATTTTATCTGGCGTAGATACTCCAACTATATTCATTCCAGATTTTACTACATTAGAAATAGCTTTAAGAAAAATCAATTTATCATCTGTTATTTTTTTTTGATTATTAATAAATCTTTTGTCCGGATTATCCTTACCTAAATTCCAATATGAGTGAAATAAAGAGGCTAATTCATATAAATAAGTCGGTATTCTATGCGGCTCAAGCTTATTACAAGATACATCGATACACTTAGGCCATTCAGATAATTTTTTTAAAATTTTAATTTCATCTTTGGAATATTCAAAATCGTACTTGGTAATATCTAGATCTGATTTTAAATCTTTATCAAGATGTCTATATACTGAACATATTCTTGCATAACAATATTGAATGTAATAAAGGTGGTTATCTTTTGATTTTTCTATAACGTTATCAAAATCAAAATCGAGTTCAACATCACTACTTCGATTTAGCATTATGAATCTTGTTGCATCCTTTCCAACCTCATTAATTAAATCATCTATAGTTATATAGTCTCCTTTTCTTTTAGACATTTTAAATGGTTTGTTATCTTTAATAAGTTTAACCAGTTGGCTTACTTTACAAATTAATCTATCTTTAGAGTTTGATAGAGCTTCGACAGATGATGAAATTCTCTTTATATAACCAGCATGATCTGCACCTAAAATATTAATAAGCCTATCAAATTTTCTGTCTAATTTATTTTTATGGTATGCAACATCACTTGCAAAATAAGTCCAAGCGCCATCTAATTTTTTTAATGCTCTATCTTTATCATCTCCAAAATTGGTTGATCGAAAAAGCAACTGCTCGCGTTCAACCCAATTACTGTCATCTTCACCAGCAGGTGCCTTTATTTTTCCTTTATAAACAAATTTGTTTTTTTGAAGAAACTCAACAACTTTTTCCACTTCTTGATTTTCAACTAATTTTTTTTCACTGACAAAGTTATCATGATTAATGCCAAGACTTTTAAGATTATTTTTGATTAACTTTAATGCCTCGTTAATAGCTAAAGAGGTCAATTCTCTAGATATTTTGTCAAAATTTTTAAAATCAATATTTTTATTTGAGTTTAAAATGTTTTGAGCAAAGTCAATTAGATAGTCTCCAGGATATAAATCTTCATTGTCCATTGGAAAAGGTTCATTAAAATAAATCTCTCTTATTCTATAATAAACTGACTTTGTAAAATTTATAATCTGATTACCATAATCGTTTATATAATACTCTTTTGTAACTCTATTATTATTAAATAATAAAAGATTTGCCATCACATCGCCTAATATTGCCCCTCTACAATGACCAACATGTAAAGGACCTGTTGGATTAGCAGATACAAATTCTATTAGGTAATTTTTTTTAATATTTTTATTTGTTCCAAAAGATTTGGAATTTTTAATCACCTCTTTAATAAAATTTGTCCAAAAAATGGGTTTAAATTTAATGTTGATAAAACCAGGTTTTACAACTGATATGTCTTCAACAAATTTATCCTCTTTTTTAATTATTTCTACCAAAATTGAAGCCAGATCTGATGGAGATTTATTATTAATCTTAGAAAGGACCATGGCTACATTGGTAGAAATATCACTATCAAATTTTGAAGGTGGAATTTCAGCAGTTATCCCGTTTAGTGAATCTGGTAGAATCAAATCTCCATTTAAAGAAAGTGTTGAAAGGATTTTTTTTATTTTATCTAAATACTGTTCAAAAATATTCATTTAAAATTTTTGTGAAGGTTGATTGCATATCTGTCTGTCATTCCTGATATAAAATCTGAAATTGCTCTGTGTTTATTATTTGAGTAATGATTTATTGAAATAAATTTTTTAGGGTTTTTTTTTATTTTATTAAACAGTTTTTTAATTATTAATTTGCCATTATTGTTTTTTTTTAGAACTGTTATATTATTATACATCTTTGTTTTTAAAAAAAATCTTATTTCATTTACAGAATCTTTAACTTTTTCAGAAAAATCCACCATTGTTAAATTTGCTTTAGTAATATCTTTATAATTTTTTATTTTGTTAATCTTCAAATTGGCTTTGGTATTTTTGATTAAATCTCTTATCATTTGATCAATAGAGTCTCTTATAATCTGATATGTTACAATTTTATAGTTTTGTTTGTTTATCTTTTTTTTATATATTTTATAAATTTCTTTAAAAAAGTTAATTTCTATTAACTCCTCTAGTTTGAATAAATTTGCATTTATACCATCTTGAATATCATGATTGTTATAAGCTATATCATCTGAAATAGCTGAAACTTGAGCCTCTAATGATGGATATGTCTGAAAATTAATCTTATGATTGAATTTTTTTACTCCAATTAAACTATCAACTAAATCTAATTCATAAACTGGACCATTATGCTTAATCAATCCCTCTAACGTTTCAATTGAAAGATTTAACCCACTATACTTAAGATATTTATTCTCTAAAAACATAACCACACGAAGAGTTTGTAAATTATGATCAAAGCCTCCGTAACCCTCCATACATTCATTAAGAGAGTCCTCACCAGCATGACCAAAAGGTGGATGACCCAAATCATGTGCCAGACTTAAGGTTTCAACTAGATCCTCATTCAATTCGAGATATCTTGCAATAGATCGTGCAATTTGAGCAACTTCCATGGAATGGGTTAATCTTGTTCTGTAATGATCACCTTCTGTGTTAACAAATACTTGTGTCTTATGTTTGAGCCTTCTAAATGAGGCGCTGTGAACTATTCGATCTCTATCTCTTTGAAATGGCGATCTATATTTTGATCCAGTTTCATTGAATATTCTTCCTCTGCTTTTGGTAAGAGCAATCTTTGAGTATTTTTTCATCCTTTAAAATAAAATTATAAGTATTATATTAGTAATACCAATGATCACTGATGATAAAAGAAATTAAATTTACTGAAAAAGCCCTTAAACAGATCAATGTTTTGCTGTCTAAAAAAGACAAAGGATCTTTTTTTAGAATCGCTATTAAAGGTGGTGGTTGCTCAGGCTTTCAATATGAATTTACTTTTGACAAAGAAAAAGCAGCAGATGATTTAAATTATGAAAATATATTGATAGATAAAACCTCTGCAGATTTATTAAAAGGATCAGAAATAGACTATGTTTCTGAATTAATTGGTGAACAATTCAAAATAACTAATCCGCAAACCAAATCTTCTTGTGGTTGTGGTGTTTCGTTTTCTCTTTAATGATTATTTCCTCGTGGAATGTAAATTCTGTGCGAGCACGTATTGAAAATATCAAAAGTTATCTGCTAAAGTACAAACCTGATGTTGTGATGATGCAAGAAATTAAAACTGAGGATGTAAACTTTCCCTATGATGATTTTTCCTCAATGGACTATGAAAGTCATGTATTTGGTCAAAAAAGTTACAATGGTGTTGCTATAATCTCAAAAGGAAAATTAAAAAATGTTAAAACAGACTTAATCAAAGATAAACTAAAACAATCAAGAATAATCTCAGCTGAACTTGAATACAAAAAGAAAAATATTCAAATAATTAATATTTATACACCAAATGGTAACCCTGTAGATACTGAAAAATATGATTACAAAAAAAAATGGCTCGATGATTTAATCAAACAATTAAAAGCTTTGACTAAAAAAAATCAAAATATAATTCTAGCAGGTGACTTTAATATTATTCCTGCAGCAGAAGATGTCTATAATCCAAAAAGCTTTGAAGATGATGCTTTGTTTAGATTAGAAATTAGAAAAAAACTAAGAGAAATAATTAATCTTGGTTTTAATGATGTTTATAGACATTTTAATGAGACCAAAGAAGGATATACCTTTTGGGATTACATGAGAGGAGCCTGGCAGAAGAATAATGGTATGAGAATAGATCATTTTTTAGTTTCTAACTCTTTAATAGACCAAATAAAGTCTATAAACATAAATAAAGATCCTAGAGGAAGAGAAAAACCCTCAGATCATACTCCAATAGAGATAACTTTAATCTAACAACCTTTGAAAGATTTTGACATGTTTCCGATTAATTCAAAATATAAATCTTTACCAGGGTCTAGTGTAGCTCCTAATGGATCTATTACTCCTGTTGCAACATTAGTATCTTTTGCAACTGCCTTAATAATATCTGGATTGAATTGAGGTTCTGAAAATATACAACTCACTTTATCATGTTCAATTATCTCTCTAATTTCAGCTAATTGTTCAGCTCCAGGCATTACATCGGTATTAACAGTAAATGCTCCTAGAATATTTACACCAAATCTTTTTTCGAAATATTGATATGCATCATGAAAAACAATTGATCTAAAATCTTTATTTAAATCAGATTTTATTTTTTTAGTAAGCTTATCTAAATCTTTGTGAGCTTTTTTAAGATTGGCTTTATATTTTGTCTCATTCTGTTTGTCATTTTCGATCAGATGTTCTGCCATTTCACTCAAAATTACTTTTGCATTCATAGGATCTAACCAAATGTGTGGATCAAATTCACCGTGCGCATGACCTTCGTGTTCGTGACCATGATCATCATGGTCGTCTTCTTTATGCCCCTCTTTGTCATGATCATCATCATGTCCATGTTCTTTATCTTTATCATGGTCGTGATCGTCGTGATCATCCTCTTTTTTCGCATGATCATCATGATCATCTTCTTTGTGCCCATGATCATCATGTTCCTCAAAAATATTTCTTTCTCTAAATTTAAGTTTAGTTAAACCTTTAATTTCCATTAACTCAATTTTTTCAGCTTTTTTTGCAATAGACTTTAGTGGTTTTTCTAAGAAACTTTCTATATCTTCACCAACCCAAAATATAATGTCTGCATTTTGGATCATTTTTGCATGTGATGGCTTAAGTGCAAATCCATGTGGTGAGGCGTAACCATCAACAATTAAATCTGGTTTACCAACACCATCCATCAGATAACTTGCAAGAGAATGAATTGGTTTAATTGTTGCTACAACTTTGATTTCAGCATTAACGGGTGTAAAAATTGTTAAGAATGATAATAATGATAATAATAATGGAAGTTTTTTAATAGTTTTCATAGTTTAATTAAGTTAAATTGTTATAATATAACATTTTGTAATAATATAACGTTTGTAAGTCAAGAGATAAAATGAGTTCTAATCAAAATATATTGGTCAAATTAAAAGATGCTGGCTTTAAAATAAATGACAAATGGCTTGTCCAAGGAGTTTCACTTCAAGTTGAAAAAGGTAAAATAGTTACTCTCATTGGACCGAATGGGTCAGGAAAAAGCACCACTGCAAAAATTGCTTTAGGAATTTATAAAAAAATCGAGGGCGCAGTTGAAAAATTCACTAATAAGGTTGGATATGTTCCCCAAAAAATTTCAATTGATTGGACTTTACCACTCAGAGTTAATGATTTCATGGTACTAACTGAAAATCTTAAGTCTGAAATAATAGATGAAGCTTTATCGTTAACTGGTGTTATTCATTTAAAAGATAAAAATTTAGGTGACTTGTCTGGTGGTGAATTTCAAAGAGTATTGCTTGCGAGAGCAATCTCAAAAAAACCAGATTTGCTGGTACTTGATGAGCCAGTCCAAGGTGTGGATTTTACTGGTGAAATAGCATTATACGAACTTATCAAGAAAATTTCTGATGAACTGGATTGTGGTATTTTATTAATTTCTCATGACTTGCATACTGTAATGAGTGCTACAGACCACGTGGTTTGTTTGAATGGTCATGTATGTTGCTCAGGATCACCTACAGACGTTGCAAAGAATGAAGAATATAAAGCTTTATTTGGTGATCAAGCTTCACAAATATTATCAAGGTATGAACATAAACACGATCATATTCATACTGACGAAGGAAAAATTAAGAAAAATTAAATGTTTGATGATTTTTTTATAAGAGCTTTGGTAGCAGGAATTGGAGTTGCTTTGGTTACAGGACCCCTTGGTTGTTTTGTAATTTGGAGAAGATTATCATACTTTGGTGATACTCTATCCCACTCTGCCTTATTAGGAGTAACATTAGCCTTTACGATGGAATTCAACATTGCATTGTCGGTGTTTATAATTTCTTCCTTAATAGCCTTAACTTTAATACAACTTCAAAAAAGAACTAATCTTCCAGGGGATGCCTTGCTTGGACTTTTAGCTCACTCATCACTAGCAGTTGGGCTTGTCGTCATAGGTTTTTTAACATTTATTAGATTTGATATCATGGGATTATTGTTTGGTGACATATTAGCAGTCACGGTGGATGATTTATTAATCATATGGATTGGGGGTGCTGTAATTCTCTTAATTCTAAAGCTGATTTGGAAACCCTTATTTGCATCAACAGTTAATTATGAATTGGCTGAAGCTGAAGGTTTAAATCCTGATAGAGCTAAAGCTATATTCACAATTTTAATGGCAGCAATCATTGCGATATCAATTAAAATGGTCGGATTATTATTGATTACTGGAATGTTAATTATACCTGCTGCAATGGCTCGAAATATTTCAACAAGTCCACAAAAAATGGTTATCTTTTCAATTATTGGAGGTCTATTGTCAGTAATTTTAGGATTATTTTCCTCGTTGGAATTTAATACTTCATCAGGACCTTCAATTATAACTGCTGCTTTTTTATTGTTTATACTTTCGTTATTCAAAATCAAACAAACAATTAAATTGAAAAATTAATTAGGAAAATGTAAAAATGAATAAAATGCAAAATCTCTCAAAAAATCAACAAATTATTTTTGATTTAATTGATAAATCTCCTGAACCTTTAAAGGCTTATTCAATACTATTTAATGTACAAAAAAGAGGTATTAAGGCCCCTTTACAAGTTTATAGAGCATTAGACAAATTAGTTGAAATTGGAAAAATTCATAAAATTGAAAGCAGAAACGCGTTCATTGCCTGTCAAAATTCGAGTTGTCAAATTTCAAAAGCTACAGCCTTTTCAATATGTGAAAGTTGTGAAAAAGTTACAGAGATAAATAATTCTAATCTTTCAAAATATCTAACGAGCTTTAAAGATAAAAATGGAATGAAATATAACAAATATAACCTTGAATTTTTTGGATTATGCAAAAAATGTGTATCTAAAAAGAGTTAAAGCTATTAATGATATTTTTTACTTTAAAGATTGTACTTGCTGCAATCATAATAGCCTTTGCTAGCTGGCTTTCAGGTCAAAATCCAAAACTTGCAGGTTTTATTATTGCTTTGCCTCTTGTATCACTAATAGCTATAGCTTTGTCTTACTACGAGCACAATGATATAGAAAAAACAGTTCTTTTTACCAAAAGTATACTAATTGCAGTACCTGTAAGTTATTTATTTTTTTTACCATTCTTTTTTTCTAAATCTTTAAATATGAATTTTTTCTTAATGTATGGTGCGGGATTAGGTTTGTTAATTATTGGTTTTTTTATTCATAAATATATAACTAATTTTCTTTAATTCAGTTACTCTCTAATAAACTTGTAAAAATAATAACAAATAAAAAATTATTCTACTATCAAGGTATCTTTAGATCCACCACCTTGAGAACTATTTACAATTGTACTTCCTTTTCTAAGTGCAACTCTAGTCAGACCGCCAGTTGTAACATAGCTTGTTCTACCACTTAAAACGAAAGGTCTTAGATCTAAATGTCTAGGCTCTATATTTTTTTCAGTAATAGTTGGTGCTGTTGATAAAGTTTCTAAAGGTTGTGCAATATATTCTCTGGGGTTTTTTTTAATCTTCTCTGCTACTTCCGCTCTCTCTTTTGTGGAAGCCTTAGGACCTATCATTATTCCGTATCCACCTGAAGCATTAGCTGGTTTTACAACTAATCTAGACATATTTTCTAGTACATACTCTCTTTGTTTTTTGTCATGACACAAATAAGTTTCAACCTGGTTCAATGTAGGTTGCTCACCTAAATAATAAACAATCATTTTATTTACATATGAATAAACTACTTTATCATCAGCTACACCTGTGCCTATTGCATTCACAATACCAACATTTTTTTTCAACCAACATTTAAAAAGTCCTGGAACACCAATTAAAGAATCTTTATTAAAGGCTTTAGGGTCTAAGAAATTATCATCTAGTCTTCTATAGATGCAGTCAACTTTTAAAGGACCTTTTACAGTTTTCATGTAAACCATATCGTTTTCTACAAAAAGATCTTTTCCTTCTACCAATGCAATCCCCATTTGCTCAGCTAAAAAAGAATGTTCAAAGTAAGCAGAATTATAAATACCTGGCGTTAATACTACCATGTGTGGATGAGCAGTTTTTTTAGGTATACATTCATTCATACAATTAAAAAGTTTGTTAGTATATTGATGTATTGATGCAACTTTATACCTAGTAAAAAGTTCAGGAAAAACATCTCTCATAACCATTCTATTTTCAAGCATATACGAAACTCCTGAGGGTACTCTAAGATTATCCTCCAAAACTAAATAATCTCCATTTTTATTCCTGATTAAATCTACTCCAGATATATTTGCCCAAGATTTATATTTAGGTGAAAATCCTTCACATTCCTTAACATAATAAGGTGAATTAAAAATGATTTCTCTTGGTACAACATTATCTTTAAAAATTTTCTTTTGATTATAAACATCATCAATAAACAAGTTTAAGGCTTTAACTCTTTGTTTAAGACCTTTGGTTACTTTATTCCATTGTGCTTTTGGTATAATTCTTGGAATTATATCTAGGGGCCATTTTTTTTCCTCCGCCCTATTGTTAGCAGCATAAACTCTAAAATTAATCCCTCTAGCACTTATTGTGCTTTGGCAATTTTTTTCAATTTCTTGAAGTTTATCTTTTCCGTATCTTTCTAAAATATTTGAAATTATAACTGCATGTTTTCTTAGTTTATTTTCACTAGTAAAATAGCCATCGTATGCTTTTGTAGCATTGTAGTTATCCCAGAGTTTCCCCGCCATACAACAATTCTTTAATAATTAACGTAAATATTCAAATGCGTTATAGTTATATCAGATATGCTTGATTTTAAATATATGATAGATAAATAAGGTTTATTAATAGTTATGACTTATTGTGTTGGCATTAAAGCTCAAGACGGAATTGTATTTGCATCAGACTCTAGAACAAACGCTGGATTAGACAATGTTAACATTTATTCAAAAATGTTTGTTCATGATGTTGGTGATAGAAGTGTCATTGTAGTTACTTCTGGAAACTTAGGTACATCTCAAGCAGTATATAAATCTATTGAAAAAGATCTTAAAGGCGACAGCGGGATAATGAATTTAAATACCTGTAAAGATTTTGATCAAATTGCATCATATATAGGATCTTTAAATATAGAGCATTCAGCTCCTAGAGGAATAAATACCGATACAGTTTTATTAGGTTCCTCATTTTTAGTTGGTGGTCAGATTAAAGGTCAACCATTAGAATTATACTTAGTGTACTCTCAAGGAAATTATATTAAGCCAGCTGATAGCAAACCTTATCTAGTTATTGGTGAAGTAAAATACGGCAAACCTATTTTAGATAGAGTTATAAAACCAAGCGTATCTATTGGTGATGCATCACGTTGTGCTTTGATTTCAATGGATTCAACTTTAAAAAGTGACTTAACCGTAGGCCCTCCTATTGACTTTGCTGTCTATAAAAAAGATGAATATAAAATTGCCTCACAAAAATGCTTAAATATTACTGATACTGAATATTCTAAGGTCTGTGATCAATGGTCGGACGGCATATTTAAAATTTTTGATTCTTTTCCAAGATTTGATTGGGAAGACAAAAAATAAGATTATTTTTCCTTTAAACTGTAATAAATTCTTAACACAACTGAAAAAATAACAATTAGAGGGAAATTTTATGTTTATAAAAAAATATCTTAAATGGATCAGTACGTTTCTAGTTTTAGTGGGAATACTTCTTACAAATTTAAATATATATCCTTTAAATATATATTTTCATGGATTAGGAGTTGTCGGATGGACTATCGCTGGATTTATTAGCAAAGATAAAGCAATACTAACTAACTTTGGATTACAAATACCATTATTTTTAATAGGAATTTATAAAATTATTATCTAGTGAAAAATACTAACAAAATATTTCTAGGTGAATTTATCGGAAGTAGCTTTTTAGTAATGGTTATTGTTGGATCTGGAATAATGGCTGAAAACCTCACAAATGATAATGCTTTAAGATTAACAGCCAATACACTTGCAACTGGAGCTGGTCTATTCGTTTTAATAACTGCTTTTGCAAATATTTCAGGTGCACATTTCAATCCTTTTGTAAGTTTAGCGATGTTTTTAAGAAAAAAAATCAATGGAAACCTTCTGATCATATATATTCCTGCCCAAATACTTGGTTGTTTGCTAGGTGTTATGTTGGCTAATGTTTTTTTTGAACACAATATTCTTGAGTTATCAACAAAAAATAGGGATGGCTTTCATATTTTCTTATCTGAAATAATTGCTACTTTTGGTTTAATTTTTATTATTTTTGCTACTCTAAAAGATGGCAAAATAACAATAGCTGCAAGTGTAGCTACATATATTATGGCCGGTTATTGGTTCACATCATCAACATCTTTTGCAAATCCAGCTGTTGCTATAGCAAGAACTTTTACTGATTCTTTTACGGGAATTAATTATTTGAATACGCCTGTATATATTTTAGCTGAATTTTTGGGAGCTCTAATAGCTGTATATTTTATTAAGAAACTAATTAAATAAAACAACTTTATTTAGAAATAAAAAATATTTTAAAGTAGACACCAGTATTTAATAGTATAATAGTCGGCGAATCCACCCCCTAATCCTAAAATTAATTTATTCTTTAATAGAATTTTTTTTATTCTCACATAAAACAAATCTTAAGTCATGAATCGATAGGAACCGAAAACAATAATATAAAGGAGAAAAAAATGGATATGACTTTAGTTTACACGGTTATAGGCTTTGGCCTTGCCGGTTATAGCGTAATCGCTAACGACTCAATTCAAACACTAGGTACATTTATAGCTTCAAAAAAGAAGTGGTTTAAATGGTATACACTTGCAGGATCTGCATCAGCTGTAATGATTATTGCGTTAGCATGGGGATGGTATTCGTATGATGGTGACATTTCTTATGGAAGATTAACTAGAATACCTTATCAAGAAATTCAATGGTATCACGCAGTAGCGCCTGCAATACTATTATTATTAACAAGAATTGGAATACCGGTATCTACTACTTTCTTAGTTCTTTCAGCATTTGCCTCAACAGTTGTGCTTGAAAAAATGCTTATGAAAAGTGTCGTTGGCTATGGTTTAGCAGCAATGGTTGCTTACATCGCCTGGATAGCTGTTTCTAAATTCATTAATGAAAAATTTGATGAAGTAGACGAAAAATGGGTAGGCTTCTGGAGAAATAGTGTTTGGATTTCTTCTGGTTGGTTATGGTGGGTTTGGTTGTCTCACGACGTGGCTAATATAGCTGTGTATCTACCTAGACAATTAGATTTAACATTGCTTTTAATAGTAATGGGTTACTTTACAGCACTGTTATTCTATATTTTTTACATTCAAGGTGGACCAATTCAAAAAGTTGTTCTTGAAAAAACAGGAACAAGGTACGCAAGATCAGCAACAATTATTAATGTAATTTATGCTGGTGTCTTATTCTACTTTAAAGAACTAAACGATTTACCTATGTCTACTACATGGGTTTTTGTTGGTTTATTATGTGGAAGAGAACTTGCTATAGCTACCATGAACAAAGAATATAAGTTAGGTTATGTCTTTCCATTAATTGGAAAAGATTTCCTAAAAATGGTATTCGGATTAACTGTCTCAGTAGGTATAGTGCTTTCAATACATTATTTAATAATACCAAACAATTGGTTTTAAATATATTTTTGTGGTCGTATTAATTATTTAATACGGCCATATATGTCTTGATATCTAGCTATTTTTTTAAAAAGAGATTAAAAAAGTAATAATTAATATTAATAAAACAATAAATACAGCTGCACTTGATAAGTCTTTAATCTTTTTAATTTCAGGGTCTAGATCAGTAGTGACTCTATCACACAGTTTTTCAACTGCAGTGTTCATTATTTCAAAAGCTAATAAAAGGAAATACAATACAGATAATATAATCTTATAGTTTAAGTCTATATTTGATAAGAAAATATATGGAATTAAAAAAACACCCAGTACCAATTCTAAAATAAAAGAATTTTCTTTTGAAACAATTTTTAAGCCATTTAAAGAATTGATTAAATTACTGTATAATTTTTTAATCATTACTTTACTCTTCCATACACATCTTGGTATCTGACAATATCAGTTTCTTTTAATATAGATCCAACTTGAGCCTCGATAATTTTAACTGGTTTTTTGTAAGGATTTTCTATTCTATGGATTGCACCTAATGGAATAAAAATAGTTTCATCAGGATTCATAGTAAAATATTTTTTATTTAACGTAATTTTAGGTTTACCATGGGTAACTACCCAGTGTTCAGCTCTATGATGATGTTTTTGAAGACTTAATATTCCTTTTGGTTTTACATATAATTCTTTAATTAGGAATTCCTTACCATTAAATAGATTTACATAACTACCCCAAGGTCTATGAAATACATTCTTATTTTTATAATAATGTCTTTTATTTCTTCCATACATCTTACAAATTTCTTTCCAAGATCCTAAATCAGACCAAGGAATATCTAATTTGATAGCGTTAATATCTTTAGTTTTTTCTAGAATTGCATAGTCAAAAGACTTAGCTGTTGCTTTGGTGAATGCTTGTTTGTTTAAATAATATACATTACTTTTATATTTTGCTTTTAATACTGCTTTATTACAATTTCGATAAATATTCGGTTGGTACTTTTTAAAATTATTAATGATTGAATCTTTTCTCAAATAAAACATTCCAGAATTCCAATAACCTTTTTTACTTATTATTTGTTTAGCTTTGGCCGCTTTTGGTTTTTCTATAAATCTAGTTACTTTGGTATTTTTTGTTAAAAAATAGCCAAATTCACTTGAAGGCATTGTAGGTTTAATTCCAAAGATAAAAATATTATTTTGAGTGAGTTTCTTTTGGTTTTTTTTTATAGCTTTATTAAATAATGCAACCTTCTCTATCAAATGATCGGCAGCTAGGAACATTAAAGGTTGTTCCTTAGGTATATCCTTTATTAATGCCGTACTTAAAATAGCTGGTGCTGTATTTCTTTTGGCTGGTTCTAAAACTATTTTGAATTTTCTTATTTTGTATTTCTTTAGATGTTGTTTTACTTGTCTTAAATATTTTGCATTAGTGCTTATGATTGGTGCATCAAATATTGATGCTTTAACTCTCTCTAAAGTTTTTCCCAACAAAGTCCAATTACCAAAATCTATAAACTGTTTGGCTTGATGTTTTTTTGCGTTAGGCCAAAGTCTTGTTCCAGCTCCACCACATAAAATGACTGGGCGAATTTTCATTAAATTTTCGAGTAATCCTTAACTTCGTTTTTCTTACCTGGATGTGTTGGTGCTCCTAAATAAGCAGGTCCAACAGTTTGTGCATATTTCCAAAGAGTTCCTGATCCAAAATCAGATTTTCTAGCCTTCCATTTTCGTCTTCTTGAAGCTAATTGTGCTCTAGTTAATCGAACATTAATTGTTCCTTTCTTAGCATCAATGTCAATAATATCTCCGTTACGTAAAAGAGCAATGGGTCCACCTAAAGCAGCCTCTGGTCCTACGTGACCAACACAAAATCCCCGAGTTGCTCCAGAGAAACGTCCATCAGTTATTAAGGCAACTTTTTCTCCTTTACCTTGACCATAAATTGCACCTGTTGTTGAAAGCATTTCTCTCATACCTGGTCCACCAACTGGTCCTTCATATCTAATAATAATTACATCACCATTTTTATATTTTCTGCTTTGAACTGCTTTCATTGCACTTTCTTCATTATCAAAACATCTTGCTTTACCAGTAAATTGTAATTTTTTTAAACCTGCAATTTTAACTATTCCTCCATCAGGTGCTAAGTTTCCTTTTAATCCAACTACACCACCAGTTGGTGATAAAGGATTTTTAAATGATCTCATTACTTTTTGTTTTGGATTAAATTTAATTTTCTTTAAATTTTCTTTCATAGTTTTACCTGTAACTGTCATACAGTCACCATGAATAAAACCACCTTCATAAAGAGTTTTTAATAACATTGGAACACCACCAGCTAACCACATGTCTTTAGCAACATATTTTCCACCTGGTTTTAAATCAGCAAGATATGGAGTTCTTTTAAATATTTTTGCAACATCCATTAAGTCAAATTTTATTCCAGCTTCATTAGCAATTGCAGGTAAATGTAATCCTGCGTTTGTTGATCCGCCTGTTGCAGCAACTATTGTTGCAGCATTTTCTAAAGCTTTTCTGGTTACAATATCTCTTGGTTTAATTTTTTTGGCTAAAAGTTCCATTACCATTTTTCCACTATTTTTTGCATACTTATCTCTTTCTTCATAAGGAGCAGGAGTTCCTGCAGAATAAGGTAATGCTAAACCTATTGCCTCTGATACACATGCCATTGTGTTTGCAGTAAATTGACCACCACATGCACCTGCTGTAGGACATGCAACTAATTCTAATTTTCTTAATTCTTTTGCAGACATTTGACCTGAAGAGTGTTTTCCAACTGCTTCAAAAACATCAACAACAGTTACATCTTTACCTTTATATTTTCCCGGAAGGATTGAGCCACCATATATAAATACACTTGGAACGTTTAATCTAACCATCGACATCATTAAACCTGGTAAAGACTTATCACAACCTGCGATACCTACTAATGCATCGTAACAGTGACCTCTAACAGTAAGTTCTGCTGAATCTGCAATTACTTCTCTCGAAATTAATGAAGATTTCATTCCTTCATGACCCATTGCAATACCGTCTGTTACAGTAATTGTACAAAACTCCCTAGGTGTACCACCTGAAGCTCTGACACCCTTTTTGACTGATTGAGCTTGTCTCATTAAAGCAATATTACAAGGAGCAGCCTCATTCCATGTGGATACAACGCCTACAAATGGTTTTGAAACATCTTTTTCTGTTTCACCCATTGCGTAATAAAAAGATCTATGTGGCGCTCTATCCGCTCCTAAAGATGTATGTCTGCTTGGTAATTTTTTCTTGTCAAACTTTCGCATTATAAACTTTCTATGGTTAATGATATTTTTTGGATATCATTTTTTAGATTACTATAGTTAGTTTTTTCTTGTTCAACAATATTTTTTGGAGCTCTATCAGTAAATCCTTTATTAGATAATCGCTGAGATATTTTGTCCATTTCCTCTTTGTATTTATTCTGTCTTTTAATTAAGTTTTCTTTGATTAGATTTAAATCCACATTTTCGTCAAAATAGATCTTAAATATGTCCCCTGAGATAACCAAAGTTGCAGAAGGTTTTTTTTGGTCTTTCTCATAGAAATTATTGATACGACCGAGCTTTTTGAGAATAATCTCATTGTTAGTCATTAATGCTTTATTTTTTTTAGCAATTTTAGTCATTGAAATGTCAATAAATGAACCTGGACTTACATTTAATTCATTTTTAAAAGATCTAAGTTCAGAGATAACACTTATGATCTTCTCTACTTCCTTTAAAGATTGATCTTTTTTAGCCTTTCCTGATGGCCAATTAGCATACATTAAGAAGTTCTTATCTGATTTATCAAATTTATTTTTTAACCAGATTTGCTCAGTAACAAATGGAATAAATGGGTGAAGAATAATAAGTATTTGTTTAAATACGAAAGCAGATACTTCTTTTACTTCTTTTTTAGCACCTTCATCGTCTGAAAAAAGAATAGTTTTCGAGAGCTCAATATACCAGTCACAATAAGAGTGCCAAGCAAACTGATAAGCATTTTTCGCTGCCTCATCAAATCGATAATCTTTAAGATTTTTTTCAATTTTTTCTTTTGTTTGAATAAGCTCTGAATAAATCCACTTATTGATATTAAGCCTGATTTTAGGAGCTTTATCTGTTTTATTAAAATCACATTTATTAGTAATTAAAAAATTATTAGCATTCCATAATTTATTTAAAAAATTTCTATATCCTTTAACTCTATCTTCTGAAAGCTTCACATCAGTACCAGGTGACGCCATCGAAAGTAGAGTAAATCTTAAAGCATCTGCACTATATTTTTCAATTAAATCTAATGGATCAATTACATTTCCTTTAGACTTAGACATCTTTTGTCCTTTTTCATCTCTAACTAATGCATGAACATAAATATCTTTAAATGGCTCTTTGTTTAAAAATTCCATTCCAAACATCATCATTCTTGCTACCCAAAAAAAAATAATATCAAAACCAGTTACCAAAACAGTTGTTGGATAAAATTTTTTAACAAAATCTTTATTGTCTGGCCAACCCAAAGTTGCAAAAGGCCATAAGCCAGAAGAAAACCATGTATCTAAAACGTCTGGATCTCTAGTAATTTTAACATCTTTTTTATAAAATTTTTTAGCTTGTTTTTTTGCATCATCTTCATTTAATGCAACAAAAATTTTTTTATCAGGTCCATACCAAGCTGGTATTTGATGGCCCCACCAAAGTTGTCTAGAAATACACCAAGGCTCAATATTATTCATCCATTGAAAATAAGTCTTTGACCAATTTTCTGGAAAGAAATTTGTTTTTTTTGATTTAACTATTTGTTTGGCTTTAACAGATAATTTTTTTGCATTTACAAACCATTGCTCTGTTAAAAAAGGTTCAATAACTGAATTTGATCTATCCCCATATGGTACTTTATTTCTAATATTTTCCTCTTTAACAAAAAAATCTTTTTCTTTTAATTCATTTAAAATTTTTTTACGTGCTTCAAATCTATCTAATCCAACATAATCTTTAAGTACATTATTATTAATTTTTCCATCCTCAGTGAACACATTAATAATTTCTAGCTTATTTCTTTGTCCAACATCATAGTCGTTAAAGTCATGTGCAGGAGTAATCTTTAGTGCACCAGTCCCCTGTTCCGGGTCAGCATAATTATCTTTTATAATTTTTATTTTTCTACCAACGATTGGAATAGTGACAGTTTTGCCCACATATTTTTTAAATCTTTTGTCTTTTGGATTAACAGCAATAGCTGTATCACCAAGCATTGTTTCGGGTCTTGTAGTTGCAATAGTTATAAAATCTGATGAATTATTTATTGGATATCTAATATAGTAGATCTTTGAGTTCATTTCCCTTTGATCAACCTCTAGATCGGATATTGCAGTTTTTAATACTGTGTCCCAATTGACTAATTTTTCTGCTTTATAAATTAATTTTTTTTTATGTAATTCAACAAAAACCTTAACTACTGATTTTGACAAATTATCATCCATTGTAAAAGCGTTTCTAGACCAATCACAAGAACACCCAAGTTTTTTGAGTTGATTGATAATTATATCTCCATACTGATTTTTCCATTCCCATACCTTTTCTATAAATTTTTCCCTACCTAAATCATTTTTATTTAAATTTTCTTTTTCAAGTTGTTTTTCAACAAGTGCTTGCGTTGCGATACCAGCGTGATCGGTTCCTGGTTGCCACAAAGTCTCGTAATTATTCATTCGATAATAACGAACTAAAAGGTCTTGAATTGAATTATTTAAAGCATGACCCATATGTAAACTTCCAGTTACATTTGGTGGAGGAATTACAATTGAATATTTTTTAGAATTTTTCTTTGGTTTAAATAGTTTTTTTTTTTCCCAATAAGAATATATATTATCTTCTACTTCAGAATGTATATATTTATCACTATTCATGGATTAAGTAGTTTATAATTTATTAATCCAAATTAACAATAATCAAATTAAATCGTTATTTAATAGACTAATCACAAATATTTTATATAAAACCCTTTGTAGCTATCTACTAAAACATCTGGCAACGTGGCGGAATGGTTACGCAGAGGATTGCAAATCCTTGTATCCCGGTTCGATTCCGGGCGTTGCCTCCAAAAAAATTCTTGTTTTAGTCTTAAAAGAAAGTAAGTTTGAGTTTTTTATATTCCTCGGTAGCTCAGTTGGTAGAGCAGTTGACTGTTAATCAATTGGTCGCAGGTTCGAGTCCTGCCCGAGGAGCCAATTTTATTTTTATCCGAGCTTTGAAATACCTGATACCTGTAACGATTTAGTAAATTTTATTTTTTGATCAGAGTTTAACTCAGAATACAATTTTACTAAAAAATTATAATTTACATTCATATGTCCTTCTTGAGATTTTTCTAAGTTTACTAAATATTCTGAAAAATCCTCAAAAAAATAGTTTATCGGAACTTTTAAATAATTTGAAAGTTGTAATAATCTTATTGAACTTACACCATTAGTACCTTTTTCATATTTTTGTATTTGTTGAAATGTTACGTTGATTGCTTTTGCTACTTTTGTTTGAGTTAAACCTAAAGCTAGCCTTCTAAGCTTAAGCTTGTTGCCTAAATGCTTATTAAAATTATCTTCCATTAAGACCCCTCTTAATTATATTTAAAGGCTGATTGAACTAGTTTTTAATCTTCACTGCAACTAAATTCTTTTTAATTTTTAAAGAAAAATCCTTCTAAATGAGAAATATGTCAAGAAATACTTACTGCTTTATCTAAAAAATATTGCTTGAATTTACTGCTATCTATAGTATTTGGCTCAGAAAAAGTTTAGTTCTTTCACTCTTTGGATTAGCAAAAAATTCATTTGTATCGGCTTTTTCAACTATCATTCCTTCATCCATAAATATCATTTGATCTGCAACTTCTTTAGCAAATCCCATTTCATGTGTTACAACAATCATAGTCATTCCTTGTTTTGCAAGATTTACCATTACATCTAATACTTCTTTAATCATTTCAGGGTCTAAAGCAGATGTTGGTTCGTCAAAAAGCATTATTTTAGGTTCCATGCACAAAGCTCTAGCTATTGCTACTCTTTGTTGTTGACCTCCAGAGAGTTGCCCTGGATATTTTTGAGCTTGGTCTAATATTTGTACTCTTTCTAGGTGTTTAAGAGCTAATTCCTCAGCTTCTTTCTTTGGCATCTTTTTTACCCAAATTGGAGCTAATGTACAATTATCAAGTATCGATAAATGTGGAAATAAATTAAATTGTTGAAATACCATACCAACTTCTGCTCTAATTTGTTCTATATTTTTAGTATCTTCAGTTAATTCAGTACCATCAACTATTATTTCACCTTCTTGGTGTTCTTCTAATCTATTTATACATCTTATTAATGTAGACTTACCTGAGCCAGACGGTCCACAAACAACAATTTTTTGTTTTGGTTTTACCTCTAAATTAATTCTTTTTAGAACTTGGAAATCGCCAAACCATTTATTCATATTGTTTATTTGGATTATATTATCTGACATTTATTTTAACGATCTGTTTTATATTTTTGTTCTAAGTTATAGCTATATTTACTCATTGCATAACAAATAATCCAGAAAATTATAGCAGCAAAAACGTAACCTTCCATTGCAAAACCTAACCATTCTGGATTTGTTTTAGCTAAATTTAACATTCCTACTATTTCTAAAAGACCAACAACAAAAATTAGTGGTGTATCTTTAACTAAAGCTAAAAATGTATTAGCTATACCTGGAATTACAAGTTTTAAAGCTTGGGGTAAAATTACAAATATATGCATTCTCCAATATCCCATTCCTAAGGATTTTGCAGCTTCGTATTGACCCCTCGGAAGAGCTTGTAAACCACCTCTTATAACTTCAGCAACGTATGCTGCTTCAAATAAAGAGATAGCTATGATGCATCTTACCAATTTATCAATGAAAAAATCTGCTGGTAAAAACATTGGAAACATTACAGCAGACATAAATAATACTGTAATTAATGGAACACCTCTCCAAAATTCAATGAAACCAATTGATATGTATCTAATTAAAGGAAATCCAGATCTTCTTCCAAGCGCAAAAGCCATACCTATAGGGAAACAAAAGATCAAACAAAAGAAGGAAATTATAAAAGTTAAAGATAATCCACCCCAAGCACCGGTTTCTACCCAATTTAATCCATCTAATTTTCCAAGTTCAATTAATTCTTCGTAAAAAATAAAATATTTTAACAAAATATAAAGACCAAAGGGAACAATTAAAAAGTAATAAAACTTAAATTTACTTGGAATAAAAAAACCAATTATTATAGAAAGTATCGCAGCAATTATTCCATATGAAAAATCAAAAAATACTGGGCCTCCTGAAATAAAGAAAAAGATAAACAAGAAAGCTATAAAAGGATAAATTACGACATAGTATAAGGTTAAATATTTTTTAAACTTATCACTTGCAAAGTATCCAACTGATCCAAGTAAAGCTAATGCAATAAATGACAGATTTATTCTCCATTGTTCCCCGTTAGGATACATGCCGTACATAAATCTTCTCATCCAAACTTTTATATAAGTCCAGCAAGCACCTGTACCTGTACAAACATCTTTTGAATCACCTGCAAAGCTAGCATCAACAAAAAACCAACTTAGTATCGGAGGAATTGATTTTATAATTATAAATATAATTAATAATGATAATATTGCATTAAAGTTGTTAGTATTGATATGCTTATTTAGTTGATCTAGTTGTTTAATGCCACTTAATTCAATCCTTATAAAATAAAGACCAATAAAACCAAGTGTTAATGGCAAAAAGTAACTTATAAAACCAGGTAAAAAACCTGTTACATTCAAGCTAAAAAAAGAGTTTAAAAGAACATCTAAAACACTAACAAGGAACAAAAAAGAACCCAGATATAAGAAGGTATTAAGATTAGACTTATCTGGTTTTAAAAAATTAATTTTAGACATTATTTTTCCTGAATTGCTATTTTGTTGTTGTACCAATTCATGAATAATGAAATTGCTATACTTAAAGATAAATATGTAAACATTGTTATAGATACTATTTCAATTGCCTTACCCGTTTGCATTAAAGCAGTTCCAGCAAAAACTAGAACCAAATCAGGATATGCTATGGCCGCAGCTAATGAAGAGTTTTTAGTGAGATTAAGATATTGATTTGTTGTAGGTGGTATTATTATTCTTAAAGCTTGAGGCATCACTACTAACTTAAGTACCTGATTTGGTGTTAAACCAATTGATGCAGCAGCTTCTTTTTGACCTTTACCTATACCTTGAATTCCTGCTCTTACACACTCAGCTATAAAAGTTGCAGTGTATAAAGATAAAGATAACGCCAAAGCTATCAATTCAGGAGGTAAACTTACACCACCCTCATAGATAAATGATGTGGTTGCTAATTGCTTTAAAACAGGAACTTCAAAGGATAATCTAACTCCTCCTATCAAAAAACTGATAAGAGGTAAAACGAGGATTAAGCCTATTGATATAAGCAAAACTGGTGTTTGTTTACCTTGTGTCTCTTGTAATTTTTTTGCTTGGTATCGAATTACTATTATAGCAATAATTGCAGCTACTATTGAATAAAAGAAAATATCAAAATTTTGCCAAATAAAAGCAGGAACATACAAACCTTTTATTGTTAGAAATGCAATTCCAAACATCGCTTCAGCATCTTGCGGAAGTGGTAAAGCTCTCAAAGCAGCAAAATACCAAAAAAATATTTGTAAAAGTAAAGGTATATTTCTAAAAAATTCAACATAAAAGGCAGCAAATTTGTTTATTAAATAATTAGGTGAAAGCCTCGCAATTCCAACTATCACGCCCAGAATAGTCGCAATTACAATACCAATTACTGAAACAAGAATAGTATTTAGTAAACCAACTAGATATGCTCTAAAATATGAATGAGATCCGTCATACTCTATTAGGGAAAATTGAACATCAAAAGAGGACTCTTGTGACAAAAATCCATATCCAAAGTCAATACCTCTGTTTTCCATATTGACTTGTGCATTATACGTAAAAAAACCAAAGACAAGAACAACAGCTATAACTGTCATTAATTGTGGCCCTATATCTTTAAGTTTAAAATTCACAATTTTGATAATATATGAGTTTAAAAAAAAAGGGCTAGATAAATCTAGCCCTTTTTAATTATTTATAACTTAAATTATCTTGATGGTGGAACGTATAAAATACCACCTTTAGTCCATAATTCATTTGGACCTCTGTCTGGTAAAATACCAGTGTCAGCTATATTTCTCTTATAACTTTCACCATAATTTCCAACTTGTTTGATAATTCTTAAGTTCCACTCATTATCTAAACCGAATGCTGCACCCATTTCACCTTCAGCTCCAACTAATCTTTTGATAGCTGGGTTGTCTGAAGTTTTCATCATGTCTGCATTTGCTGAAGTAATTCCATATTCTTCAGCTTCGATCATTGTATTTAAAGACCATCTTACGATATCTTCCCACACTGAATCACCTTGTCTCACAACGGGACCTAATGGCTCCTTCGAAACAGTTTCAGGTAACACAATGTGTTCATCTGGATTAGACATTTTTGTTCTCTGTGCAGCAAGACCAGATTTATCAGTAGTGTAAGTATCACATCTACCTGCATCATAAGCAGCTACAACTTCATCAGCTTTTTCGAAAGCAACTGGTTCATATTTGATCCCTTTAGAATTAAAGAAGTCTCTCATATTTAACTCAGTTGTTGTACCAATGTTAGTACAAGCTGAGATACCATTTTTGAATTGGCTTGTTGAAGTAATACCAGAACTTTTTCTAACCATAAAACCTTGGCCATCGTAGAAATTTACTCCTACGAATGTAAGTCCGATATCAGCATCTCTAGAAAGAGTCCAAGTTGTGTTTCTTGATAAGATATCGATCTCACCAGAAGTTAAAGCTGTAAATCTTTCTTTAGCACTTAGTGGTGTAAACTTAACTTTGTTTGCATCACCTAATACTGCAGCAGCTACCGCCCTACATACATCAACATCTATACCAGTCCAATTTCCTGCAGCGTCGGCGTTAGAAAATCCTGGAAGACCTTGAGATACTCCACATCTTACAAAACCCTTTTTTTGAGTGTTTTTAAGTGTTTTAGATTTTTTAGCAGCCATAGACTCTGTTGTAAATGTGAACAACACAGCTACCATAGCAACTAAAGAAGTTAATTGTTTTAAGTATTTAAACATTTTTCTTCCTCTTGTTTATTTATTTGTTAACAAATAATTCAAAATCACTTTTGAATATTCACAATTTAAGCACGTTCAAAAATAGTCTTCAAGAGGAATTTATTAGGTTTTTTGTCCTAATGAAATTCTAGTCAAGATAATAATAACTTCTAAATAACAGTAAAAATTGATGTCTGGCGCGCCCTGGAGGATTCGAACCTCCGACCCTCGGTTTAGAAAACCGATGCTCTATCCAGCTGAGCTAAGGGCGCATTAAAAAATTAATCTTACATATACAATAATAAGTTAATTTTTAAAAAGGAATTTTCTTATTAAAAGTAAAATTGTTAATAACTCAATCCGGCCTACAATCATAAAGAAAATAAGATAATATTTACTAAATAATTGAAGGTTATTAAAATCGAATTCTTCTAAACCATAGATTGAGGAGTTCACAGTATTCATCAAAGTTAAAATCGATAATTTAAATGAATTAACGAATGTTATTCCACTTAAACTCAACAAAGAGGTCAATAAAAATAAAGATAAAATAAATATTATTATTGTTAGAAAATATTTATTTATTTCGTCAAGATTAAAATTAATTTTAGTGAAGATTAACTTATTCATAAAAACATTTTTAGGTCTACTAAAAGATAAGATTTGATTTAGAGAAAACTTAAATAATGAATAGATTTTGATAAATCTTAAACCAGAGCTTGTTGAAAAAAAAGATCCACCTATAATCACCAAAATTAAGTATATAAAATTAAGATTTTCTTGGCCTTGACTTAACGAAAAGCCAATATTTGTCATACTGCTAATTATTGCAAAAAGATTTATAAAAAAATCATAATTAAAACTAAAAAAAAGAAAAAAAGTAGTTACTACAACCACTAAATAAACAAATAAGTGTAGATCTTCATAGAAAAAATTGACATTTTTTTTTCTTAAAAAAATTAAATTATATGAAAAGA
Organism: uncultured Pelagibacteraceae bacterium; assembly: GCA_902524545.1. GTDB lineage: Bacteria > Pseudomonadota > Alphaproteobacteria > Pelagibacterales > Pelagibacteraceae > Pelagibacter. Next base: position 33,051 of record CABZDW010000008.1, read on the forward strand.
AAAGACTAAAAAAAGAAAAAAGCATCAACAATGAAAATATAATTACCTGGCCATTTTCTTTAATTATTGTTGATAATTCATTTACAGGTAGAAAACCACCTGATGAAATTATTGTTAAAGCCAAATTTAATGAATCAAATGTTCTAATCGAAAAAATATTTAATACTATAAATATCAATATCGTTAATGATGAATACAAAATAAAAATTTTTACTGCTTGTTTTAAAATTTCTGAACTATTAAAAGATATAAAATTTGTTAAAGTTTTTTTAAAACTATCATCATAAATATCTATTAAATAGATTATAGAGAATAAAAAATAAAGACCACCTATCCATTGAGTGGATGATCTCCAGATAATAAGACTTTGATCAACTAGTCTTATATTATCAAAGACTGTGAAACCAGTCGATGTAAATCCTGATATTGCTTCAAAAAAAGAATTAGAAAAAGTTAGATTGTAAATACTAAAATAATATGGAATTGATAATACTAATGGTATTAATAGATAACCTAAAAAAATAGTTAATATTTTCTCAAAAATGTTAGATTTAAAATCATACTTTCCAAATTTAAAGAAAACTATAAATAAAATAAATGATGTAACTAAAGTATAATAATAAGTATCTAAATTTAGATATAAATTGAAATAGTAAGAATAAAGAATATTAAAAAAAGAGAGTATTGAAACAATACCAAAAAAAAAACTTAAATATTTGATCTGTAATTTAAACATTCAATTAAACAGAGCTAAGTCTAAAAAGATTTTCTACAACTCCGACTTTGTCTTTTTTTACAATTAAAACAATCTGATCGTCTTTTTGAAAAATAAAATCAGATTTTGGGATAATTACTTTTTTGTTTCTTAAAACAGCACCAATTCTTATTTCTTCTGGTAAATTTGAATTTTTCAATTCTTTATTAACTAATTCCGAAGACTCAATTATCTCTGCCTCTATCACTTCGTACTCACTATTAGATATTGTGTATGCATTTTCAATAGTTCCTTTATGAATATGTTTTAAAATACTTGAGACGGTGTTCATTCTAGGATCAATAAGATCATCAATTTTTAAAGACGACTGTAAAAGAGAATAATTAGGTTTGTTAATCAGAGCCATGGTTCTTTTATCTTCAATATCTTTTTGATCTTTAGCAAATTTTTCAACAAGAACACTAACCATTAAGTTGTCTTCATCATCATTGGTAAGTGCTAGAACGGTTTCTGCTTCATCTAGATTTGCCTCTGATAGAACTTCTTCATCTAATCCATTTCCATTTATTACAATTGTATTATTCAATTCATTTGCAAGGTACTCAGATCGCGACTTATCTTTTTCTACAATCTTTACTCTCACACCCTCTAATGTATCTTCAATATTTTTGGCAAGGTTATAACCAATATTTCCCCCTCCAATAATTAAAATTTTTTTAGATATTTTTTCTGTATGACCAAAAGCTTCTAGAGTCTCTGCCATTTGTGACGAATTAATTATTACGTAAATTTTGTCGTTTTCTTTTACCTGGTCAGTTTTTTTTGGAATAAAAGATTTATCCTCTCTAATGATTGCAATTATGTTTGCATCAAGATTTGGAAATTTGTTGGTTAATTCATTAAGTTTTAAACCAATCAATTTACAATTATCTTTAATTAATATTTCTAAAAGTCTGATTTGATTTTCTGCAAACGGGACACTATCTAATGCGCCTGGCGCCTCCAATTTTCTTTGTATTGATCTTGCAATTTCAATTTCTGGTGAAATTATTACATCTATGGGTAAATTTTCTTTGTTATATACACTAGTAAATTTTGGATTTAAATAATCTTGAGATCTTATTCTTGCGATTTTTTTTGAAATGTTAAAAATTGAAAATGCTATTTGGCAAATTAGCATGTTAATTTCATCATTTCGAGTAACTGCAATAATCATATCTGTCTCTGCAGCATTGGCTTTCTCAAGAATTGATGGGTAGGTTGCTTTACCAACTATAGCTTTTACATCAAGCGTATCATTAATTTTTTGTATATCTTCACTCGACTGATCAATTACGGTAACAGAGTGCCCTTGCTCACTAAGCAATTTAGCAATAGTGAAACCTACTTTCCCAGCACCGCAAATTATAATATTCATTCTTAATTAAATTCTTTTATTCCAAGACCCTTAAGTTTTCTATGAAGAGCACTTCTTTCCATGCCAACAAAAGTAGCAGTTTTTGATATATTTCCATTAAACTTTTTTAATTGAAGACTTAAATACTCTTTTTCAAACTTTTCTCTAGCTTCTTTTAATGGCACAGACAAACTATTTTCATTAAATCTATTGTTATTAATCCCAGATTTTAAAGACTCCTTGATGATATTAGAAATTTTTTCCTGAGTATTCGGTTGTAGTATAGCAATTCTTTCAATTAAATTTCTTAATTCTCTTACATTTCCATGCCAATCATGATTTAGAATATAACTATTATTTTCATCAATTTCCAAATTTTTGATATTATAACCTTTGGAAATTTTATCTGAAAAGTACTTTATAAGTAAAGGTATATCTGAAATTCTCTCACTTAATGGTTTAATATTAATCTCAAATACATTTAATCTATGGAATAAATCTTCCCTAAAATTTCCTAATTCTATTTCCTGTTTAAGATCTTTGCTAGATGAGCAGATTAGTCTTACATCAACATTAATATCATTATTACCATTTACCCTTTTAAATTTCTGATCTGTCAAAACTCTCAAAATTTTTGATTGTATTGCTAATGGTATTTCAGATACTTGATCTACTAGAAGTGTTCCATTATTTGCCTTTTCTAACGCTCCGTAAGATATAGACCCGTCATTTTTTTCTTCACCAAATAACTCTAAATCATATTTATCATTATCAAGTAAAGCACCATTGATAATTACAAAAGGTTTATTCTTTCTTTTTGAATTTTTATGTATTTTTCGAGCAATTAATTCTTTGCCAGAACCTGAAGGACCATTTATAAAAATTCTACTTTCAGTAACAGAAATTTTTTCAATTTGATCTTTTATATTTACAATATTTTTACTATCACCAATTAACTCATAAGAGGAAAAAAGTTTATTTTCATATTCTTTATTTTGCGTCTTTAAGCTTAGATTTTCAACAGCTCTACTTATAAAATTTAATAATCTTGTTTTATCAAAAGGTTTTTCAACAAATTCAAATGCTCCATGTTTTAATGAATTAACTGCCATTTCTATGTTTGCATGTCCTGAAATCATAATCACTGGTACATCAGTATTCTTTGATTTTATGTGGGTCAAAAGTTGTATACCATCATTGTCACCTTTATCTAATTTAACATCAAGTATTGCAACATCCGGCATTTTTTTATCAATTTCATTTAACGCTTGATTATAGTTTGCAGCTAATCTTGTTCGATAACCTGCATCTACAATTAGATCATTCAGAATATTTCTTATGTCTGAATTATCATCAACAATTAATATTTCTATACTCATTTAATTAAATTTAATTTCTATTTTTGCTCCATCTGGGATCGAAACAAAACTAATTTCACCATTATGATCATTAATAATTTTATTTACTATTGAAAGACCTAATCCTGTACCATTTTTTTTTGTTGTGAAGTAAGGGTTTAAAATATCCTTTATGTTATTTCTTATATTCTCAAATCCCAGACCACTATCTTTAATTATAATATAAATTTGGTTATTTCTCTCAAAAATTTCAATAGTGATGATTTTATCGAAATTACTAGTTTTTTCGGCTTTTTGTTGAATGCTCTCAATAGAATTTTTAATTAAATTAAATATTACTCTACTGATTTGCTCCTTATCGCATTCTAATAAGATTAAAGGATTTTTATAATCTAAATCAATTTTTATCGATGAGTCTATTTCAGATAATAATTTTATATTTTCATGAATTATTTTGACCAAATCATTTTTTTTTAAAACTGGTTTAGGCATTCTAGCAAAGTCAGAAAATTCATTTACTAAATTACCAATTTGTTTGATCTGATTATTTATGATTTTTAAATTTTCCTCAAAATTATCTTTTTCATTCTTATCAACTTGTTTTATATATTTTTCTTTAATTCTATCGATTGATAATTGAATTGGAGTGAGAGGATTTTTAATTTCATGAGCTAATTTTCTTGCTAGATTACCCCAAGCTTCATATCTCTCATTAATAATCAATTTATCTTGCTGATTTTTTAATCTAACAATCATTGAATTAAAATTTCTATTTAAGATTTCTAAATCTTTATCTGTTTTTATCTCAGGTACTTTTGTAGTTAAATCACCTTCTCCTATTGCGGTAGATGCAGAAATTAGATTATTTATAGATCTAAAAAATCTTGAAGAAAATCTAATAGCAATAGTAATTGATATAAAAAGCAAAAGAGTAACTATAATTATATATATAATTGCAAATGAAATTTTTATTCCTGTACTTCTTTCCTCAACCGTATAATAAAAATTGATTGCTTCTTGAGACTCATTTAAATATTTTGAAATATCTTTATCAAGGTATTTTACAACATATAAAAATCTGTTTTCAAAAGCTTGAAGTCTCATTATTGCTGCCGAGATATTTTCAGGGGCATTTATTATTTTAAGTGGTCTATCATCATCTAAAACAAGCTTTAGTGTTTTATCTATTGGAGGAATATATTTTGTTCGATCATCTATATTGGTAAATAGTAATTCTTTATTTTGATTAATTATATGTATTTCGTCTATATCTCTTATCAATTTTTGAGTTTTTAAAAATCTTACATATTCTTTATTGTTATCATTTAAAAATTTAGCACTTTTGTTGGTGTCAAAAGCAATCAATATAATATCAGACTCAATTTTGTTTCTTACTTCCTCAACATAACTTTTAGCGAGTTCATAAGAATTATTTACAACCGTTGTCACTTTTTTATCAAAATATTTTTCAAGAGCAAAAGAAAATAGAAAAAGTGAAAAAATCGAAATCAATATTGAGGGGATTAAAGTGAAGAGTGAAAAATAAGTAATATATTTTTTGTTTGATTTTAATCCATCTTTATCAATATCATTTCGAATAGATTTTTTTATCTCTAAAAAAATTAATACAAATAACGATAAAAGTAATAAAATATTTACAATCAACAAATTTTGTAAATTATTTTGATTTAATTCAATAAAACTTCTATCTATAAATGTTAAAAAAGTTAAAAATCCTAAAAATAGTGTGATACTAGATAGAATAATTATGAAAATATTTTTTTTCAAAAATTCAAGCATATTTAAGAATTATAGTATTTAAAGGAATGAACAACTATTTTGTAATATTAGCTGCCGGAAAAAGTAAGAGATTTCATAAAAAAATACCTAAGCAATTCTATAATTATAAGAATAAAGAAATTGTTGATCACTCTATTGAAAAATCAGTCAATTCGAAGCTTTTTAAAAAAATTTTAGTTGTCACTAATAATATTAATCATTTCAAAAAAAAGAAGATCCATCATTCAGTCAAAGTAATAAAGGGTGGTAAAGAAAGATCTGACTCTTCTTTAAAAGCATTAAAATATTTAAAAAAATACAAACCTAATAATATTCTGATACATGACGCTGCCAGACCTGATTTTACAATTAAATTATTGAGGGAATTATTGGGACATTTAAAAAAAAATATAGCTGTAATTCCATATACCAACTCTAAAGATACAATAAAATATAGAGTCAAAAATGAATTATACAATCTCAATAGAGAAAATACATATCTTACTCAAACACCACAAGCATTTAAGTTTAACAAATTATACAAACTTGCAATTAATGAAAAAAGTAAAATTTCGGATGAAGCAACTTTATTCGTCAATAAAAATCAAAAAATAAAATTTATAAAAGGAGAAAATACTAATAATAAAATCACTTTTAAAAGTGATATAAAATTAGCTAAAACTTTTTTTGGAATTGGTTTTGATATTCACAGATTAGTTAGAAACAAAAAGCTTTATTTAGGTGGTGCTAAAATATCGTTTCACTCGGGATTGAAAGGACATTCAGATGGAGACGTAATTTTGCATTCAATTATAGACTCGATCTTAGGTGCAATGAGAAATAAAGATATTGGATCTTTTTTTCCAAACACAAAAAAATTTAAAAATATTAGGTCTCCCATAATATTGAAACCAGTAGTTGAAAGACTTTATAAAGCAAATTTTTTTATAAATAATTTAGATATAAATTTAATTTGTGAACAACCAAAAGTATCAAAATACAGAGATCGAATAATCAATTCTGTCTCTAAACTAATGATGTTGAAAAAAGATCTTATAAATTTAAAAGGTAAAACAGTTGAAAAACTTGGTTTAATTGGAAAAGAAAAAGCCATTGCATGTGAAGCTATAATTTCAATATCAAAACATGATTAAAACTATTAATACTTTGTTTGTAACAATGTTAGGTTTGGGTAAAGTTCCAAAAATTCCAGGTACTTTTGGATCATTAGCTACAGTAATTATCCTGTACCTTTTTTTTCACATATTTAATTTATCTTCAAATTTAATATTAATACTATTAATAGTCATTTTCGTTTTATCTTTTTCTGCTATAGCGCATCATATTAAAGATAATGAAAACAAAGATCCGAAAGAAGTAATTATCGATGAATTTATTGGTCAATCAATACCGATTTATCTTTATGAAATTTCACATGGCACAGAAAAATCATCAAATGAAGCATTAATTTTTTACGGTATTTGTTTTGTCTTATTCAGATTTTTTGATATTGCAAAACCATTTCCTGTAAATTTTTTTGACAAAAACTTTAAAAATAGTTTTGGCGTAATTATGGATGATGTAATTGCGGGAAGTTATGTTGTTTTATCTTTAATTTGTTTTATGTTTTTAAGCAATTATTTTGTGAAATGAAATTATTAATTAAGCTATTAATTAGAAAAAAAATTAAAATATCAGTTGCTGAATCCTGCACAGGAGGATTATTAGCCTCTGCTATCACTTCAATTAGTGGTGCATCAAAAATATTCAATCTAGGTTTGATCACCTACTCTAATCAGGCAAAAATAAAGATTTTAAAAATAAATAAAAAAATTATCAAAAAATATGGCGCTGTGAGCCATGAATGTTGCTATGCAATGGTTAATAATTTATCTAAAATTTCAAAAGCCAATATTAATGTTTCGATTACCGGTATTGCGGGACCAAGAGGTGGAACCAAAAAAAAACCTGTTGGCTTAGTTTATATTGGAGTTAAAAAAGGAGCTAAAATCAAGATAAATAAATTTTTATTCAAAAGTAAAAAAAGATCCTCAATACAAAAAGCTACTGTAAAAAAAGCCCTAAATCTACTTCTTAGAGCTGCTAAATAACTGCTCAGCCCTGTTTTGAAATGCATCAGCTATTTTCTCTAATCCAAATTGAAAAGATACAATCATTAATGAATTTAAAAATTTATTTTTGATTTCAAAATCAATATCAAAAGTTATTTCAGTAATTCCATTCTCTTTATCAACAAAAATCCAATTGTTGGATAAATGATTTAAAGGTCCTTCTATATTCTTAACAAAAATTGAGTCTTTCTTTCTATCAAAAACTACATCACTTTTATAAGTGTCTTTAAACGGTCCTTTTCCTATTGTTAAGTCTGCAATTATTTTTGTTAAATCACCTTCATTTTTATTTTCATATATTTTTGCACCAAAACAGAATGGAACGAATTCTGGATATTTTTCAATATCCAATACTAAATCAATTAAATCTTTTTTTTTACATTCAATTAATCGCTTAACTGAAGCTTTTGGCATTAATGATTTTTTAATCTATTTTGTTGAAGTTTAGCGAAGTCTTCATCTGCATGATATGAAGATCTTGTTAAAGGAGATGAGGAAACTAATAAGAAACCTTTTGCTTTTGCAATATCACCCAATTCTTTGAACTCCTCAGGTTTATAATATCTATCTAATGGAAAATGCTTTACAGATGGTTGCAAGTATTGTCCAACTGTTAAAAAATCTACATCAGCAGATTTTAAATCATCCATTACTTGTAAAATTTCATCTCTTGTTTCACCTAAACCAACCATTATTCCAGATTTAGTGAAAACTCTATTGTTCATTTTTTTTGCATTTTTTAAAAGTTCAAGAGATGCAAAATATCTTGAGCCTGGTCTAACTTTTAAATAAAGACCAGGTACAGTTTCAATATTGTGATTAAAAACGTCAGGATTAGCCTCTAATACTCTCTTATAAGCATCACCTTTTCTTAAAAAATCGGGCGTTAAAACTTCTATAGTTGTATTTGGATTGGTTTTTCTTGTTTGGTTTATAACCTCATAAAAATGATTTGAACCACCATCGTCTAAATCATCTCTATCAACTGATGTGATTACAACGTGTTTTAAATCTAATTTTTTAACAGCTTGAGATATTTTGATTGGTTCTAGCTTGTCTAATTTTTCTGGTTTGCCAGTTTTTACATCACAAAAAGCACATGCTCTTGTACATGTATCACCCATGATCATAAAAGTTGCATGTCTTTTACTCCAACACTCAGTTATATTTGGGCAATTTGCTTCCTGACAAACTGTTACAAGATTATTTTTATTTACAATTGTTTTTGTTAAAAAAAATTCCTTACTATTATTAAGTTTAGATCTAATCCAATCAGGCTTTTTCTTAATTGGATTTATTGGATTTTTTACTTTTTCAGGGTGTCTTAGTTTAATTTTTTGTGTCATTTTTTTTTATAATATAAATTTTTTCATTTTTTATACCAAATAAGAATCTTTCTCTAATTAAAGTTTCAATATAATCAAGATCTAGATTGTCACTTAATAATGAATTCTTAAAATCCAAGTCATTTATTTGATTTTTTAATGATGTTTCCTTTATTTTAAGATCATTTAAAATCTGTTTTTTTTCATAATATGAAATTAATCCTCTTTCACCCGACAAGAGATTAAAGAAAAAATACATGATTAGAAAAACTGATATAAGTAGAAAATAATTTTTTTTTAATCTTTGAAGCATTAATGAATCTTATTCATTCTAGCTTTTTTTCCAAGTTTTTCTTCTATTCGCAATAATTGATTATATTTAGCAACTCTTTCTGATCTTGCTAAAGATCCAGTTTTTATTTGATTAGAATTAGTACCTACTGCAAGGTCTGCAATAAATGTATCCTCACTATCTCCAGATCTATGAGAAATGATTGTTTGAAATCCAATAGCTTGCGCAAATCGAATTACATCTAAGGTTTCTGAAACTGTGCCAATTTGATTTAATTTAATTAAAATTGCGTTAGATGATAAATTTAAAAAACCTTTTTTGAGTCGCTCAAGATTGGTAACGTAAAGATCATCACCTACAATCTGAACTTTTTTAAGTGATTTCATTAACCTATTCCATGATATCCAATCATTTTCTGCAAATGGGTCTTCTATCGATTTAATCTTATATTTATTAATTATTTTTTTATATTCTTGAATAGATCTTTCTACAGAAATATAGCTTTTTGAATGAATAGAATATTTATTTCTTTTATATAATTCATTTGCAGCTACATCCAAACAAATTGAAACATCTTTACCGTTAACAAATCCTGACTTCCTTATAGCGGAAACGATTAAATCTAAAGCCTGATTATTATTGCTAATCATTGGTGCAAATCCACCTTCATCTCCAACAGATGTTGAAAGTCCTTTATTCTTAATAATTTTACTCAAATTTTTAATCACCAAAAAACAAATCCTCATCGCATCAGTGAAATTTTTTGCGCAGTCTGGCCTAATCATAAATTCTTGAATTCTCAAACCATTATTAGCATGTGCTCCACCATTAATTATATTCATAAGTGGAAAAGGTAATTTAAAATTATTTTTAATTAAAAAAGTTTTATATAATGGTTTTTTTCTAATTTTTGCTGAAAGTTTTTTTACAGCCATAGACACGGCTAATATAGAATTTGCCCCTAGTTTTGTTTTTTGTCTTGTGCCATCTAGATTAATCATTAAAGCATCAATCCTTTCTTGATTATGAATATTTTGTCCTTTAAGTTTTTTTGAAACCTTAGAATTAACTAAACTAATGGCATTAAGAACACTTTTTCCTAAATATCTTTTATTATTTTTATCTCTTTTTTCATAAGCTTCATAAGTACCTGTTGATGCTCCTGAGGGACAAATTGCTATTGCACTTTTGTTTTTTGTAAAAACTTCAGCTTCGATTGTTGGATTACCTCTACTGTCAAAAACTTGTCGGGCTTTTACTTTTGTAATTTTACTCACTTATTTTTAATTAAACTATCTATATCAGTTAATTGTTGTAATAGACTTTCTAATTTATCTAAAGGAACCATATTTGGACCATCAGAAGGAGCGTTATCAGGATCTTGATGTGTTTCAATGAAAACTCCTGCTACCCCTACTGCAACAGCTGCTCTTGCTAAATGTTCTACAAACTCTCTCTGCCCTCCACTTTTTTCACCAAGACCACCTGGCTGTTGAACTGAATGGGTTGCATCAAAAATTACTGGGTAACCATTTTTTGCCATGATGGGTAATGCTCTCATATCTGAAACTAAAGTATTGTAACCAAAACTAGCACCTCTTTCAGTGACTAGAATATTTTTATTACCAGAATCTGAAATTTTTTTTGTTACATTCACCATATCCCATGGCGCTAAGAATTGACCTTTTTTAACGTTAATGATTTTATTTGTTTTAGCTGCAGCTACTAACAGATCGGTTTGGCGACATAAAAAAGCAGGTATTTGTAAAACGTCTACGTGTTTTGCAACAATTGAACATTGCTCGATATTATGTATGTCTGTTAAAATTGGGACATTGAGTTCTTTTTTTATTTTATCAAAAATTGGAAGGGAAGTGTCTAATCCAGCTCCTCTTTTGCCTTTAAGACTTGTTCTATTCGCTTTATCAAATGAAGTTTTATAAATAAATCCTACACCAAATTTCTTAGTAATATCTTGTATTTTACCTGCCATATCCATTGCGTGTTGCTCAGTCTCAAGCTGACATGGGCCTGCAATAATGCATATTTTATTATCGTTAGAGATTTCTATTTTATTACAATTTACCTTTATATTACTCATTTATGGTTTTTTGATGCCTGAATGAATGAAGAGAATAAAGGATGGGGAGCCAAAGGTCTAGATTTAAATTCTGGATGAAATTGAACACCTATAAACCATGGATGGTTTTTAAGCTCTATTATTTCTGGCAATTTATTATCTGGTGACATTCCTGAAAAAATTAATCCTTTGTTTTCAAATTCAGTTTTAAGGCTATTATTAACTTCATATCTATGTCTGTGTCTTTCTTTTATATTTTTAGATTTATATATTTTATTTATGGCAGAATTATTTCTTAATTTAGCCTCATATAATCCTAATCTCATTGTTCCACCTAAATTTTTATCTGTGCCTTTAATAATTTTTCCATTTTTGTCCCATTCGTTGATTAAACCAATGACTGGATAGCATTTTTTATCTAATTCACTTGACCCAGCATTTTTAATTTTTAGTTTATTTCGCGCAAATTCGACTATAGCCATTTGCATTCCAAAACAAATACCAAGAAATGGTATCTTTTTTTCTCTAGCATATTTAATTGCTGAAATTTTTCCCTCTGTTCCTCTTTTACCGAAACCTCCTGGTATCAATAATCCTGAAACATTTTTTAGTTTTGTTTTGATTTCACTATTTTTTAAGTTATCAGACTCTATTCTTATTAGATTTACTTTTACATTGTTTGCAATTCCACCATGAACTAAGGCTTCATCTAGAGATTTGTATGCATCTTTTAAATTTACATATTTTCCGATTATCGCAATATTTACTGATTTTTTTGTATTTAAAACAATTTTTGTTATTTTTTTCCATGGGCTTAAGTTAGCTCTTATTTTTGGTTTAAGTTTAAAGAATTTTAAAACTTGTTTATCAAGTTTTTGATTATAAAAACTGATTGGTGCCTCATAAATAGTTCTTACATCAACTGTTTCAATAACGTTTTCAATCGGAACATTACAAAATAATGATATTTTTTTTCTTTGGTCTAATGGTATAGATTGTTGAGATCTACAAATAATAATATCTGGTTGAACGCCTATACTTCTTAATTCTTTTACTGAATGTTGAGTAGGTTTAGTCTTTATTTCATCTGATGATTTCAAAAACGGAACAAAAGTTAAATGAATAAATAATGTTTTTGATCTACCATATTCATTTGAAAATTGTCTTATAGCTTCAACAAACGGTAAACTTTCAATATCCCCAACTGTTCCACCAATTTCACATATTACAAAATCTTCATTTGTAATATCCTTTTTTATAAATTCTTTTATTCGGTTTGTGATATGAGGTATAACTTGAACAGTTTTTCCAAGATATCCTCCCTTTCTTTCTTTTTTAATAACATCACTATAAATACGACCAGTTGTAATGTTATCTGACTGTTTAGATGAAATATTTGTAAATCTCTCATAATGACCTAGATCTAAATCAGTTTCAGCACCATCATCGGTGACGAAAACTTCTCCATGTTGAAAAGGACTCATTGTTCCAGGATCTACATTCAAATATGGATCCATTTTTCTTAACCTAACTTTGTAACCCTGTGATTTTAACAAATAGGCTAGTGATGCTGATGAAAGACCTTTTCCTAATGATGAGACCACGCCGCCAGTGACAAATATATATCGCGCCATGGAAGTATTTTATAGCTAATAAAAAAGTAAATTAAAAGTATTAATTATTATTTTCTGGAATTGATGGTGTATCCTCTTCGACTTGGTCTAAAACTGAGCTAGATGGTGTCAAATCACCCCTAGATACTATCGTTAGAGCTAAACTACAAATGATAAACAGAGTTGCAACAACACCAGTTGCTTTTGTCATAAAATTTCCTGCTGACTTTGAAAACATCATATTTTCCTGGGAAACTCCGATTCCAAGTGCTCCACCCTCTGATTTTTGCATTAAAACTAATAAAACTAAAATTAAAGCAAGAATGATATTCAGAACTAACAATATATTTTCCATGCAGGTTAATTATATGTTTTTTTGATTATATCAATGAATTTTTTGGGATCTTGAGACGCGCCTCCAATTAGGAATCCATCAATATTTTTTATTAACTTTAATTTATTTATATTTTTTGGATTTACCGAACCCCCATATAAAACTTTGATATTTGTAACTTTTTTTTTTATAAAATTAATAGTGTTAAATAAGTCATCTGCTTTAGGAATTAGACCAGTCCCAATTGACCACACAGGTTCATAAGCAATTACAATATTTTTTCTTTTCTTAATTTTTTGTAAACCTACAATAATCTGTTTAGATAAAATTTTTTTAGTAATTTTTTTTCGTTTTTGACCTAAAGTTTCACCTATGCAAAAAATAACCTTTAAACCTGCTTGAGTTGCTGCTTTAATCTTGGCATTAATTAATTTATCCGTTTCACCAGAGTCGCGATTTTCTGAATGACCTAAAATAACATATTTGGCCCCAACATTCTTTAACATCCTAGGATTTATAGAACCAGTTGAAGCACCATAGGTAAGGCTTTCATGACAGTTTTGAGCACCAACTTGAATTTTTGAATTTATAATCTTTTTAGACATTGAATGAATTAATGTACTTGGTGGGCAATAAATAATTTTAGTTTTATTTGATTTTTTAAAAATTTTTAAAAATTTGATTACTTTTTCAAGCGAATTTAATGTACTTAATGCACCAAACATTTTCCAATTAGCAATAAAATACATATATTTATTTGTCATCTACCAAAATTTAATCTATAGGTTTGCTTTTTATAGATCAATAAATTTATATAGTAATGATAGGTACTTTTAGAAATTTTGCTAAAACAAAGTTTGCTGGGATATTGGTGTTTATAATGATTATACCTTTTGTGTTTTGGGGTATGGGAAGTATGTTTAGTAGCGGAAACACAAATACAATTGCAAAAATAAATGAGTCAAATATTTCTACAGAGGAATTTATTGATTATTTAAATAATTCCGGGATTCCTCAAAATACAATAAGAGAAAATTTAGATGATAATATTATTGAAGAAATATTATCTACAGTTGTTTCGGCTAAAATTTTAGATTTAGAAATTGAGGAGTACAATTTGATTATTTCAAAAGATACGCTACTCAAATTGATAAAAAAAAATAAAAATTTCTTAGATGAAAATGGAAATTTTCAAAGAATTAAGTATGAAAAATTTTTACTTGAAAATAATCAAACGGCTCCTCAGTTTGAATTGCGTCTAAAAAATCGTGAATTACAAAAGAACTTATTTAGTTTCGTGGGTGCTGGAACTGTTACTCCAAAATTTTTAATAAAAAAACTTTATGAAGAAGAAAATAGAAAATTAGAGATAGATTATATAAATTTAAACGCATTTTATAAAAAAAAAGATAGTTTTACAGATAACGATATAAAAAAATTTTTAGAGGAAAATAAAGATAATTTAAAAGTGGAATATATTGATTTTGATTATTCTATAATAAATCCTAAAAATTTAGTTGGTGTAGATGAATTTAATCAGGCTTTTTTTGATAAAATTGACCAAATAGAAATTGATATTTCAAATGAACTTCCTTTTGAGACAATTGTTACAAACTTTAATTTAAAGTCTAAAAAAATTAAAGATTTTAGATTAACTTATGACAAGAACGAAATTGAAAAAAAGATATTTGAAGCAAGAAATAATGAGTTTGATATCATTGAATTTAAAGATGACTATATTCTCTATAAAATAACAAAATCAGAACAACTTTCTCCTAACTTAAATGATCTAGTTCTTAGAGAAGAGATCCTAGGATTAATATATGAAAGAAATAAGTATGAATATAATAAGGATTTAATAAAAAAAATTGATGAAAAAAACTTTGATGATGAAAATTTTGTAGAAATGGGACGTAATAAAATTAAAAATTTATTATTAAATTCTGTCAAAGATAACAAAAAATTTGATATTAAAGCAGTAGAACTTATGTACTCGTTACCTGTAAATTCTTTTACCCTTATAAATGATGAGATGAGCAACATTTATTTAGCTAAAATAAAGAACTTTCAAAATGAAACAATGGAAAATAATGACAAAATAAATGAATATGCGAGTAAACAAAATTCAAATTTAAAAAATGATATGTTAAAATCTTATGATTTATATCTCAACAGCAGGTATGATGTTACTTTAAATCAAAAAACAATAGAACGAGTTAAAAATTTCTTTCAATGAACTTAAATCGAAGCTTCAAAGATTTTAAGTTTCGACATAGAAGCAATAAAAATCAAATCATATATACTTCAAAAAAAATTAAAGAAGATGAGGAGATCTTAAATTTAATAGATAATTTTTTAAATGAAAAAAATAGCTTTATATTTGAGTCAGTAGAGAAAGGTAAGATCAAAGGAAGATACACTATATTTGGTAAAAATCCTGATAAGATATGGGAATTTAGAAATAAAGATTCTTATTTAATCCAAAATGATAAGAAAATTAAACTTAAAGATAAACCTGAAAACTTGATTGAGAAAATAATTGAGGAATTTAAATTTGAAACTCCTAAAAGTTTACCAAAACTTTGTTCTTTAATTTCAGGATATTTCTCTTACGATTCTATAAGATATATAGAGAAAATTCCTAATAATTGTAAGGATGATCTGAATATACCTGATGTAAGACTTCTGCGACCAAGAACACTTATAATTCACGATAATTTAAAAAAAGAGATATTCTTTATTATAAATATCTACAAAGACGAAAAAATTAGAGATTATAAAAAAAAATATGACGAGATAAGATCAGATCTTTTTAGATTACTAATTCAGTCATCAATTAAAAATATAGATAATAGAACTCAATTAAAATCAAATAATATTAAAGTTAAATCAAATACCTCCAAAAATAAATTCTTACAGATGGTCAATAAAGCAAAAAAATATATAAAATTGGGAGATATATTTCAGGTAGTTTTAAGTCAAAGATTTGAAGCCAAGTTAACAAAAAAACCAATTGATATTTATAAGAAACTTAGAGTGACTAACCCATCACCTTTTATGTTTTTTTTTAACTTCAGCGACTTTCAGATTATTGGTGCTAGCCCAGAAATATTAGTGAGATTAAGGGATAATAAAATTACTGTAAGACCAATCGCAGGAACAAGACCAAGAGGCAAAACATTGAGGGAAGATCGTTTTTATGAAAAAGATCTTCTTAATGATAAAAAAGAACTTTCAGAGCACTTGATGCTATTAGATTTAGGAAGAAATGATGCTGGTAAAGTTTCAAAAATTGATACGGTAAAAGTAACTGAAAGCTTTATTATTGAGAGATATTCTCATGTAATGCATATAGTATCCAATGTCATTGGTGAATATAATAAGAAATTTTCAAAGTTTAAATCACTTCTAGCTGGTTTCCCTGCAGGAACTGTTTCTGGTGCTCCAAAAATTAGAGCTATGGAAATAATTGACGAATTAGAAACAACAAAGAGAAAAGTTTATGCTGGTGGTATAGGTTATTTTTCAGCAAACGGAGAATTTGATACATGCATAGCCTTAAGAACAGCTGTAGCTAAAAAAGATAAATTTTATGTTCAGGCTGGAGCTGGAATTGTTGCAGATAGCAAACCTTTAAAAGAATATGAGGAAACTGTTAATAAGGCAAAAGCCTTAATTAATGCTTTAAAATGAAAAAAATAATTCTAATAGATAATTACGATAGTTTCACTTTTAATCTTTATCACTACATATCTTCATTAAAAGTTCATGTAGATGTAATTAGAAACGATCAAATTACATCCAATCAGATATTAAAAAGAAGATATAATAAAATTGTAATTTCCCCAGGCCCAGGTAATCCTAATCAATCAGGTAATTGTTTAAAAATAGTCAAATCTTTATATAAAAAAATTCCAATACTTGGGGTTTGTCTTGGACATCAAATAATAGGACAAGTATTTGGTTCTAAAATTGTTCAAGCTAAAAGACTAATGCATGGTAAAACAAGTAAAATAATCTCAAAAAAATTAGGAATTTTAAAAAATCTTCCAAAATCATTTGAAGCAACACGGTATCACAGCTTAATTATTGACAAAAAATCACTATCAAAACATCTTGAAATCACGGCTGAGAGTGAAGATGGTTTGATTATGGCTGTTCAACATAAAAATTATGATGTTCATGGAGTGCAATTTCACCCTGAAAGTATTAAAACTAAATTAGGTATTAAAATTTTAAAAAATTTTATTAAAATCTAAAATCAATGAAACAATTTATAGACAAAATTAAAAATAAAAGAGACCTAACTTTTGAAGAAAGCAAGGCAGCTTTTGAATTATTAATGGACGGTAGAGCAAATGAGCAGGATATATTTGATTTTTTGACGCTTTTATCTGCTAAGGGTGAGTCTTCAGGTGAAATAGCGGGTGGTGTCTACGTACTTAGAAATAAGTCTAAAAGAGTAAATGTAGAAAATTGTGTTGATACATGTGGTACTGGTGGAGATGGAATGAATACACTTAATATATCTACAGCATCTGCACTATTACTTGCTAGTATGAACGTTAAAGTGGCTAAACATGGGAATAAAGCTGTATCATCTAAGTGTGGATCAGGTGATGTATTAGAGGCTTTGAAAATAAAAATAAATTTGGAACCAAAAGAAATAGAAGATCAAATAAATAAAAATAATTTTGGTTTCATGTTTGCTCCTAATTATCATAGTGCTATGAGGTTTGTTGGTCCAACGAGAAAAAAAATTGGAAAGAGAACAATATTTAATATGATCGGACCGTTAAGTAGCCCTGCTTTAGTAAAAAGACAGGTAGTTGGTGTCTTTGATAAAAAACTTTTAAGAATATTTGCAAATGCTTTAAATAACTTAGACATAAAATTTGCATGGATTGTAAATAGCGAGGATGGCTTAGATGAAATTTCGCCGTATGCTAAAACAAATGTTATTCAATTAAAAGATAATAAAATTTCTGAAATTATTATTGATCCAAAGGAATTAAAGATTAATGCAGATAAATTTGAAAATCTTGTTGGAGATGATGCAAAATTCAATGCAGAAAAAATGATTAACATATTTAAAGGTGAGGATAATGATTTTTCCAAAGCAGTATGTCTAAATGCTGCAGCTGGATTAATTGTAAATGAAAACCATAAAGAGTTTACAGAAGCGTATAAAAATGCAAGAGAGCATATTTTATCTAATAAAGTTATCGAACATTTGGAAATAATTCAAAATGCCTGAAAATATTCTTGAAAAAATAATTAAAAAGAAAATAGAAAAGATTGAAGATTCTAAAAAAAATATTTCAATAGACTCATTAAATGAGTTAATAGAGAAAAATAAAACTTTTATTAATTTTAAAGAAAATATTGAAAAAAATATTAAAGAAAATAAATTTTCTATTATTGCTGAGATCAAAAAAGCAAGTCCTTCTGCAGGTGTAATCATAGATGATTATGACCCTGTTAAAATAGCTAGTATATATCATGATAATAATGCTACTTGTTTATCGGTTTTGACTGAGGAAGATTTTTTTTTAGGAGATTTAACACATATAAGTCAAATTAAACAAAATATTGATTTACCAATTCTTTGTAAGGATTTCTTTGTAGATAAATTTCAAATTCCATTAGCAAAAAGTCATGGAGCAGATGCAATATTAATTATATTAGCTGGTGTAAGTGAAAGCCTTGCGAATGAGTTATATGAAGAAGCACTTAAATTAAATATGTCTGTGATAGTTGAGGTGCATACAGTTGAGGAAGCAAAACAAGCTTTAAAATTTAAAGAAGCATTAATTGGAATCAATAATAGGAACTTAAAAACTCTTAAAACTGATATAAATACAACTTTTGATATTCATGATGTTCTAGTTAATCATAAAGGTCCTTTAATTTCTGAGAGTGGAATAAAATCAAAAGAAGAACTATTAGAACTCTCAAATAAAACCTCTATTAAAACTTTTCTAATTGGTGAATCACTTTTGAAAAATTTGGAAAATAATTCCATTTTCACCGTTATTTAATCAAATAGTTCCCTATTTTATTGACTTTTTTTACTATTGTGAATTGAAGAGAACTTTTGTAGAACAGATTTTGTACGATATTTGTTCTTATGCTAACAAAAAAACAAAAAAACCTGCTTTTATTTATCAACAAGAAATTGAGAAGTTCTGGTGTTTCTCCATCTTATGAGGAAATGAAAGCTTCTTTAAACCTTAAATCTAAGTCAGGAATTCATAGACTTATAAGTGCTTTAGAGGAAAGAGGTTTTATTAAAAGACTTGCTCATAAAGCTAGAGCTTTAGAAGTAATTAAATTGCCAGAAACGGCTTCTGCAAATGATATTTATAATAGTTTTTCACCAAGTGTGATCAAAGGTGGTTTAGATGAGGAAAATTTATCCTCAGATGATGCTGAGGTGCCAGTTTTAGGAAAAATTGCTGCGGGGACACCTGTTGAAGCTATTCAAAATGAAGTTTCAAGAATACCTTTACCAAGCAATTTAGAGAAAAATGGAGATTATTTTGGTTTGAAAGTTCAAGGGGACTCAATGATTGAAGCTGGAATTCACGAAGGCGATACAGTTATCATTAAAAGAACAGATACAGCTGATAATGGAAAAATTGTTGTTGCCCTAATTGATGAACATGAAGCAATGTTAAAAAGAATTAGAAAAAAAGGTAAAGTTGTTGCGTTAGAAAGTGCCAATAAAAATTACGAAACTAAAATATTTGGCCCTGATAGAGTAAAAGTTCAAGGTGTATTAGTATCTTTATATAGAAACTTCTAAAAAAATAGTCTAAACCATTTTAATGAAAAAAGTGGCAACTAGATTTGCTCCCTCACCTACTG
>CABZDW010000009.1 GCA_902524545.1 uncultured Pelagibacteraceae bacterium
TTAAATTTAAGATTATCTTGTCCCATTAAGAAAACTAAATCAAATTTATTTTCATTTAGATTCTTTATTAACTCGTTTTTTTTGCCGATTATATCAAGATCTAAACATCCAACTGTAGCTGCATCAGAAGGTAAAAAATTTAAAGGACTCCAGTCATCAGTAAATTTATTATTGCTTAATAAAAAATTTTTTAGAGAACTAAATAAAAATTCTGCTGATTTAGATTTTAAAAAAGACTCTCCAAATATGATCATTGGTTTTTGAGCCTCAATAATATATTTTGAAAGTTCATGTTTATTTTCAAAAATATTTTGAACTGTTTGGGTTTTTCCATCAAGGCTTTGATAAGGATAGGTTAGATCACCTATATCACTTAAAGAGACAATTTTGACTTTATTTTTTAGGTAAGCTTTTCGAATTCTTGCATTTAACATGGTAGCTTCAAACCTTGGATTTGTTCCAATTAATAGAATTAAATCCGACTCCTCAATACCATTAATAGTTGAATTGAATAAATAATTTTCTCTTTTAGAACTATCAACAAATAAATCAGATGATCTAGACTCATAATTCTTCGTATCAATAGTTCTCTCTAAAAATTCTTTAAATATGTAGCTGGCCTCCATGTTTATCAAATCGCCCACAAATCCAGCTATTTTATCTTTATCAGTATTTTGTATTTTTGATTTTATAATTTTAAAAACTTCATCCCATGAGGCTTTTCGAATTTATTGTTATATTTGATATATGGTATGTCAAGTCTTTGACTTAATAAACCGTCGCAAGCATATCTTGTTTTGTCTGATATCCATTCCTCATTTATATCTTCGTTGATTATTGGTAATACTCTTTTTACTTCCCAGTCATATGTGTCTACTCTTATGTTAGATCCAACAGCATCCATTACATCTATAGTTTCTGTTTTTTTTAACTCCCAAGGTCTTGCTTCAAATACATACGGTTTTGAGGTAAGAGCTCCTACAGGACAAAGATCTATTACATTTCCTGACAATTCTGACTGTATTGATTTTTCTAGATATGTTGTGATTTGCATATCTTCACCTCTACCTATTGCTCCAAGTTCTGGCACACCAGCAATTTCTGTTGCAAATCTAATACATCTGGTGCAATGGATGCATCTGGTCATTTGGGTCTTAATTAGTGGACCCATATTTTTATCAGGCACTGCTCTTTTATTTTCTTTAAATCGAGATTTATCAATTCCATAAAACATAGATTGATCTTGAAGATCGCATTCACCACCTTGATCACAAACAGGACAATCTAAAGGATGGTTGGCTAATAAAAATTCCATTACACCCTTCCTAGATTTCTCTATATTAGGTGTGTTTGTTTTTATTACCATTCCCTCAGCAGCAGGCATCGCACAAGAAGCTATAGGTTTTGGAGATTTTTCCATTTCAACAAGACACATTCTGCAATTTCCTGCTATTGATAGTTTTTCATGATAGCAAAATCTTGGTATTTCTACTCCAGCTTTTTCACAAGCTTGTAAAACAGTTAAGCCCTCCTCGACTTCAACTTCTACATCATTTACTTTTAGTTTAAGCATTATTATCTAATAAGTGTTGATCCACTAGGTAAGGAATATTTTGAGTTTCTTTTACGATTGGATCGAAATTATTTCTTTTTTTAATTTCGTCTTTAAAATGTCTTAATAGACCTTGAACAGGCCAAGATGATCCCTCACCAAATGCACAGATTGTGTGACCCTCAATTTGTTTTGTTACATCACCCAGCATGTCAATTTCATCTTTTGAAGCCTCTCCTTTAGCCATTCTCTCAAGCATTCTCCACATCCATCCTGAACCTTCTCTACAAGGTGTACATTGACCACAGCTTTCATGTTTATAGAAACGAGCAATTCTCGCCATACATTTAATAATGTCTTGATCTTTATTTATTACAACTACTCCAGCTGTACCTAGCCCACTTTTTTCAGCAGCTAAAGAGTCAAAATCCATAGTCAATGTTTCACATTTTTCTTTTGGAATAAGTGGCATTGAGGATCCACCAGGTATAACGGCTTGTAAATTATCCCAACCACCTATGACACCTCCTGCATGAACCTCGATTAATTCTTTTAAAGATATATTCATTTCCTCCTCAACATTACATGGATTATTTACATTTCCAGATATACAAAATATTTTAGTGCCAGTGTTTTTCTCTCGTCCTAAGGATGCAAACCATTTACCACCTCTTCTCAAAATTGTTGGTACAACAGCAATAGTCTCAACATTATTAATTATTGTTGGACATCCATACAAACCAATCAATGCTGGAAAAGGTGGTTTTAATCTTGGTTGACCTTTATTACCCTCAATACTTTCAAGTAATGCTGTCTCCTCTCCACAAATATAAGCTCCTGCACCATAGTGTATATAGATATCTAAGTCCCATCCTGTTCCAGCGGCATTCTTTCCAATTAATTTTTTTTCATAAGCTTCATCAATTGCAGCTTGAAGTTTTTGTCCATCAACAAAATACTCACCTCTTATATAAATATAACAAACATGTGCTTGAATTGCATATGAAGCTATTAGACAACCCTCAATTAATTTGTGTGGTTCAAACCTTAATATATCTCTATCTTTACAAGTACCTGGTTCTGACTCATCACCATTAATAACTAGGTAGTGAGGTCTAGAGCCAACTTCTTTAGGCGCAAATGACCATTTAAGACCAGTAGGAAAACCTGCTCCGCCTCTTCCTCTAAGTTGTGAATTTTTAATTTCATTTATTATCCAATCTCTACCTTTTTCAGTAATTTCTTTTGTATTTACCCAATCACCTCTTTTTTGAGAAGAAGTTAAATCTGAACCCAAATCATTATATAAATTTTGAAAAATTCTATCTTGATCTTTAAGCATTTTTTAATTCCATTAGTGTTTTTCTTCCATTTTCAGGTTCATTATTAATTCTCCCCCTATATGAACCCGGTTTAGGAGACTCGTCATTTAAAATTTTATTTAAAATTTCTAAAGTTTTTTCTTTATCTAAATCTTCATAATAATCATCATTAATTTGCATCATTGGAGCAGTAACGCAAGCACCTAAGCATTCTACTTCCATCCATGAACAGTTTTTATCTGGTGACAGTTCAGACTCGTTTTCTGAAATTTTTTCCTTACAAGCCTCAACTAATTTACTAGCTCCTCTAATCATACATGGTGTTGTAGTGCAAACTTGTATAAAATATTTTCCAACAGGTGATAAGTTGAACATACTATAAAAAGTTGCTACCTCATAAACCTTAATGTAAGGCATATTTAAAAATTTAGCAATATACTTCATCGCCGCTAAAGGAATCCAATTATTATTTTGCTTTTGAGCTAAATATAATAATGCCATTACCGCACTTTGTTGTTTGCCATTTGGATATCTTGAAATAATTTTATTTGCAGCATCTAAAGAGGATGAATTAAATTTAAAATCTTCTGGTTGATCTTTTGCTGGTCTTTTTAAACTCATCTGTCAACCTCACCAAAAACTATATCCAGAGAACCAAGCACTGCAGGAACATCAGCTAGCATATGTCCTTTAATTAAGTAGTCCATTGATTGTAAATGTGAAAATCCTGGAGCTCTAATTTTGCATTTATAAGGTTTACTTGATCCATCAGATATTAAATAAACGCCAAATTCCCCTTTAGGTGCTTCAACCGCTGTGTAAATTTCATCTTTTGGTACACGATACCCCTCTGTAAATAATTTAAAGTGATGTATTAAAGCTTCCATTGATTGTTTAATTTCCTTTTTAGATGGTGGGGTTATCTTTCCATCAAAAGTTTTAACTGGACCTTTTTCCATTTTTGATAAACATTGTTTAATAATTTTTACACTCTCTTTCATTTCCTCTATCCTACATAAATATCTATCATAACAGTCTCCATTTTTTCCTATTGGTATTTTAAATTCAAGTTGATCATAACAATCGTATGGTTGTGATTTCCTTAAATCCCATGGAACACCAGAGCCTCTAATCATAACACCACTAAAAGAATAATCGAGGGCATCTTCTTTCGTAACTATACCAATGTCCACATTTCTTTGTTTGAATATTCTATTATCAGTTAGTAAGTTTTCTAAATCATTTATTATTTTTGGAAAAGTTTCACAAAACTTTGCAATATCTGTTTCTAAACCTGCTGGTAAATCTTGATGTACACCGCCTGCTCTAAAATAATTTGCATGCAATCTTGATCCAGATGCTCTCTCATAAAAAGTCATTAAAGTCTCTCTTTCTTCAAAACCCCATAATGATGGAGTTAAAGCTCCAACATCCAATGCTTGTGTTGTAACATTTAAAATATGACTTAAAATTCTTCCAATTTCACAAAACAACACTCTTATAAATTGGGCTCTAATTGGAACATCAATGTCTAAAATTTTTTCAACTGCCAAAGCGAAAGCATGTTCCTGGTTCATTGGGGCTACATAATCTAGTCGATCGAAATACGGGACTGCTTGCATATAGGTTTTATTTTCTATTAATTTTTCAGTACCACGGTGTAATAAGCCAATATGTGGATCTGCTTTTTCAACAACTTCACCATCTAATTCTAATATAAGTCTAAGAACCCCGTGAGCTGCTGGATGTTGAGGTCCAAAATTTAAATTTAGGTTTTTAATTTTTTTTGTCATTACTATCTGTTAATTCTTTAATGTATTTTGTACCCTCCCACGGACTTTCATAGTCAAAGTTTCTATAATTTTGTTCTAGTTTCACTGGTTCGTTAACTACTCTTTTTTGATCTTCACTGTACCTAACTTCAGTATGACCAGTTAAAGGAAAATCTTTTCTTAATGGATGACCCTCAAAACCATAATCCGTTAAAATTCTTCTTAAGTCTGGATGATCTTTGAAACTCACTCCATACATATCAAAAACTTCTCTTTCCATCCAATTAGCTGATGGAAAAATTGAAGTTAATGATGAAATAACCTCATTTTCACTTATGTCGTAGCTTAAAATCATTCTTTGATTAAACTCGTGACTTAGAAATAAATATACAATTTTAAATCTTTTGGACATTTCAGGATAATCAACTACTGTAATATCTATAAGTTGTCTAAATTTTGTATCTTTATTAGTTTTAACGAATAGAACAACATCAATTAAATCCTCACTATCTATCTTAAGGTAGATTTGATTATGTTTAATTTCAGAAGTATTTATTTTAGTTCCAAGTTCTGAATTAATTTTTTTTTCTAAATCACTTAAATTATTCATATTATCTAGTTAAAGATCCTTTGTTTCTTATTTTTTTTTGTAATTGCATAATTCCATATAATAAAGCCTCAGCAGAAGGTGGACATCCAGGTACATAGATATCAACTGGAACAATACGATCACAACCTCTCACAACCGAATAAGAATAATGATAGTAGCCACCGCCATTAGCACAACTACCCATAGATATAACATATCTAGGCTCGGGCATTTGATCATAAACTTTTCTTAGAGCTGGTGCCATTTTATTAGTTAAAGTACCAGCAACAATCATTACATCAGATTGTCTTGGTGAACCACGTGGTGCAGCACCAAATCTTTCTAAATCATATCTAGGCATAGCAGTTTGCATCATCTCAACTGCACAACAAGCAAGGCCAAAAGTCATCCAGTGTAATGATCCTGATCTTGACCAATTTATTAAGTTATCTAACGATGTAGTAATAAATCCGTTCTTACTGAAATCCTCAGCTAGTTGTTTAAACTCTACAGGAACTTGATCTATCTTATTATTCATTTAAAAAATTTTATTCCCAGTCTAAAGCACCTTTTTTCCATTCATAAATAAATCCAATAGTAAGTATGAATAAGAAAATCATCATTGAGGTAAAACCTAAAATTCCAATATTCCCTAACGAAATTGCCCACGGAAATAAAAATGCTATTTCAAGATCAAAAATTATAAAAAGTATTGCTACTAAATAAAATCGAACATCAAATTCCATTCTGGAATCTTGAAATGGCTCAAATCCACACTCATATGCCGATAACTTTTCGGGATCTGGATTTTTTGGAGATAAGATAAAATTGATTACAATAAACGCACAGCTCAATCCTAATGCTATAATTAGGAACAATATTATAGGTAAATAATCTTTTAAAAATTCCGCAGTCATGGTGGAATATATATCATTTTTTATAGCTAGATGAAGTGGTGTTAGGTCACATTATTCAAAATATACAGCATATTTGATAATGATTATCACTTGTAATCTTGTAAAGTGGCGGGAGTGAAGGGACTCGAACCCTCGACCTATCGCGTGACAGGCGATCGCTCTAACCAACTGAGCTACACCCCCACTTTTGATTCTTTTGGTGGGCAGTAAAGGACTCGAACCTTTGACCCCCTCGGTGTAAACGAGATGCTCTACCAACTGAGCTAACCGCCCTTAGATAAATTTAACCAAAAAACCAATATTTGTATATCTCATTTTTATTTTCTATCAACTATTAGATTTTCAATAAAAACAAGAACAATTCATCTTTCTTTAAACGAACTTTACTTGTAGTGGGTAAAAAAAATTAAGATACTTATCTTTAATTATATAATTATTATTACTAGTTAAACAATAATCATTTAGTGAAATAAAAGTTAAAATATATATACTAAATTGAGATGCTTACTACTTTATTAGATAAAATTTATAATTATCTACATGATAATTTAGATAGTAAAAATAAGTTATTAGTTATCAAAATTATAAATATATTTTTATTTCCTTTAATTTTGATTTTAAAATTATCGTCTTTTTTATTCAATAACCCAATTTCAAGATATATTTATTTTGAGTCTTTAAAAAAAAAACTTCTAATTTTAAACACTGATAAAGAAAAATATATTCTTAATTCCGATGATAAAGTTCTATCTAAATTTTTATATATCAATGGCACATATGATTTTTCAAAATTTGAGACTGCTATAAAAATTTGTTATCCAGACTCAACTACGAGTCCAATAGATTTACTTGTAAATATTGGAGCAAATATTGGCTCAATATGTATTCCTGCAGTAAATCGGAATTATGCTAATAAATCTATTGCGGTTGAACCTGATCCACAAAACTATAGAAATTTAGTGTCAAATATCTATATTAACAATCTTCAAGATAAAATTTTACATTATTGCAACGCTATTTCTAATGTAAATGAAAAAGAACTCGAGCTTGAGTTGTCCGAATACAATTTTGCAGACCATAGGATCTCTGTGAGTAATACCGAAGGAGTTTTTTCAGAGTCTAAAAGAAGGAAAATAAAAGTTGTTACAAAAACATTAGATTCATTTGTAAATTTTTTCGATAAAAAAAAAAACTTAATTTATATGGACGTTCAGGGATACGAAGGTATTGTTCTTCAAGGTGGTTCCAAAATTATCGAAAAAAAAATACCTATTGTTCTAGAGGTGTGGCCATACGGTTTAACTAGAGCCAACTCTTTTCAAATTTTAATAAATATAATAAAAAAATACTCTTATTTTTACGTTTTATCTGAAAAAAATCCAAAAAAAAGACCTTCAACTGAAATTGAGAAAATCATAAATAATTTAGGTCCTAACTCTACAAAATATATCGATATACTGATAATGTAATTAGATAAATTATAGAACATAAATTTTTCTAATTTTTTTTTATTTGTCTAGCAGAGATAATCAAGAGCTTTGAGTATACCACCTTTTTTATATGGTATCTTTGATTTCATCAAACCCATTTCAACACCAGCTAAAGTTCCAGCTAACATCAATTCATTAAAATCTCCCAAATGTCCAATTCTAAAAATTTTACCAGCAACTTTAGCTAAACCTGTTCCTAAAGACATGTTGTAATGATCTAAAATTATTTTTCTCAAAGAGTCTGCATCATGTCCATCTGGAACTATCACAGCTGTTAAAGAGTCAGAATATTCGTCTGGGTTTTTACAAAGTATCTCTAGACCCCAAGCATTAACTGCAACTCTAGTAGCCTCAGCAAATCTTTTATGTCTTATAAAGACATTTTCTAAACCCTCTTCTGTTAACATATTAATTGCCTCATCTAATCCATAAAATAAATTTGTGGCTGGTGTATATGGGAAATAACCTTTTTTATTATTCTCTAACATTGGTCCCCAATCCCAGTAAGATTTTGGTAATTCTGATGTTTTATAAGCTTTTAATGCTTTCGAACTTATTGCATTAAAGGATAATCCTGGTGGCAACAATAAACCTTTTTGTGACCCTCCAACTGTTACGTCTACTTTCCATTCCTCATGTCTATAATCAATTGATCCAAGTGATGATATAGTATCAACAAATAATAATGCTGGATGTTTAGCATTGTCCATGGCTTTTCTAATTTCACCAATTCTACTTGTAACACCAGTGGAAGTTTCATTGTGAACAGCGCACACTGCTTTTATCTTATTTTCTTTGTCTCCTTTTAATTTTTGTTCAACAATATTTGGATCAACACCTGTTCTCCAATCACCTTTTACAAAATCAACATCAATTTTAAATTTTTGGGCAATATCCCACCAAAGAGTTGAAAAGTGACCTGTCTCGAACATTAAAATTTTATCACCTGCACTCAAAGTATTTACAATTGCTGCTTCCCAAGCACCTGTACCAGAGGCTGGAAAAATAATTACAGGTTCAGAAGTTTTGAAAATTAATTTAATTCTATCTAAAACTCTTAAGCCTAATTCCGCAAAATCAGGTCCTCTATGATCTATTGTTGGATAGTCCATGGCTCTTAAAACTCTATCAGGTACATTTGTAGGTCCTGGTATTTGAAGAAAGTGACGACCAGGTCTTATATTATTTGAAATTGCCATTCTGCTGTATATGCTAAAGAAATTATATAATCAAACTTATTATGTATGACAAAAAGTAGTAATTTAATCGATAGCTTAGAGGTTTATGTTTTAAATAATCCTAAAGAAGTTAAGCCTCATTGGGTCAGTCATTTTATAGTACCAACAGCCAATGAATTATTAATCAAAATTAAAAATAAAGATGGTAATTCAGGATTTGGTTTGGCTACTAGTTACACTGATATAAAACCTATAATTAAACCTTTCTCAAATGGATTACAAGATTTGATAATTGGTGAGGATCCCTTTTGTCCAGAAAAATTATATGAGAAAATTTTTAAACTAACAGACACGCGTCTAAGCAATGAAAAAGGTTGGAGCAGAGAATCTTTAATCAGAATTTCTGCAGCTTTAGATATTGCTTGCTGGGATCTGATAGGTAAAGCCTCTAAAGTTCCCTTATATAAATTATTTGGGGGATACAGAAATAAGATCCCTGTATATGTTACATGTGCTTATTACAGAGATGGTAAAGACGAAAATGAACTTAGGGAAGAATTACAAAAATTAATTAAAATTGGACATCAGAGTTTTAAAGTTAAAGTGGGTGGATTAAGTATTAAAGAAGACGCAAAAAGATTAGAAATAATTCGTCAAGAAATTGGTAATGATAAAGACTTAATGATTGATGTTAACAGAGCATGGGACCTAAAGACAGCTATTGAGGGAGTAAAGGAATTTGAGAGATTTAATCCAACTTGGATAGAAGAGCCAGTAAGATGGGAAGATGATAGAAGAAATTTAAAACTTTTATCACAACAAACAAAAATTCCCTTATCTGGTGGAGAAAGTGAAATTACAATTTATGGATGTAGATCTATGGTGGAAGAAAATGCAATCCAAATTTTACAATTTGATTGTACAATGTTTGGAGGTTTCACTAATGGTAAAAAACTATCTGCTTTATGTGAGTTAAATCATTTAGATATTGCCCCACACCATGATTGTTATATTCACGCTCCTTTAGTTGCATCATCACCATCAGGGAGAATTGTTGAGTCATTCGATGATGAAAGAGATCCACTTCAAGCAGAATTGTTTAATAATCCACATAAAATGAGTAATGGATGGATATATTTAAATGAAAATCCTGGTTTAGGATTAAAAATTTCTGAAACCGCGTTAAAAAAGTTCGGTAAATTAGTTTACAAAAACAAATAAACCTCTAATTTTAATTTATGCGGTTTAATCAAGAACAATTACAAAAAATTGGTAAAGAAATAAGTAACAAAGTTGAAGGTAAAACTTTGTTTGATGAATTTTCACGAGGAAGATACAGCACTGATGCATCCGTTTACCAGATTAAACCTCTTGGGGTGGTTCTGCCAAAGGATACTAATGATGTTCTAAATATAATGGACTATTCTCAAAAAAATTCTATTCCTTTATTGGCTAGAGGCGGTGGTAGTTCACAATGTGGTCAGACTGTAGGTGAAAGTTTAGTCCTGGATTATTCAAAGCACCAAAATAAAATTTTAGAACTTAATGTTGAAGAAAAATATGTATGGGTTCAGCCTGGTGTTGTATTGGATCATTTAAATTCGTATTTAAAACCCTATGGTTTGTGGTTTCCAGTAGATGTATCTACAAGTAGCAGAGCAACTATTGGAGGTATGTCAGCAAATAATTCGTGTGGATCAAGATCTTTGTATTATGGAAACATGGTTCATAATGTGTTGGCAATTGAAGCTATTTTAGATGATGGTTCTTTACATACATTTAATGAAATTAATAAAAATTATCTTACAACAACTAATAACCAAGATCGCTTTTATAAAATTATTGATAAGTTTTTACACTTAAGACAAAAAGTAAACAAAGATATTAATAATAATTGGCCAACTACTCAAAGAAGAGTTGGTGGATACAATATCGACTTGATTAATCCAAAGGGATTTAATTCATCTCATCTTTTAGTTGGTTCAGAGGGAACGTTATCTCTTTTTAATAAAATAAAATTAAAATTATCTGATATTCCTAAAAATAAAATATTAGGTGTGTGTTATTTTGATAATTTTCACCAAGCAATGGAGTTAACAAAAGAGATTGTAAAATTAAAACCTACTTGTGTTGAATTAATGGATCAAAATTTATTAAATCTAGCAAAAGAAATTCCAATTTACGCAGGTGGAATTAAGAAATACATTAAGGGTAATCCAGCAGCTGTTTTAATGGTTGAATTTATAGATGCTGACAAAAGTGTTTATGAAAAAAAGATAAAGGATCTTGAATATTTAGTTTTAAATCAAAATAAGAAAAATCAATTTTCATATTTTACTGACCTATCTGAACAAAAAGAAGTTTTTGAAATTAGAAAAGCTGGATTAAATATCTTAATGTCAATGAAGGGTGATAAAAAGCCAGTAGCATTTATTGAGGATTGTGCGGTATCCTTAGATCACTTAGCAGAATACACATCAAGATTAAATGAAATATTCAAAAAATATAATACTAGTGGAATGTTTTATGCTCATGCATCGGTAGGAACACTTCACGTGAGACCAGTTTTGAACATGAAGTCTGATCAGGACATTAAAAATATGAGATCTATTTCTGAAGAGGCTTTTGAAATGGTAAAGGATTATAAAGGTTCTCATTCTGGTGAACATGGGGATGGCATAGTTAGATCAGAATTCCACGAAATGATGTTTGGAAAAAGTATTACTAATGCATTTGAGGAAATTAAAGATACTTTTGATAATAAAAATTTATTAAATCCGGGTAAAATTGTTAGGCCTTTTAAATCAAATGATAGATCATTGATGAGGTACAAATCAGATTATCAAACAGAGAATATAAGCACACATTATGATTGGTCCAATTGGGGTCAATTTTCTGATGCTATTGAAATGTGTAATAATAATGGTGCATGTAGAAAATTAGACTCAGGTGTAATGTGTCCCTCATATAGAGTTACAAAAGAAGAAAAAGATTTAGTTAGAGGAAGAGCAAATACTCTTAGACTAGCACTGTCTAATCAGTTGCCTGAGGGATCTTTTGCATCAAAAGAGATGTATGAAACAATGGAGCTCTGTGTAAGTTGTAAAGCTTGTCAAAGAGAGTGTCCAATGTCTGTTGATATGGCTAAAATGAAAAGTGAATTTTTATCACATTACTACAAAAAATTTAGCATGAGAATAAAAGATAGAATTATCTCAGATATGCCAAAACTAATTTGGTTATATAAAATTGTGAATCCAATAATCAATAAGATTAAGAATTATCCACTTGTATCTAATATTATTAGAAAATTTGGTTTTGCAACTGAAAGAAGTCTACCTGAGGTTCAAAATCAAAAAGCTTTAAAAGATATTTATCAAAATCAAGAAATTTCAGAAAATAAGGTTATTTTGTTCGCTGATACATTCAATATTAATTTTGAAAATGAAAATTTAGTCTACACAATTAAAGTGTTAAACAAATTTGGTTATCAAGCGATAATTCCAAGTTTTGGTGATGATAAATTAAAAAGACCTCTTTGTTGTGGCAGAACGTATATTTCTTATGGTCAATTAGATAAGGCTGCTGAGGAACTAAATAGGTTTAATAATTATATAATTAGAAATAATTATTTCGATTTACCGATTGTGGGAATTGAACCATCATGTTTGTTGACTTTTAGTGACGAGTATCAATCACTGAAAGGTGTAGAGAATAGGGATAAAATAAATAATAAATTCTATCTACTTGAAGAATTTATTTTAGAACAAATTAAAAAAGATAAAGATATTCAATCAAATAAATTTAATCAAAATGTTTTAATTCATGGACATTGTCATCAAAAATCTCAAGATAGAATGAAAGGACTTAAAAATCTTTTATCTGAATTAAATATTAACAATGAAATGATTGACTCGAGCTGTTGTGGAATGGCAGGGTCTTTTGGATATGATAGTAAAACTTATGAAACTTCAAAAAAAATGGCTAATCTTTCTTTAATACCTGCGATTAATGGTAGTAATGAAAATGATTTTATAGTTGCAAATGGTACTAGTTGTAGACATCAAATTTCTGATTTATCAGATAAAAAAGGTAAGCATGTTTCAGAATTATTATTTAAGATTTTTGAAACAGTAAACTAAAGTATTATTTTCCTATTATAAAATTCATCTATCTGTTCATCTTTATAACCAAAATTTTTCATTATTGCTCTTGTATGCTCACCTAGATCTGGAGCACCTTTAGATTTTTCAGTTTTGCTTTTTGAAAATTTGATTGGCATTCCAATAGCTTTACTTGTGCCAGCCTTTTTATTATTTACCTCAATAATCATCTCTCTTTCGATGGTTTGTGGGTCTTTAAACATGTCTGTTATCGAATTAATAGGTCCACAAGGTAAACCATTTTCATCAAAAATTTTTAACCATTCCTCGGATCCTTTTTTTATCAACTCATCATTTAATATTTCTACAAGCTCGTTTAAATTCTTTTTTCTGCTTGCATTAGATGAAAACTTTTCGTTATCATTTAAATCTTCACGATTAATTGCTTTTAATAACATTAACCATGTATTTTGATTTGAGGCACCCACAGTTATCCATTTATCCTTTGTTTTAAACGCCTGATAAGGAGCAGTTAGAGGATGAGCAGATCCAAGTGGACCAGGAGATATACCAGTTGCACCAGCAATAGCTGATTGCCAATAAGTGTGTACAATTCCTGCCTCATATAAAGATGTATCTACTTTTTGACCTTCACCTGTTTTATCTCTATGAATTAAAGCTGCTAAAATACCACTTGCTGCAAGCAATCCAGCAGTAATATCTGTGAGAGGTGCGCCGACTTTCATCGGTGGTTTATTTTTGTCCTCCCCTGTTATACTCATTAAGCCACTCATTCCTTGGGCAACTAAATCAAATCCACCTTTATCTGCATAAGGTCCTGTTCTACCATAACCAGAAATTTCGCATAAAATAATTTTAGGATTAATTTTAGATATTACATCATAACCAATACCTAATTTTTCCAATGTTCCTTTTCTAAAATTCTCTAAAACTACATCAGAATTTTTGACCATAGTCTTAAAAATTTCAATACCTTCCTTATCTTTTAAATTTAAGGCAATACCTTTTTTGTTTCTGTTCATCATCAGATAAGCAGCTGATACACCATTTACATCAGGTGGAAGAAAATTTCTTGTGTCATCACCTCCTGGTGTCTTCTCAATTTTTATAACCTCCGCACCAAGATCAGCTAATAAAAGACCACATGTTGGGCCAGCCATAATTTGGGCCATCTCTAAAACCCGAACGCCTTTTAATGATGATGCCATTTAGTATTTATTTATTTTTAAATTTTGGCTTTATTTTTTTTAAGAAAGACTGATAACCAATTTTGAAGTCTTTAGTATCATAACATTTGTAACCTAAATTATTTATTTTTTCAGTTACTTTACCTTCTTTTAAAATATTTCTCGCGAATTGCTTGTGCCATCTAGTAACTTTGGGTGCTCCCTCACATATAAGTTCAGCCGATTTATATGCTTCTTTTTTAACATCCTCATCATTTACAACTCTATTAATTAATCTTTTTTCTAATGCTTCCTCAGCGCTAAAAACCCTCCCCTCGAACAAAATTTCCATAGCTGTTGAATAAGTAGTTGCATTTAAAAGTACTTCTAGTTCTTTTGCAGCCATAGTTAAACCAAGTCTTTTAATTGGAATTCCAAACCTAGAGCTTTTCCCACAAATTCTAATATCACAGCATGCAGCAATTTCTAAACCACCACCTACACAAATTCCTTCAATCATTGCTATAGTAGGTATTGGACAATTAAAAATTGCACCTAAAGTTCCATGTAAAAACTTTCCATAAGATTTAGCGAGTTTAGATGAGGATCTTTCCTTTTTAAATTCACCTATATCATTTCCAGGTGAAAATGATTTGCCACCCTCACCTCGAATAATGATGCATCTCAAATTTTTTTCTTTTGATATCTTTTTAAAAATCTTACCCAATTTAATCCACATGGGTTTAGTCATAGCATTTAACTTTTCAGGTCTGTTAATAATTACCTCTGATAAATGGTCACTTATTTTATTTAGTTTGATCAAATCACTCATCTAAGTCCTATAAAAATATTCAACTAGTGTCATTGGTATAGCTGGAACATAAGTTACTAAAAGTAATAATATTAATAACACACATATAAAAGATATATTAGATCTTGTAACATCCCAAATATCTGCCTTGGCAACAGAGCAAGCTGTGACTAATACACTTGCTACTGGCGGCGTTTGTTGTCCAATTGCTAAATTTAAAGTTACAATTATTCCAAAGTGAACAGGGTCAATACCTACAGCATTAACTAGTGGCATAACTATTGGGACTGTTAAAATGATTGCTGCTACCGAATGCAAAAAGAAACCAATTATTAATAAAAATACATTTAATATTCCTAGAACAGCATATTTATTATTTGTAAAATCAATAATTGACTCAGCTACTTTCTGAGGAATTTGTTCAATTGTTAAAAATTCACCTAATAAAACTGAAGCTGCTACCAATAACATCACTGACGCTGTTTGTATCGCACCCTCACAAGCTGACTCGTATAATCTTTTAAAATCTATTTCTTTATATATAAAACCAATTACTAACGATGCTACCACTGCTAAGCCAGCTCCTTCTGTAGCAGTTACAACTCCACCAAAAATCCCTCCTAAGATAATCACTGGTAATAAAAATGCTAATGCTGCATCTTTTGCAGTCTTTTTGACATTCGGAATGTTAAATGTTTCCTCTACAGGAAAGTTTTTTCTTCTTGCTGTTACGTAAGCAGCTAACATTAAAAAAAATCCACCAATTACTCCTGGAATAATTCCAGCTACAAATAATTGAACAACTGAACTTTGTGACATAACTGCGTAAACAATCATTGGTATTGATGGTGGTATGATAATTGCGAGAGATGCTGAGGACGAAGTGACAGCGGCAGCAAACGCTCCTGGATATCCTTTTTTCTTCATTGCTGGAATTAAAATTGAGCCCAATGCAGCAACATCTGCTACAGCTGATCCAGAAATTTCAGCAAAAAACATGGAGGTTGCAATATTAATCATACTCAAGCCCCCTTTAATAAATCCAACAAGAGCAGAGGCAAAGGCTATTAGTCTTCTTGAAATACCTGCGCTATTCATAATGGATCCAGCTAGAATGAATAATGGAATTGCGATCAATGGAAACTTCATTGATCCATCAAACATTACGATTGCAGTATCAATTAAAAAACTTGTCCCCGTTTTCATAACCATTGCAATAATGGTTGTCACCGCAAGACCAATTGCAATAGGAACATTTATGGACAACAGAAGTAATAAAACCATAAACATTGTCAGAATTATCATTAAATATCTCCTGTTTGTTCTTCACCTGTATTTTGTAAAACTAAATTTTTATAATCTTCTGGAATTCTAAGTGTTTCAGATAAAATAAAGAGACATGAGGCAATCGGAATAACGGACTGCACAAATGGCTGGGGAACCCATTCCAATGTTACTAACGTTTCGCCTGTTATCAAAGTTAAAACTAAGTAACCGTAATATGCTAATAATATCAAAAAACCGTAAACTACAATCTTGGAAACTACAAAGAAAAACTTTCTAAGAGCTAATGGAAAAGCTTTAAAAATACTAGGGACACTTATATGGGAACCTTTTAATGCAGCATAGGCTGAACCATAATAAGTAATCCATGCAAGTTGGACTGCAGCAACTTCATCGTACCAGACTAAAGCACTTCCAGCAAAACGAAAAGTAACTCCCAGTAAAACCGTTACTGCTAATGCCACCATCATTATAAATAGTATTAGTTTGAGTATTTTTTCGTACGAATTAATAAAATTTTGTAGCTTCATATTATATTCAGGCCCTCTGGATGAGGGCCTGATTAGATTAACTAAATTATATTACTTTGCTAAAGACGATACTTTTTTAACTAAAGCACCACCAGTTGGAACTTCTGATCCAAATTGATCATAGATCCCCTTACTAGCTGCAATAAAAGCACCTTTGTCCGCTTCATTAACTTGGACACCAGCGTCTTTAATTACTTTCAATAAAGATTTTTCAAGTTTAGCAGCTTCTTTGTATACAAATTTCTGTGTATCTTTAGCAGCCTTTTCTAAAATATCTTGAACATCTGCAGGAAGTTTATTCCAGTGATCCTTATGAACCGTTACATAAGCAGGAGTGTAAACGTGACCTGTGATTGATAAGTATTTTTGAACTTCTTGAAATTTAGCACTAGCTATTTGAGCATATGGATTTTCTTGTCCATCCATTGTACCAGTTTTTAAAGCAGTGAAAACTTCAGAAAATGACATTGGAGTTGGGTTTGCACCATATGATTGGAACATTTTAACTCTCCATTTTGATTTAGGAGTTCTTAATTTAATTCCCTTTAAATCACCTGGAGTATTAATTGGTCTAGTATTATTTGTTATATGTCTAAAACCATTTTCCCATACAGCAATAACTTTATATCCTGTCTTATCTTCAAGATTTTTAAACATTCCTGGTAAAACATTTTTTTCAACTTTAGCCATGTGCTTTCTGTCTTTAATAATAAAAGGCATATCGAAAACACCAAACTCATCATGAATTGAAGCCATTACTGATGAAGGTAACCACATATTAACTGTACCTAACTTTAGTTTTTGCATTCCTTGTTTATCTTTTCCAAGTTGCGAAGAACCAAAAACAGTTACTTTACCTTTGTTTCCTAATCTTTTATTTGCAAGTTTAGCAAATTCGTCAACAGAAGCAGAAAATAAAGACCCTGGTTTACCGACGTGTCCAAATTTTACTTCTACTGAATTTGCAGCAAAACTTAAAAATAAAGATGAGAACAATACAACGATTATTTTACTTAATTTATTCATATTATTTCCCTCTAGTTATTATTTATTTAAAATAGGTTACCTAAAATATGAATATAGTTCTAGTGAATAAATTAGCTTAGATAAAAAAAGATAATTATAATTAAAGAAAAATTAGAAGAAATCTATACTTATTGAATACTAGCTTGCGATTTATCATCTTTTTTAGACAAATCAACCTCAACCCACTCAGTCTTTTTTAATTCTTTAGTTAAAGCAATTTTTAGAACTTCATCAGCAAACTCGACTGGAGTAATTTTAATAGCGTCTATGATCTTTTTTGGTATATCAACAAGATCTTTTTCATTTTCCTTCGGTATTAATACTTCTTTTATACCAGCTCTATGTGCCGCTAATAATTTTTCCTTTAAACCACCAATTTGTAATACCTGGCCAGTTAAAGTAACTTCACCAGTCATTGCAACATCTTTTCTCACAGGAATATTGGTAATTGATGAAACTATTGAAGTCACCATACCTATCCCAGCCGAGGGGCCATCTTTCGGTGTTGCCCCTTCAGGAACATGAATATGAAAATCTTTTTTTTCAAATAATGGAGGAATAATCCCATACTCCAAACATTTTGATCTTACAAAAGATTTTGCTGCCTTAACTGATTCCTGCATAACATCACCAAGTTTACCAGTGATTTGCATTCGACCTTTACCAGGCATTGTGACTGTCTCTATTTTTAAAATCTCTCCACCATATTCTGTCCAAGCTAGTCCTGTAACTACACCTACTCTACTTTCAGATTCTAATTCACTAGATTTGAATTTAGGTACACCTAAAAAATCTGGTAAATTTTTTGTATCGATATCTATTTCTTTTTTTTCTCCTGAGACAACTCTTTTGACTACTTTTCTCGCAATCTTAGAAATTTCCCTTTCAAGATTTCTTACGCCAGACTCCCTAGTGTAACTTCTTATTACTTCTTTAATAATATCATCACTTAAATTCATCTCTTTTTCTTTTACACCGTTATCTTTGATCTGTTTTGGAAGAAGATACTTGTTAGCAATGTTGATTTTTTCATCCTCTGTATAACCTGCTAACCTTATTACCTCCATTCTATCTAGCAATGGGGGCAGAATATTTAGTGTATTAGCTGTTGTCACAAACATTACATCAGATAAATCATAATCAACTTCAAGATAGTGATCATTAAATGTAGTGTTTTGTTCCGGATCCAAAGCTTCTAATAAAGCTGATGAAGGATCACCTCTATAGTCGTTGCCAACTTTATCAATTTCATCTAACAAAATAAGTGGATTTTTTGTTCCTGCTTTTTTCATCATTTGAATAATTTTACCTGGTAGTGAACCAATGTAAGTTCTTCTGTGACCTCTTATTTCTGCTTCATCTCTCATGCCGCCGACTGACATTCTCACAAATTCTCTGTTCGTTGCTTTGGCAATTGATTTACCTAAAGATGTTTTTCCTACACCTGGAGGACCAACTAAACAAAGAATTGGACCTTTTATTTTTTCCATTCTTTTTTGGACTGCCAAAAACTCTATAATTCTTTCTTTAACTTTTTCTAAACCAAAATGATCCTTGTCAAGAACTTCTAGGGCTTTTTTTAAATCTATTGCTACATCACTTTTTTTATGCCATGGAAGATCTATCATCCAGTCTAAATAATTTCTAACAACAGTTGCTTCAGCTGACATTGGACTCATATTTTTTAATTTCTTTAACTCCTGAAGACACTTCTTTTCAATATCTTTTGGCATTTTGGATTTAAGAATTGCTTTGTTTAAACTGGTATTCTCGTCTTTGCCGTCCTCTATCTCGCCTAACTCTTTTTGGATAGCCTTTAACTGTTCATTTAAGTAATACTCTCTTTGAGTTTTTTCCATTTGAGTTTTAACTCTGCCTCTTATTCTTTTTTCAACTCCAATAATACTTGCTTCATTTTCCATTATTTTTATAATTGCATTCAATCTTTTCTTTACATCAATAGTTTCAAAAATTTGTTGTTTCTCTGAAATTGTCGCTGTGATGTGAGAAGCAATATTATCTGCTATCTGAGAAGGATCCTTTAATTTTTTGATTGTATTAATAGTTTCGCTAGATACCTTTTTATTTATAGACGTCAACTTTTCCATTCGTCTAATGGCTGTTACAGCTAATGGATATAAATCCTCTTCACCTTCAATTACATCGTTATAAGCTGTAAAATCACAAGAAATAAATTTTTCGTTATCTTTAAAATCAATTATTTTTACCCTTCTAAAACCTTCCACTAAAACTTTTACAGTTCCATCTGGAAGTTTCAATAATTGTAAAATAGTTCCCTCACATCCATACGTAAATATATCTGTTTTTTTAGGATCATCGATTTCTGAGTTTTTTTGAGTTACTAAGATTATTTTTTTTTCTTTTTTCATCACTTCGTTTAAAGCAGAAATCGATTTATCTCTGCCAACAAACAGAGGAATTACCATGCTTGGAAAAACAACGATATCTCTTAATGGCAATAACGGTAGGGAAGTTTTTATGTCCATAATTCCAATATGGATATTAAATTTTTTTTTGCAATACCTTTTTACTAGTTATTAGGGTTATTAAGCCGCTGTTGTCTTGGTTGTTTTAGATTTACTATCTTTTTTAGAGTGGACAATAATGGGCTGCGATAGACCTTTAGCTGCAGATGAATCTACTATTACTTCCTCAATATTTTCTTGACTCGGTAAATCATACATTGTTTTAAGGAGTATATTTTCTAAAATGGATCTTAAACCTCTAGCTCCTGTCTTTTTGCTGATTGCCTTAATTGCAATTTCTTTTAATGCAGATTCTTTAAATATTAACTTTGCACCGTCCAACTTAAATAATTCTTGATATTGTTTTGTTAAAGAATTTTTTGGTTCTTGTAAAATCTTGATTAAAGATTTTTCATCTAAATCCTCAAGAGTCGCGATCATAGGTAGCCTTCCTATAAACTCAGGTATTAATCCATATTTAAGTAAATCCTCTGGCTCTAAATTTTTCATCCATTCACCAGTTTTTTTGTCTTGTATATTTTTTACATCTGCGCCAAATCCAATTGATGTTCCCTTATCTCTTTGAGAAATAATCTTATCTAATCCTGCAAAAGCTCCCCCACAAATAAATAAAATATTTGTTGTATCTACTTGTAAGAATTCTTGTTGAGGATGTTTTCTGCCACCTTGAGGAGGTACGCTTGCAATAGTCCCCTCCATTATTTTCAACAAAGCTTGTTGAACACCTTCACCCGAAACATCTCTTGTAATTGATGGATTTTCAGATTTCCTACTTATTTTATCAACCTCATCAATGTATACAATTCCTCTTTGAGCTTTTTCGACATTATAGTCTGCTGCTTGTAGCAATTTTAAAATAATATTTTCTACATCCTCTCCTACATAACCTGCTTCAGTTAAAGTTGTTGCATCAGCCATTGTAAATGGAACATCTAAAATTCTTGCCAGCGTTTGTGCTAATAATGTTTTTCCACATCCAGTTGGACCAACTAAAAGAATGTTGGACTTTGCGAGCTCTACATTTTTACTTGTTTTATTTTCATAATTTAGTCTTTTGTAATGATTGTGAACAGCTACTGACAAAACTTTTTTTGCGTGAGATTGTCCGATTACATAATCATCTAGTACTGTACAAATTTCTTTTGGTGATGGTAAACCATCTTGGTGTTTTACAAATGTATCTTTGCTTTCTTCTTTTATGATATCCATACAAAGTTCTACACACTCGTCACAGATGAAAACTGTTGGACCAGCAATTAATTTTCGAACTTCATGTTGGCTTTTGCCACAGAAAGAGCAGTAAAGAATATTTTTATTGTTTGTGTTCATAAAATTTAAAACGAATCGATTTAATTATCTTATTATACATAACTCCTATTAATCAAGTTTTGGGTTTTGTAACCTATATGTAGTGTCCTACGATCTTTTTTCTACTACTGAGTCTATTAGTCCGAAAGATTTGGCTGAGTCTGCAGTCATAAAATTATCTCTTTCTAAAGCGGTTTTAATTTCATCTACAGATTTGCCAGTATGAATAGAATAAATTTCATTCAATCTTTTTTTTAAAGATAAAACTTCATTTGCATGAATTTCAATATCAGTGGCCTGTCCTTGAAAGCCTGCTGAAGGTTGGTGAACCATAATTCTCGAATTTGGAAGTGAAAATCTTTTTCCTTTTGTTCCTGCAGATAATAAAAAAGATCCCATCGAGGCTGCTTGTCCAATACATAAAGTTGAAATATCAGGTTTTACATATTGCATGGTATCGTAAATACCCAGTCCTGCAGTAACCAGTCCACCTGGACTATTAATATACAAAAAAATTTCTTTTTTAGGATCTTCTGCCTCTAAAAATAATAACTGAGCAGTAACAAGTGTAGCAACATTATCATTAATTTGACCCGTCAAAAAAATAATTCTTTCTTTTAATAACCGCGAATAAATATCATAAGCCCTCTCACCTTTATTTGATTGCTCAACAACCATTGGGATTAAGCTACTCATATGTTCTGACAGTTTATTATTCATAAAGTTGATTCGTAATACTTATACAACTTGAGATTACTTTTTGCTAACTTTTTTTGTTTTTTTAGGAAGAGACTTCGTTTTTGGAGTGGTTTTTTTTACTTCTTTTTTTTTAGTTTCTACTTTTTTCTTAGAATATTTTTCGACCTCACTTTCCAGATTTAGATCTTGATTCTGAGATTGTTTTAATATTTTTTCAGCCTCATCTTTTGAAACTTCCTTTTTGTTTGGTTTTGCCTTTTGTTTAACAAGACTTAGAATTTTTTCTTCGTATACCGTGCCTCTCAAGCTCGCAAGCGCTGATTGATTTTTTTGATAAAAATCCATTACCATTTTTTCTTGACCAGGCATCATTCTTATTTGTTTTTGGACTTCAGCCTGTAATTCTTGCTCTGTTACTTTAATTTGATTCTTTTCACCAAATTCGTTTAATATTAATCCAACTTTAATTCTTTTTTTGGCTATTTCCTCAAAGTTTTTTTTACTATTTTTTGTGTCATCATCTGACATTCCTTGCGAGAGAGCTTTAACTTCTTCATCAACCAAATTTTGTGGAATTTCATCAACTTTGAATTTTTCTAATTCTTTAAGAATTTGGTTTTTTGATAATCTATCTAAGGAATTCTTATATTCATCATTAATTTGTTTTGATATTAAAGATTTTAAATCTTTTAAATCTTTTGCTCCCAAGTTTTTGGCAAATTGGTCATCGATTTTTACTTCCTCTGAAATTTTTACTGACAATATTTTACAGTTAAATTTAGCTTTTTTATTTACTAACTCTTTTTCGGGAAAATTTTCAGGAAGAATAGCTTCAACAATTATTTGATCATCTTTTTTTACACCTACTAATTGTTTGTCAAAACCTTTCAAGAATAAATCTTTTCCTAATGTTAATTGAGTATTTTTTCCTTCCCCTCCTTTGAATGATTTTTTATCAACTGTAGCTGTATAATCAAAGGATACTAAGTCACCTTCTTTTGCTTTTGCTTCAGGTGAAGTATCTTTGAAGCTTGGTGTATTTTTGGCAATCTCTTTTATTCTTTTTTCAGTTTCGCTCTCGTCGATTTTTACAGCGTATTCATCAAACTTTATATTTTCTATAGATTTCAATTCAACTTTAGGAAACTCAGTAACAGATATGACGTATTCCAAATCTTTATCCTCACCGTAAGTTTTGAGATCCAACTTTGGTTGTCCCGCTGGTTTTATTTTGTTTTCTTCTAAAGCTTTTGTGGTTGAGTCTTTTAAAACTTTGTCTAAAACTTCACTAAAGACTGCTTTGCCAAATTGTCTTTTTAAAACCTCAACAGGAACTTTTCCTGGTCTAAAACCTTTTAGATTTACAGTGCCTTTAATTTCCTCATATTTCTCATCCATATAAGAGTTCATAGTCTTTTTATCGATGAAAACCTTTATATCTTTATTAAGACCCTTTTTATTTTCTACAGTAACTTTCATAATATATTTATGGTAGGGCGAAAAGGACTCGAACCTTCACAGATTGCTCTATCGGTTCCTAAGACCGACGCGTCTACCAATTCCGCCATCGCCCCACAAGTTCAAGTGGTTTTATATATGATTGAAACTATTTGTCCAACGACTATTATTGTAAATTATATTATTTTTACTCTATAATATTATTATGATTGTTTCTCCATGTATAAGTATTTGTAAAACTGATCCAAAAACTGGCTATTGCTACGGGTGTGGAAGAAACAATGAAGAAAAAAAAATCTGGAAAATTGAGTTAACAACTGACGAATGGAAAAAAGAAAATCTTGAAATTATTCAAAAAAGATTAACTGGTTGGCAATTAGAAAGTTTTAAAGAGTCCTATACTTATAAAATTGAAAATGGTATCTCTCTTTTTAAAAAAAAGTTATTAGATGAGTAAAACTACAATCGTAATTATTGTATATGTTCTGGGTCTTATTTTTGGGGCTCTTTTTCTAGATTTGTGGAGTGCTGACACCAATATTATCAAAGGACTAGTGGGACTTGGTTGGACAGCTTTACTTTTAATTGGTTTATTTTTAGCTGAAAAAAATGAAAGAAATTAAATTTTTAATTTCTCTAATATTAATAATTTTACCTTTCCAACAACTTAAATCAGAAATAATAGTTATGAGTAAATGTGATGATAAACAAGACGA
Source organism: uncultured Pelagibacteraceae bacterium (assembly GCA_902524545.1). Lineage (GTDB taxonomy): Bacteria > Pseudomonadota > Alphaproteobacteria > Pelagibacterales > Pelagibacteraceae > Pelagibacter. The sequence goes on from CABZDW010000009.1 coordinate 24,450, forward strand.
ATTTTTAAAAAATGAGTACATCTTAAATCTAAACGAATTAATCATGACTAGAAATTATGTTTATAAGGAAAAAACATATCAAAAATATCGGCTAACTGATTTAAGCATTAAAAAATCTAATTCATATGTGCGAAATATTTATGAAGAAAACGGTAAAATACTTACACATAAACATGGATATCCTCAATTTTACACTCAAATTCTTTTTGAAAAAGACAAACAAGAAATTTTCATGAAAACCGTTCTAAATGATGAAGAAGGAATATCAAAAATTTCTACTTGTAGAAAAATTGAAAAATTTAAAAAAGAAAGTTAACTTTTTTTATTCTTTTTAGAAAAATTTTTTTTTCTATTTCCAACTCTATTATTAGTAATGTTGCTTCTATGTTTGGCGTAAGCTTGCTTTTGGGCTTGTTTCATTGCTCGCTTTGATGACATAATCTTAAAAATTAATTTCTACGTTACCTATTTTATTAAAATTTTTATCTGAAATCACTATTTCACCCGATGAGCTAGCATAATTTAAAGCTTCAGATATTACTACATAATGTGTCACAAAAATTAAATTTCCGTTACCTTCAAATTTTTTGACATATTTTTTTAAATCTAACATTTGTTTATTTCTATTTTTAGCAAACTTTGAACTAAAAAAGGAATTTAAGAAGTTTTTTGTTTCAAAATTTGCAAAAGCTAATTCAGCAGTCTCTTTGCAACGACACCATTCACTTGAAAAAACTTTTAAAATTGGAATATCATTTTCTTTAAAAAAATTTCCAATTTTTTTGGCTTGGTCTCTTCCTTCCTTGCTCAAATTTCTTTGGGTATCACAGTTATTAATATCGAAATTTTCAGGATCTCCACCACCTGGTGCATAAGCGTGTCTAATAAATATAAGTTTGCCACCTTTTTTTAGTTCTAAAGATAATTCTTGATTTAAATCTGCTTTAATCGTTGAAGGGAAAGTTATAAAAATAATATAAAAAAAAATTATAAGTTTCATTAATGAATATTAAATTAAAAAAAATAAATAATACAATTATTAAATGTAAAAAATGTCCAAGACTTATTAGTTTTATCAAAAAAATTTCAATACAAAAAAGAAAACAAAATCAGAAAGAAAAGTACTGGGGTAAACCAGTCCCGGGCTTTGGGGATAATAAAGCAAAATTGATGATTCTAGGTCTTGCTCCTGCTGCTCATGGTGGAACAAGAACTGGTAGAGCGTTCACAGGAGATAAATCGGGGAATTTTTTATTTAAAAGTTTATTTTTGACAGGAATTTCAAATCAAGATTTTTCAGAAAAAGCAAATGATAATTTAAAATTAAATAACACTTATATAACTAATATTCTTAAATGTGTTCCTCCAGGGGATAAACCAGAAAATAAAGAATTAAATCGCTGTTCAAATTATTTTGAAAATGAAATTGAAAATTTAAAAAATCTTAAAGTGATCATAAGTCTAGGAAAAGTTGCATTTGATAATTGTTTAAAAATTTATAAAAAAAAGTTTATACTTCAAAGAAAATTTGAATTTAAACACGGAAACAAATATTTATTGCCAGATAATAAAATTTTGATTGCTTGTTATCACCCAAGTCCAAGAAATGTAAATACAAAATTAGTAACGACCACTATGATTAACCAACTACTTATTAAAGCAAGGAAAATCGCTAAATTTTAATAGTATCACAAAAATAGGGTTTAAATTTTAAGTAAATTTCGTTAGGTATTTTTACTGGTTTACCTAAATGATTAACAAAAACTAAATGAATTTGTGCCTCAACTATATTGTCATCACCTTTGGTGATTATTTGATTCATAAAAAAAGATGTTTTGGTGATAGATTTAACAAAAGATCTTATAGTTAGTTCATCTTCAAGACTTGCAGGTTTTTTATATTCAATGTTACAGGCTTTTACTATGATTATTGAACCAAAATCCTTTTTCACTTTTTGGTTACTGTACCCAATTGAATGGAGAGCTTCTGTTCTAGCTCTTTCTAAAAACTTTAAATAATTAGCATAATATACGACTCCACCAGCATCAGTATCTTCATAATAAACTTTTAAAGTATGAAAAAAATTTTCATGCATAATATAATTATATCAAAAAAGTAAACTATTTAATAGAAACTAAGGTATAAGTATTCAATGAATATATTTGTAATTTGGTTAGTGATGGTTACCGCTTGGAACTTTGGCTATCCACAAGCAAGTCCTTTAGAAGATGTTATCGTAGCTGTTATTCTATCTTTATTTAATATTTATCTAAAAAAATATCTTAAATTCTAATTATTTAGATGAAAAATATATATTTTGAAAATAAGCTATAGATTTCATCTTTGAATTATCGGTATCAGACATAAGTGCAATTCCATCAAGCTCATTAACATCCAGATCGTGTAACCTTTTAAAGTCCTCCTTAACATTGGCTTTAACTGTTACCCATTCATTTAAATTATCTTTTGTGCTAGTTAAAACATTATCTATCGATTTTTTTGTATATGGGCTTGGAAAATTTGCCCCAACTTCATTATTACTTGAGAAAACATAATTGATAGCTCTATTTGATAGTGGTGTAGCTCCGGTTTTTTTAATCACAAAAACTCTCGCAGCAAAATCATGCCCTTTTTTTGTATTTTCCCTAATTCCTGACAGATCTTTCTCAATTTTCCAAGTAATATTTATAAATGGGGTCTTATTTAAGTTTATCTTGATCTCTTTTCCAAGGCCAGAGGCGGCATTATCAGCAACCGATTTCAAATAATTTCCATTATCATTTGTTCCAACGGTATAAAGTGTTTTATTGTCAGCCCCTCTTACCTTTCTCACTTGAAGTTCTGCGAGCTCTTTTTTAGTAAAATTAAAGACTTGTAATTTATCTGCTGAAGACGAGTTAATAGATAATATTGTGATGATTAAAATATTTAATAAAATTTTCATAAAAGTTAAAAAAAATCCTTCATACATTATTTAGACAAAATTTAAACATTCAAAATTCAACATTCAGTTCTATATAATTGATATGAAAACAATATCCACTTTTATACTATTAATTTACTGGTCTATAATGATTTTTGCACCAGTTATGTCTAAGGATGTCAAGTTTAGTAGAGCTAAAATTAATAATATCAAAATAGTTGAGCAAAAACCCCGAAGTTAGTAAGTAGAACGACCACCACTAATATCAAAGACTGCTGCTGTTGAAAAAGTGTTTTCCTCAGAAGAAAGCCAACAAATTAATGAGGTAAACTCTTCAACCTCCAAAAATCTTCCTCTAGGCACTTTTGATAGCATTTTTTGAACATGTTCTTTGGTCATTTGATCTAAAATTCTAGTTTTTGCTCCTGCTGGAGTTACTGCATTTACAGCTATATTCTTATCTGCAAGCTCTTTACCTAATGATTTTGTTAAACCTATTGCGCCTGCTTTTCCAACGCTATAAGCACTGGCATTGGCATTTCCATCTTTTCCAGCTACTGAGGCCACATTAACAATTCTACCATAATTGTTCTTAATCATATTTGGCACTATCGACCTGCAACAATTAAAAGTTCCCATTAAATTAATCTCTACGACTTTTTTCCAAACTTCTATGTCGTACTCCCATAATGTAGCTGTAGGGCCTGTTATTCCTGCATTATTTATTAAAATATCAATGTTTGAGCCTTTTGTGATTTCCTTAACAATTTTATCAACTTCCACATAGTTAGATACATCTACAACATGGGAACTTAAATTAGGACTGTCTAAATCTTTAATAGCTATCTCGGTAGCCTTGGGGTCGTTATCCCAAATTATCACTTTTGCACCAGATTTTAAAAGCCGCTTAACTATATCAAAACCAAATCCCTGAGCTCCGCCAGTTACAATTGCAGTCCTGCTTTTAAAATCATAATTAATTTTTTCCATTGTTTTATTCTTTGGCTAATAAATAATAAGTAAAACCAGCTATAAAAGCCCCTATGACCCAAGAAAATGATTGTAGAAACATTAAATTAGTATTCCAAATAGTAGAGGCTGAAAAAATAAAACCCAAAATTACAGAGTATACTGCTTTTATATGCCAGCCCCCACTATAGTAATAAATTCCGTTATTCTCTAAAGAATATATATCTTTATTATTAATTTTACTTTTTTGAATAAAATAAAAGTCAGAAATCATAATTCCAAAAAGTGGTCCAAAAAAAGCTCCAAAAGTATCAATGAAAGATAAAACTCCAACTTGGCTTAAAAAAGTTAACCAAAATATTCCAATTATGAAACCTAGAATTGAAATTATTGTACCTGCACTCCTTATAGATAGAGAGAAAGGTAAAAAATTTACTAAGGTAAACTGTGATGGAATAAAATTAACTATTAAATTGGTCGAAGCAGAAGCAATAATTATAAAAATTAAAGCTAGAAAAATTAGTAATAAATTATCTAATTTTCCAAGAATATCTGTTGGATTTGTTAATATTCTATTTAAATTTTCTGGATCTTGTTTCAAAAAAGCATCCATGCCAGAAACAATAAATAGCGCAAAGAAAGAAAAAATTAATAAATTTAAAATTAAGCTAAAGTTTCCTTTTTTAAGCTGACTTTCATCTTTAACATATCTAGAAAAATCACCAAAACTCAAAATTACGACTGAGAAATAAGCAAACACCGTGCTAGTGACTGTTATTAAGGGCCCAAAATTATTTTTATCAAGAAAATTTTTAGTATTTAAAATATTTAAAAAAGCTTGGGAAGTAAACTTAACATCGCTTAGCAATACTGATAAAAAAAACAATAACATCCCAAAATAAACAGCAATAGCCGAAAAAATAATAATTCTTTTATTCACATTCATTCCTGCACTAAATAAGAATCCTTGCAAAATTATTGCAATAATAATTGAAGTCCAATCAATTAAATTCATTCCTAGAAAGAATATTAAAAATATTTCTTTATCAAGGATTGCGGGTTCTGTTGAAAAAATTGCTATTCTTGTTAAATAACTAAATGCTTTTGATAAAAAATATGTTTGAATACCAAATAAAAAAACACCAACAAAGAATCTAATCAATCCCAAGTATTTTGCACCTGTAACTCCAAATGATGATCTAAGTAAAACAACAAATGGTAATCCATTTTTTTGAGATAGTTTTCCTATCAAATTTGAAAAAAAATAAACTAATAATGTTCCAAGAATTGTGCCAAAAAATACAACGAAAGTATTAAGATCATAAATTACATAAAGAGAAGTAATTAACGAAAAACCTATAACACTTTGTATATTTACTCCCCAAAAGCAAAATAATGTTTTCCAATCCCAATTTTTATCAATAGGATTTACTGAAACTAAATCCCAATTAGTAAGACTTTTTTTTAAATTTTGAGGACTCACTCAGACAATATAAATCTTTAACTTTCTACTGTCCATATAAGAGAGTTGGTAACCATAAAGCAATTTTTGGAAATATAATTATTAAAATTAACCCAAAAACCTGTAAGACCATAAACTGCATCATTCCATAGTAAATATCTTTTAAATCCCATTCTGGTACTACTCCCTTTAAAAAATATGCAGATAATGCGACTGGAGGTGAAAGCCAAGCGGTTTGTAAATTTACTGCTACTAAGATAGCAAACCAAGTTAAATTGAAACCTAATGCCTCAATTAATGGCAATATTATTGGAACAATAATCATTACTATAGGTACCCACTCTAAAGGCCATCCTAACAAAAATATCATTACCATAACCATTGCTAGAATTAGATATTTATTCATTTCAAGACCTAATAAGAATTCAGTTAATAAGGTTGGCGTTCCTAGTCTTGCAAAAACAGCACCAAAAAAATTTGAAGCTGCTACTAAAACCATTATCAACGCAGTTATCTCTAATGTTTTAACTAATGCTTCTTGTAATTTTGGAAGAGTTAATTTTTTATATGCTAATGAAAGGAGTAAAGCACCCATAGCTCCGCAACCCGCAGCTTCTGTAGGAGTTGCAAAACCAAATAAAATACTTCCTAATGCTGCAAATACTAAAGCTGCAGGTGGAACTAAACCCAAGAAAAATTCAATCCACACATCCCTCATGCTTGCAGCTCTCATATCTTCAGGTATCACTGGTCCTAATTTTGGATTAATCATACATCTGATTGTTGTGTAGCCAGCGTATAAACTTGCAAGTAAAATTCCTGGTATGATTGCGGCAGCAAATAAATCTATTACTGGAATTTCCATTATAGGCCCCATAACAACTAACATAATACTTGGTGGAATTAATATTCCTAAAGTCCCTCCAGCTGTGATAGTTCCAGCTGCAAGTCTAACATCATAACCAGATCTATTCATAGATTTTGCAGCCATAATTCCAAGTATTGTTACAGAAGCACCAACGATACCTGTTGCAGCGGCAAATATAACAGAAACAAATAAAACTGCGTAATATAAAGATCCTTTAACTTTTGCTAACATCATTTGGAACGCTGAAAATAATCTTTCCATTAATCCAGCTTGTTCCATCATAATTCCCATAAAGACAAAGAGTGGGACGGCGGCAAGTGTCTGCTCCGTCATTACCATAGAAAACTGGAGAGTCATTAAATAAAAAACTAGTTTTCCAAATCCTAAATAACCAAATACGAAACCTAAGAAAATTAATGTAAATGAAATCGGGAAACCTACAAATATTGCAAATAGCATTACTCCAACAAGAATAAAACCTAAAATTGCTGGGTCTATAAGCTCAGCTATCATTTAGTTTCTCCAGGCCATTCCCCCTTTTTTGCAGCCCAATAACTTTTAAGTAACTCAGAAACTCCTTGAACTAGTAAAAATATTATACCTATAAGTAAGCAAGTTTTGATTGGCCACATGTAAGGCATCCATGTGGTGTCCATACCTCTTTCACCTCTTTGAATTGACTCTCCAACAAATCCAATAGTCATATAAAGAAAAACAATTAAACCTGGAAAATAAAACAATAAATATAACCAAAAATCTATTAAACCTTGATTTTTAGTTTTAAAATTTCTGTATAAAAAATCTGCTCTTATATGCACTCCTCTAGAAAGAGCATAACCAGCACCCAACATGAAAAGTGCTCCATATAAAAAACGACTTATGTCATAAGCCCAAATAGTTGGTGCTAAAAATAATTTTCTTGCAAAAACTTCATAAGTCATTGCAAAAATTAGTGGCATCAATATCCAACAAACAATATTCCCAATCCGTTTACTGAATTTATCAATACTGGTGATAGATTTAGACATCCATAATGGCATGTCGTCAGGCATTTTTCCCGAACCACCTCGCCTTTCGGCAATCATTTCATCTGATATATCTAGTTTACCTGGTTCTTCTGCCATAAAATTCTAGTGTAAAAAACTAGAGCGGACTGTAAAAGTCCGCTCTAATTAAATCAAGATTAATTACTGATTACTTTAATGTTGCTGCGTGGGCCATTCCTAGCTTCGCATTAGACATTTGAGCACCACTCCAGAAAGGAACAGCAACGTCAGCGAAGTTTTTCATTGATGTATAAACTTCATTGAAGAATTTATTCTTCGCAGCGTTTTTATTCAATGTAGCTTTTGCAGCTGCCATATATTCTGTAAAGTAGTCTGATGGAGTGTCTTCTAATTTTACTCCATGTTTAGTAGTAAGTTCTTGTAATGCTTTTCCATTTTCATAGATTCTGTAACTTAAAGATTTAGCTAATGAAGCATTAGCTGCAACTTCAAGGGACTTCTTCTCATGAGCACTCATAGCATTATAAGTTTTTCCAGTAATGTAAAAGTCAGCATTTACTACTACTTGGTGTAAACCTTGTAGATAATAGTGCTTTAATACTTTTTGGAAACCAAATGTTAAGTCTGGTTTAGGACAACACCATTCAGCGGCATCAATAGTACCTGCTTCAAGAGCTGGTAAGATATCTCCACCACCCATTGCCACAGACGCTATACCAATGTCTTTGTAAGTTTGTCCTGGAATTCCTGGAGGAGTTCTGAATTTATATTTTCTAAAGTCAGCCATATCTTTGATTGGTTTTGGAAACCAACCTAAAGCTTCTGGGCCTACTGGTTGAAGCATAAATCCTTTGATATCTCTTCCCATTTCTTTCCAAAGTTGGTCGTACAATTCTTTACCACCACCATATTGAAACCATGATAGAAACGCTAAGTTGTCGATACCAACACCACCACCAGCTACTGGCGAACCAAATAACATAGCAGCAGGGTGATCACCTGACCAATAGTGAGTCCATGCGAATCCACAATCAATCAAACCTTTATCAACAGCATCTAGAGTTTCTTTAACTCCAACAACTGCACCAGCTGGTAAAATTTCAAATTTTAACGAGCCAGATGTAAGTGTTGTTACTGTATCAGTAAAGTCCTTTAACATCTTAACTTCATCAGCCTTTGTGTTAAGGACGGTCTGACATTTTAGTGTTTTTGCGGCATTAGCACTAGAAGTAAATCCAAGTACTAAAACAGTCGCAAATAACATTGAAATGATTTTTTTCATTATTATTCCTCTTGTTAGTTAAATTTAACCAAATCATTCAATCAGAAAAACAAAGTTGATACAAGTGACAATTGATTAATATCAGTGTAAAGATGGTTAAATAGGATTAACAAAAAAACTATTCAACTATAGATGGAAAATTTTGATTTTATAATTATTGGTGCTGGGTCTGCTGGATGTGTTCTAGCTAATAGACTATCGGAGAATCCAAAGAATAAAGTTTTATTAATAGAGGCTGGTGGTAAAGATAATTATCCATGGATACATATTCCAGTTGGTTATTTTAAAACGATGCATAACCCCTCAGTAGATTGGTGTTACAGAACTGAACCAGATGAGACAATGAATAATCGGTCAATCCGTTATCCAAGAGGCAAAACTCTAGGTGGTAGCTCCGCTATTAATGGTTTGTTGTATATAAGAGGACAAAGTAGAGATTACGATGTTTGGCGTCAATCAGGTAATACTGGTTGGGGCTGGGATGATGTTCTTCCCTATTTTATTAAAGCAGAAAACCAAGAGCGCGGAAAAGACGATTATCACGGAGTTGGTGGTCCTTTATCTGTTTCTGACCAAAGAATTCAATTACCATTATTAAATGAATTTCAAAGTGCAGCTGAAGAGTTTGGTATTCCTAAAACAAAAGATTTTAATACTGGTGACAATCACGGATGTGGGTATTTTCAAGTAACTGAGAAGGATGGTTTTAGATGTAGTACTGCGGTTGGTTACCTTAATCCAATTAAAAAAAGAAATAATCTAAAAATTATAACAAATGCACATGTTAAAAAAATAAACTTTGAAAATAAAACTGCTAAAAATGTTGAATATTGGATAGAAAATAGTCTTAAAAAAGTTTCTGCTAACAAAGAAATTATACTTTCATCAGGATCTATTGGATCACCACAGATTTTACAAACATCTGGAATAGGTAATTCCAAAAATTTAAAAGATTTAGGGATCGATATTGTGCATGATCTAAAAGGGGTTGGTGAAAATTTACAAGATCACCTAATGTTTAGACCAATTTATAAAGTTCATGGACTAAAGTCATTAAACAAAAAGATAAATAGTTTGTTCGGAAATTTAATGATTGGTCTAGAATATGTTTTTAATAGAAGTGGACCAATGACAATGGGTGCTAGTCAAATGTGTATGTTTGCTAAAAGTGACCCATCTTTAGAATTACCTGACCTACAGTGGCACGTTCAACCTATGAGTATGGATACTTTAGGTGCCACAAAAAATCATGATTTTCATGCATTCACACCAACTGTTTCAAATATAAGACCAACTAGTAGGGGTCACGTTAAGATTACAAACAAAGACTCAAGAATTTATGCAAAAGTAAAACTTAATTATCTTTCAACTGATCATGATCGTATGATTGCAGCAAAAGGTTTAAAACTGACAAGGAAAATTGTAATGGAATCTGAAACTTTTAAAAAATACAAACCAGAGGAATATAGACCTGGAATTAGTATAAATGATGATGAAGAACTCGTAAAAGCAGGATCAGATTACGCACAAACAATTTTTCATCCTGTTGGTACATGCAAAATGGGACAAGACGATATGGCAGTTGTTGATGAAACTCTTAAAGTAAGAGGTTTAAATAAATTAAGAGTAATTGATGCATCAATAATGCCTAACATTACTTCTGGTAACACTAATGCACCAACAATAATGATTGCAGAAAAAGGTGCTGATATGATACTCAGAGGTTGATGTTCACTGATCTCATCACTCCAGAACAAATTGCAATCTTAACACAAATCATTCTAATTGATCTAGTTTTAGCAGGGGATAATGCAATTATAATTGGAATGGTTGCATCAAAGTTCCCTTTAGAACAGAGAAAAAAAATTATCTTTTGGGGGATAGGTGGAGCTGTTGTTTTAAGGATTATATTAACTCTTTTGACTGCATATTTATTGCAAATTACAGGTTTAAGATTTATTGGAGGTCTGCTTTTATTATATATAGTCTATAAACTTTATGTAGATGTCGTAAAAGGCTTTGAGAACGAAAGTGATATTAAAGTTGATAATTCAAGTTTTTTAAAAGCTATTTGGACAATTCTTTTAGCTGATTTTACCATGAGTTTAGATAATGTTTTAGGAGTAGCTGGAGCAGCTGGAGATCATTATTACCTACTAATCTTTGGTCTTGTTTTATCAATTATATTAATGGCAACTGCAGCGACTTTAATTTCAAATTGGATTAAAAAATATAAATGGATAGCTTGGGCAGGTTTAATAGCTATTTTAATCGTAGCAATTGAATTGATTTATACAGATATTAAAATATTATTTCTATGATGTACTTAAAAAACTATAATTTAAAAAATAAAACTGCAGTCGTAACAGGAGCCGGTAAAGGAATTGGTAGAGCGTGTGCTATTGCTCTAGCTGAGGCTGGCGCAAACTTGATTATAATAAGTAGAACTAAAAAGGATTTAGACGAGGTTTCAAAAAAGATTAAAAAAATTAAGAGCAAATGTAAATCTTATGTTTGTGATATTACAAATTACAGTGAGATTAAAGATATCATAAACAGACAATCGAAAATAGATATTCTAATCAATAACGCGGGTAATAATATTCCAGAACACTTTACAAAAGTTAAAACTAAAAATATGGAATATATGGTGAAGATAAATACAATGGCAACTTTCAATTTAGCTCAATTGTGTGCGCTTAAAATGATCAAGTCTAAAAATAGAAAGAAAGTAACTGGTGTTATTGTTAATATGTCATCCCAAATGGGTCACGTTGGAGGTCCTATAAGAAGTGTTTACAACATGACAAAATTTGGTTTAGAAGGTTTAACAAAAGGAATGTCGATTGACCTTGCTAAATATAACATCAGAGTAAATACCGTCTGTCCAACATTTGTTGTAACTCCTATGACAAGCAAGTTTTTAAAAAGTAAAAAATTTAAAAAAGAGGTTCTAGGAAATATTCCTTTAGGCAAATTTGCTGAACTTTCAGATGTGGCAAGTGCAGCTGTGTTTCTTGCTTCTGATGCAGCATCAATGATTACTGGAACTTCTTTATTAGTTGATGGCGGATGGACTGCAAAATAACACCAAGATTATTTTTTTTAATAATTTTTTTTATATCAACACATTTAAATGCTATTGAGTTTAAAGGAAAATTTTTACAAGGGCATTATATAATAGGAATAACTAATCCCTCTTCTAAAATAATTATAGATAAAAAGGAAGTGAAAGTTTCAAAGGATGGATATTTTGCTTTTGGTATAGATAGAGATAGAAAATTTGATGTAACTATTACAAAAATTACTAATGGAAAAAGTGAAAAGATTAGAAAAAAAGTTCTAAAAAGAAAATATAATATTCAAAGAATAGATGGATTAGAGGAAAGTAAAGTTACACCGCCTGAATCGGTTTATAAAAGAATAAAAGAGGAAAATAATAAAATTGGTAAAGCTAGAGCAATTAATTCTGATTTACCTTTTTTTAAAAATCAGTTCATTATGCCTGTGAAGGGAATTATAAGTGGAGTATATGGAAGCCAGAGAATTCTTAATGGAAAACCTAAGTGGCCTCACTATGGGATTGATATAGCTGCCAAAAAAGGAACAATGATTATGTCATCTGCAACTGGAGTTGTGACAATGGCGGAAGATGATCTTTATTATACAGGTGGTACAGTTATTATGGATCATGGACACGGAATTTCTACAATTTATTCTCATTTAGAGAGCGTGATGGTTTCTGTCGGCGATACAATTAATCAAGGAGATGTTATAGGTACAGTTGGTTCAACAGGAAGATCTACAGGTCCTCACTTAGATTTTAGAGTAAATTGGTTCCAAACTAGACTAGATCCAATGTCTTTATTAAATTAAATATTAATGTCTGTTAAAACTAAATTCAAAAATTTTGTATCAAAAAGTAGATGGGGTAAATACATTTTAGTTGGAGGTTTTACTTTTTTTCTAATTAAAGGAATGGTGTGGCTAATAGTTTTTTTAATCGCTGGTTTTAGTTTGATAAATTTTGGATCATAAAATATAGTTCAAATATGGATTCAGAAAATCAAAATAATTTTGAATTTAAAGTTGCTGGTTTAACCATGGAAAAAATATCTGTTTATTATGGATTTTTTTTAATTTTGTGGGGATTAATTGTAAGCTTTATTAGTGGGAGTGGATCATTTACATCATATATTCCATCTATTTTAGGAGTTCCAATTTTAATTTTTTCTTATCTATCAATCAAATTTATTTCAAAGAAAAAAATGTTTATGCATATTGTAGTTTTGTTTGGATTAATAATTTTTTTAGGTGGTCTTGATTTTATAAGATCATTAGTAATTGGAAATGCTTTTGAAAATGTTTATGCAGATTTATCAAAAATGATGATGTTAATTACTGGTTTATTATTTACTTACCAGTGCATTAAATCATTTATATATGCAAGAAAAATGAGAGAATTAGGAAATACAGAATGATTTCTCAATCAGAAAAAATAGCTAACAAATTAGTAAATGCTTTTCTCAAAAATAAAATAATCGCGCCCTTACCAAAGAAATTTACCAAAAAACTAACTGAGGCCAACAAATTTAGAATGCTTTGTGAAAGTAAAGTAAAAAAACCAGTTATAGGTTTTAAGGCTGGTGGAACTGGAATACCAGTAATGAAAAAATTAAAAGAGAAAGAACCATTTTATGCATCAGTTTATAAAGATAATTTTTTAAAAAGTGGTAAGGGTGTAAAGATTAGTAGAGCTACTTTTGGAATTGAATTAGAGGTTTGCTATTTAATTAAAAAATCTTTTTTTAATTCTAAATCATCAGTCACAATGAAAAATATCACAAAATTTATATCTCATATGGCTCCTTGTATTGAGATTGTGGGTTATAGGCAGAGGAAAAAAGGAATTACCTCATTTGGAGATTTAAGTAGTGATTTTGGAGCTAATGTTAAATTTTTGATCGGTCAAAAGAAAAAATATAAGAAAATCAATATCGGAAATTTAAAGACGAATATTTTTAACAAAAAAACTAAACAAAATATAAATGGTAATACCAGTGCAGTTTTTATTAATCCATTGAACTCACTAAGATTTGTTTTAAATAAAATTAAAAAAGATAAGTTAACTTTGAATAAAAATTTTTATGTATTTACAGGATCTACTGTAGGGGTTGTTCCAATAGGTAAAGGCCTTTATACAGGAAAAATAGATAAATTAGGATCTGTAAAAACTATAATTAGATAACAAGTGAAAACATTTATACTTTTAGTTTTGGTGGTTGTTGTTGTATGGGTATTGTTCAGACCTATTACTCAAAAAGAAATTGATAGATATAATAATAAAGACAATAGAACTAACTTAGATTTATAACAAAATCGATTGCTTAACATTTATTTTTAAAGTAGATTCTTTAAGCCATATCTCATGGTGAAAAAGAGGCCGATATCGCATCGGTTAAAAGCGAGTTTTGGAAAACTAACTAGGAGAGTGTATGAAAAGAATGCACAGAATACTGAGTTTGTTCAGCCGAGGCTCAAGAAATGCAAGGCTAAACCAACTTATGTTTCGTAATGCAAAAACCGTAAGTGCTAACGATTACGGCACGAGTGGTTATTTAGTTAAGACAGGAAAAAATAGTGGAAAAGTCTTGGGACACATAAGAAGTCGGTCTAAAGTTATCTAAGTTCACTGGGGTATGGGGCACCTGGCAACAGAACGCCCCCTTTAAATTTAAAAATCTAATAATTTATTACAATCACGTCTCATGTGACAATCATTAAATTTTAAAAATTTAAAATAATATTATTAATCTACAAAACAAAAGGACAATTATGAAAAAAACTATATTATCAATCATGTTTGTAATGTTTGTAAGTTCAGCATTTGCTGGATCTTGCCCAATGATGACAAATAACATTGATGCAAAAATCGCCGAAGCACAAAAACTTCGTGACGCTGGAATGAAAGCTCACACTGATGGTGATCATGCAAAATCAGAGGAATTACTTAATAAAGCTCTAGAATTATTTAAAAGCTAATTTTATTTAGGGGCACCTGGCAACAGAACGCCCCTTCCTAAAATTTTTATTATTTAAAACTTATATCTTAACGATATAGATTTGATTTTATTATCAAACATATCGGGATTATATCTGCCACCTGCTGGTGTTGTTCCACTTCCTCCCTTTACTATACCGAATTCAGATTGTTTAAAAACTATTTCATAGTTTCCCATTCCATAACCTAAAATTATTTGGTGAGCAAAGTCTGTATTATCATTATCCTTGTCAAATGGATCACCACTAAATCTAGAGTTTGTGTCTACATTTGTATGACCCAAGCCTAATCCAAGACCGGCTAATATATATCCATTAGAACTAAATTCAGATGTGTACATAATATTTTCCATTATTGAAAAAGTTGTAACATCAACACTTATTCTACGTTCTAATTTTTGAGTAACTTCTCCATAATAAGAAAACTCTGTTTCTAAAGCAAGGTTGCCTGATCTAGTTCCAAATCCATACGAGATAACCGAGCCTTCGTCATCTGAGTCTGCATCACCGTATGTGAACCCACCAATATCATGCGGATTGTCAGCAACGTTTTTAGTTAAACCCAGTGAACCATATCTATAACTTTCACTATGCGCGTTTAAAGCAAAAATTAAACTTAAAAGGCTTATTGTTAAAATTTTTTTCACAAGAAAATCCTTACACGGAAAATACACAGGAATCATTCCCAATTTTCTAAAGTTTCTAGATAAGATTATATCAATTTTGTTGCTAGATAAGGTTTATAGAAGAAAGGTCTGGGAACGTGACAACAGAACGCCCCCATTAATCTAGTTGAGATTCAACAAATTCCCAATTAATCAATTTCTCGTAAAAGTTCTCTAAGTACTCAGGTCTTTTATTTTTGTAATCTACATAATAAGAATGTTCCCACACATCACATGCCAAAATAGGTTTCATATTTTGAATTAATGTATTCTCAGCATTAGGTGTTTTACTTATCACTAATTTACCACTGTTGATTGATAACCAACACCACCCAGATCCGAATTGGGTAATACCTGCCTGTATAAATTGTTTTTTAAACTCATCAGTGCTACCAAAATCTACTTCAACTCTTTTTTTTAACTTTTCCGGCATTAAACCTCCACCTTTTGGTTTCATGCACTTCCAAAACATAATGTGGTTCCAGTGTTGACTGGCATTATTAAATATTCCAGCTTTAGCTTTATCTTTTGAGGAGTTAATAATAATTTCCTCTAAAGACATTTTGGACATTTCGGTATCTTTTATTAGATTATTTAAATTTGTTATGTATGTTTGGTGATGTTTTCCATGATGTAGATCAAGAGTTTCTTCAGACATTATTGGAGATAAAGCAGTTTTAGAGTAGTCTAATTTAGGCAGTTCAAATGACATATATAAACATATAATTTATAATTATCTTTTATAAATGATTATAATGACGCAAATATTTATAATGTGGAGAAAAGTTACAAATTATGCCTAATGGAGGCATCTAGCAAATTAACCTCAATCCTAAAATTTAACTTAAGAAGTTAAAGAGGGTTGTTTTTTCATATCCTCTTTTTTTATACCAGCAACTCTTACTGGTTTTTTCATCGCATCTCTTCTAAATGGTTCGCCTAATTCTTGATTTAATATTACTTCAATAAAAGTCGTAATTCCCTTTTTTTGATCTTCACAAGATTGTTTTATTGCAACGGTTGTTTCATCCATTGTTTTTACTGTTACGCCTTTTAGTCCACATGCATCCGCTACTTTCGCATAACTTAACTCGGGGTCTAACTCAGTTCCAATAAAGTTGTTATCAAACCAAAGTGTGGTATTTCTTTTTTCTGCTCCCCATTGGTAATTTCTGAAAATCACCATAGTAATTGCAGGCCACTCTTCTCTAGCACAAGAGCTCATCTCATTCATACTAATTCCGAATGCACCATCTCCTGCAAAGCCTATTACTGGTGTATTAGGGCATCCAATTTTAGCACCTAAGATTGACGGAAAACCATAACCGCAGGGACCAAATAAACCTGGTGCTAAATATTTTCTTGGTTTTTCAAAAGTAGGATAAGCATTACCAATTGCACAATTATTTCCAATATCACTAGAGATAATTACATCCTCTGGCATTCCAGCTTGTATCGCTCTCCATGCTTGTCTTGGGGACATCCTGTCTTTATCTCTTTCTCTAGCTTCTTTATTCCAAACAGTGCCTTCATCATCATCTTCATGATCTAAACTTGATAATTTTTGTAACCAAGCAGATTTCGTTTGATGAATTAAATCCTTTCTTTTTTGTCTATCTGTATCTCCTGCATTTGAGTCAAGCTTTTCAAAAATTTGTTGCGCAACTAATTTTGCGTCACCACTAATTCCTACCGTAACTTTCTTAGTCAAACCAATTCTATCTGGATTAATATCAACTTGAATAATATTTGCATTCTTTGGCCAATAATCAATTCCATAACCAGGTAAAGTGGAAAAAGGATTCAATCTAGTACCTAAAGCAAGGACTACATCTGCTTTGGAAATTAATTCCATTGCTGCTTTTGATCCATTATATCCCAATGGTCCAACTGCCAAAGGGTGACTTCCAGGAAAACTATCGTTATGCTGATAACCAGAACAAACTGGTGAGTCTAATTTCTCTGCAAGCTTTTTAGTTTCTTCAATGGCGCCACCGATAACAACTCCTGCTCCTGATAAAATAACTGGAAATTTGGCTTTTGATAAAAGATCAGCAGCTTTTGCAATAGCATCTGCACCTCCAGCTTGTCTTTCTAATCTTACAATTGGTGGAAGTTCAATATCGATAACCTGTGTCCAATAATCTCTTGGAACGTTTATTTGAGCTGGTGCGGAACCTCTTATTGCTTTTTCAATTACCCTGTTAAGAACTTCGGCCATTCTTGACGGATCTCTTACTTCCTCTTGGTAACAAACCATATCTTTAAATAGATTCATTTGCTCAACTTCTTGAAAACCACCTTGACCCATAGTTTTATTTGCGGCTTGTGGTGTAACCAGTAATAACGGAGTGTGGTTCCAGTAAGCAGTTTTAATTGGTGTTACCAAACCAGTAATACCAGGTCCATTTTGTGCAATGACCATAGACATTTTTCCAGTAGATCTCGTGTAGCCATCTGCAATTAATCCACCGTTGGTTTCATGTGCAACATCCCAAAAAGTTATTCCTGCATCTGGGAAAATGTCTGAGATTGGCATAAACGCTGAACCAATAATTCCAAAAGCATGTTCAATACCATGCATTTGTAAAACTTTAACAAAAGCTTCCTCTGTTGTCATTTTAGTCATGGTTTAACCTTTCTTAATCAGCGTTTTTAATAATATATAAATTTTATTGTTAATTTTTGCGATTAATATATAAGATTTTGAAAATTTCAAATAAACAATTCGACACGATATGGCTACTGAAATTATAATCCACGACCAAAAAGACAATGTAGGTGTTGTAGTAATTGAAAAAATTACCCCAAAACAAGAGTGTAACTGCTGGATTATGGAGAATGATAGTTCAACAAGTATTCAATCAAAGGATGAAATTCATTTAGGACACAAAATAGCAATGAATGATCTAAATGAGGGTGATACGATTCTTAAATATGGACATGATATTGGCAAAGTGGTCAAACCGATCAAAAAAGGTGAACACGTCCACGTTCATAATGTAAAAACAAAAAAGTGGTAATTAATGGAAATTCCAAAAAGTTTTTTAGGATATAAAAGAGAAAATGGAAGATCTGGAACAAGAAATCACGTAATAATTCTTCCAGTTGATGATATCTCAAATGCTTGTGCAGAAGCAGTTTCTAACAATATAAAAGGTACAATCGCTTTACCTCACTCTTACGGACGACTGCAATTTGGGGCAGATTTAGAATTACATTTTAGAACGATGATTGGAACTGGAAGTAACCCAAATGTTGCAGCAGTAATTGTAATTGGCATAGAGCCAAAGTGGACAAAAAAAATTGTTGATGGAATTGCTAAAACTGGCAAACCAGTCGAAGGTTTTCATATTGAACGAACTGGAGATATTGGAACAGTTATGAAAGCTTCTAAGAAAGCTCAAGAATTTGTAATGTGGGCTTCTGAAAAACAAAGGGAAGAGTGTCCAATAAGTGATTTATGGATTTCAGTAAAATGTGGCGAGTCTGATACTACATCAGGTCTTGCATCTAATCCAACAGTTGGAAACTTAATGGATAAACTGGAACCACTGGGTGTGCATTTGTGTTTTGGAGAGACATCAGAACTTACAGGAGCAGAAAAAGTTTGTGCAACAAGAGGAGCTACAAAAGAAGCATCAAATAAATTTATGAAAACTTGGGGTGCATATAATGATTTTATTTTAAAAGAGGCGACAGATGACCTTTCTGAAAGTCAACCAACGGCAGGTAACATTGCTGGGGGTTTAACAACTATAGAGGAAAAAGCTTTTGGAAACTTTCAAAAAATTGGAAATTGTAAATTTATAGATGTCCTAGAACCAGCTGAAGAGCCTAAAAAAGGTAAAGGGTTATATTTTATGGATACTTCATCAGCAGCAGCCGAATGTGTAACATTACAAGCCGCAGCGGGGTTTAACATTCATTTATTTCCAACTGGTCAAGGCAATATTGTAGGAAACCCAATAGAACCTGTTGTTAAGTTAACAGCAAATCCGTTAACTGCAAAAAGTATGAGTGAACACGTAGATTGCGATGTTTCAAAAATTCTTTCAAGAGAAATGAATTTATCAGAGGCAGGAGATAAACTTATTGAGACAACTTTAAGAGTTGCTAATGGAAGATTAACCTGTGCTGAAGCTTTAGGTCATAAAGAGTTTGTTATGACCAAACTTTATAGAAGTGCATAATTATTTTATTTAAGATGGTATATAAAAAATACTTGGTTGTAGTGCCAGGTATAATCCTTGCATTTATTCTTTATTCTCTTTCTCAAGGTTTTAATAATATTATTGGAATTGAGCTTTTAGGATATAGCAAAAGTCCAATATCCACAGCGATGATAGCAATTTTATTGGGAATTTTTTTTGGTAATTTTTTCATAATCAGAGACAGTTTTCAAAAGGGTTTAGATTTTAGTAGAGACTACGTATTAAAACTTGGAATTATTTGTTTAGGAATACAATTAAAGCCTTTTGAATTTTTAGATTTCGGAAAAATTGCAATTCCATTAATATTAATTTGTATAGTAAGTGTTTTAATCACTATTAAGTTATTAGTAAAAAAACTTAAAATACCAACTAGAATGGCTTATCTAATATCAATAGGAAGTACCGTTTGTGGAACTACTGCAATAATGGCTACAGCACCAGTGATTAAAGCTAGTAAAAATGAGATTTCGTATGCTATCGCGAATATTACTCTATTTGGAATATTATCAATGTTGTTATACCCCTACTTTGCAAACTTTTATTTTGATGGAAACTCATTATTTGCAGGTCTTTTTTTAGGAACTGCTATACATGAGACCTCTCAAGTTGCTGCAGCTGGACTTATCTATGATCAACAATTTAACAGCCCTGAAACATTAAATATTGCAACTGTGACAAAGCTTATAAGAAATACTTTTTTGATAATAATGATACCACTGTTTGCTATTCTTTATAATAGAGGCCAGGCTGAAGGGAAAGGTTATTCCTTTTTGAGTATATTTCCCTATTTTGTTTTAGGTTTTATAGGAATGATAATATTAAGAAATATCGGAGATAACATTTTCTTGGGTGATAGCGGTAAAAATTGGATTGAGACAATAAATTTTATTAAAGCTGGTTCTAAAATTTTTTTAAGTATGGCAATGGCTGCCATAGGTTTGTCAACAAACTTAAAAGATATTAAGAATATGGGTCATGTACCATTTGTTGTGGGATTTGCTGCAATGTTTACCGTAGGAATTGTTAGTGTTATTACAATTGAAATGTACATAAAATTTTTTACTTAACTTGTTTTACTATTTTATTGAAATATTTTTCTCTAAACTTTGAAATTGACCTTCTAATAAATGCGGCAGCAATCCCCAAAAAAACAGCAAACAAAATAGAAAACAATCCATAAAAGAATGGCATATCTTCCGAAAACCCTTTAATAAATTTTGAAAAAAAGTTTAAATCTGTTGATTCAGCAGATATTGTTCTCTTCTGTAACTCTTCAGCAAAAAAAGTATCATAAGCTATCACTATCCCAACAATTAATAATAAAATTGCTAATAAAGCTTTTAATCCAGAGCTATCAATCTGTTCACCGAGTTTTTGACCTACTTGAACTCCAACTATTGATCCTACAACCAACATTAGGACTAACATAAGATCTATTGAACCATAGTTAATTGAGTGAAGAAATGTTACTATAACACTAACAAAAATTGTTACAAACAAAGAGGTTCCTGGTACTAATTTTGTTGGCATTTTAATAATGTAAATCATCGCGGGCACTAGAATAAACGCACCACCAATTCCCATTATAGCTGCGATAAAGCCAACAATTAATCCAATTATGATTGGTGTAAATATACTTTCATATAATTTAGATTTTGGAAATCTCATTCTAAATGGAAGACCATGGATCCAATAATGCACGTGTAATTTTTTCTTCTCTACAATATTTTTTTTGGCTTTATCAATTTCACCTAAACTCTCTACTAACATCAATGTTCCGATTATTGCAAGAATGTACATGTAGGCTAAAGAAATAACTGTATCTATTTTGCCAATATCTTGAAAATAAGTGAAAGTAAAAATACCCAAAATAGTTCCTATTGTTCCACCAATTACAATTATTAATCCCATTTTATAATCTAAGGTATTTTTTAGCCAAT
Source organism: uncultured Pelagibacteraceae bacterium (assembly GCA_902524545.1). Taxonomy (GTDB): domain Bacteria; phylum Pseudomonadota; class Alphaproteobacteria; order Pelagibacterales; family Pelagibacteraceae; genus Pelagibacter. Next base: position 45,840 of record CABZDW010000009.1, read on the forward strand.
GAGTGGTAGATCCAGACACTGAGGTTGCCAAAATATTATTAGCTTCATTAGCAACTGCATAAGCTGGGGGGACACCCATAAAAATTAAAAAAGGTGTCATTAAAAAACCACCTCCTACTCCAAACAAACCTGAAAGAACACCAACAATGGCGCTTAACAAAAGTATTTCAACAGGATTAATAAATACTTGAGCTATAGGTAAAAAAACGTCCATTTAATATAAAAAACTTAAAAATATACTTATTTAAAAGTAATAAAAGTTCCTACTATAATAACACCCCAACATGCAGCTATAGCTGAAAAAATTCCTGTTTTAATAAAAGTAGTCTTTTTACTGACTAATTTATTTAGAATTTTAAAAATTGAAAGATGCATCTAATCACTGAATACACCCAGTAAAAAAATTGTCAAACTTTAATTAATAAATTGTTGCTCCAAAAATCTTGATCTCACCGTCTTCAACCCCTATGACCAATCTTCCTAAAAACTCACCAGGTATTTCCTTATTAGTCTGCTTTATAAGAACTGTTATATGCTCTCCTCGTCTTAATGTTCCAAAAGGTTTATAAGTTTCGTTTAAATTTGTGATAATCTTATTATTTGCCCATTGTTTGCCGAGCTCAACTTCGTTAGCTCCAAATAGCATTTGAGTTGAAAAGTCTTTAGTAAAACCTCCATAATCCTTCATATTAGAAGCTCTTACTAAATTTTCCCAGAAAGGTTTAGCAATCATGAAAATCTCTTCATCTGACTTTGATAAAAGATCCATAAATTTAATTAAAACTTATTATGAGGCCTTCTTCTTCTCTTTTTCGTCCACAATATGGTAAACTGGAACTTTTTCTAAAGTGAATTTACCAGTTTTAGGATCTCTTCTTGAAACTGTTAAACAATGCCAGTTTTCATCATCTAATTTCATATGATCACCTCTGTAATAATATCCAGGCCAACGCGTCTCTTCTCTATACAAAGTATGTTCAGTTACACATTGAGAAGTTAATGCTCTATGTTTTAATTCCCAGGCTCTCATTAACTGATGATAATCTTCAGCACCAACATGCTCTAAATCTTCTTGTAGCCAGGCTAAAAGTTCTAAACCCTTTTTAAGTAAATTTCCATTTGTCATATAATTTGCGGTAATACCCCCAACATATTCATCCATAATTTTTTGAAGTCTTTGTAAACCTTGTATTGGAGAAATATAACTTGGAGAGACTGTTCCTCCAGTAATCTCATTTTGTGCTATTGTGTAATTATCTAGCGGTTTATAAACTTCCTTCTTAAAATTATCACACTGTTGATCTGAAACCTTAATTCCTTCAGCTTTTTGATCCTCAATATATTTTACTGCAGCTTTTGCTGCCAATCTTCCTTCAGTAAATGAACCAGATGAAAATTTATGAGCACTTCCTCCAACAGTATCTCCTGCTCCAAACAAACCGTCTATAGTCAGCATTCGATTGTAGCCCCAGAAATATTCAGGAGGAGAAAGATCTTCAGGTCCACTAACCCACGCTCCAGAGCAAGTTGCATGCGAACCCATTACATATGGCTCCGAAGTTGTTAATTCTGGATTTGTATACTTTGGATCAATATTTTGTGATGCCCAAACTACTGCTTGACCAACAGTCATTCCTAAAAAGTTTTCCCAACCTACAGTTTCTAAATGAGGATCTTGAAAAGCCTCAGTCGTAACCATTTGAATTGGTCCATTACCTGAAGCTACCTCTTGGATAAACGCGTGATTTCTCAAGCATGTTGGTGTCGGATGATGATCAATATAATTTCCAACTAATTCTTTAGTTTGGTCATACCATTTCTTTTCATAATTCTCCCCATTTGCATTTTGAGTATAAGTTTTTAAATGTAAAAAATATGCTCCAACAGGTCCGTATCCATCTTTAAATCTACATAAAACAATTCTATTTTCCATTTGTGTCATTTTAGCACCAGCTGCTATAGGTAATGCGTAGGCAGAACCGTTGCTCCACGGAGCGTACCAGGTTCTTCCCATTCCCTCTCCAACAGCTCTCGGTTTAAAAATATGAGATGCTCCTCCAGCTGCGACAATAACTGTCTTTGATCTAAATACATGAAAATCACCTGTTCTCATGTTAAACCCAACAGCTCCACCAATTCTATTTTCTTTAGACTCGTCCATTAATAAATGAGTAACAATTATTCTATTATAAATTTTATCTGCTGACTTTTTTGCAGCTTCTGCAACAATAGGTTTGTAGCTTTCACCGTGGATCATAATTTGCCACTTACCTTCTCTTAGGTATCTACCAGTTTTTTCATTTTTCATCATTGGGAGACCCCACTCATCAAACATATGGACAGTTGAGTCTACGTGTCTTGCCATGTCGTAACCTAAATCTTCTCGGACCAATCCCATTAAATCGTTACGAGCGTATCTTACATGATCCTCCGGTTGGTTTTCGTCCCATTGCATACCCATATAACAGTTAATTGCGTACAGACCTTGTGCGACTGCTCCACTACGATCAATATTTGCTTTTTCAACACAAATTATTTTTAAATCTCTTCCCCAATGTCTAGCTTCAAAAGTGGCTCCAGTTCCAGCCATTCCACCACCAACAACTAATACATCACATTCTTCAAAATGTGTTTTATGTTTAGCCATTAATAATAAACTCCTTTTTTAAAAGAGTCTTTTGGAACAGTTGGTAGTTCTTGATCTGTATTTAATCCTTCTGGTTCGGAATAAAGTCTTTGAGAGTTTATCTCACCTTGATTAGGTTTATCACCTTCAGCAAGTTTAGGAATAAATTTTCCCCACGGTTTAGTAGTTATTGGAGAAACAAAGTTTTTTTCTGTTCCATTTCTAAATTTAATTTTCCATGAGATAGTTCCTTTTTCTTCCTCTCTCCTTACTCTCACGCTGTGACCCATTGGAGCAAAGTCAGCATAACCACGAACATCTATTGCATGATTAGGACATGCCTTAACACACGAATAACATTCCCAACAAAAATTTGGTTCAATATTTTTTGCGCGTCTAATATTTTCATCAATGTGCATAATATCCGAAGGGCAAATATCTACGCAATGACCACAGCCATCACATCTTGTCATATAAACAAAAGTTGACATAATTTTATTTTCTCCTATTTTTTTTTATCATATTAATAGTGTTTTGGCTCTTCTCTTTTTATACCTAGGCCAAATTGCTCAGGTGCATCTGCTGGGGGTGGTAGATTATCTCTAGAACCATCTGCTTCTGCTAAATTTTTTTGAATTGCAGCACCTGGTTTATAAAACATATGAGCAAATTTAGACCAGTAAACTCCTCCAAATAATGCAAGATTCGCTAGCACAAATAATGTTAGAAACAAAAATGATAAGCCTAACTGACCATTGTATTGCGTATAAGACCAAGCTAAACCAAATGTTGCACAAGCTAATAAGGCGAGAACAAATAAGTCTGCTTTAATAATTCTATACCAAGGATGAGCTTCAGCCGATACATCAACTCTCAAAAAAAACCAAAACCAGTAACCACCTAAACATGTAAGGATTGCTCCTAAGTGCCAGAGTAAAGACCAAAATTCTGAATTTGATTTGCCTACACCTGTATAACCAAAAACTAACACGGATGATGACACCCAAAATAAAATTGTACCATACATACCCAAAACATGAGCTAATCTTCTTTTACCGAAACCTAATTCTGAAGTAGTACCAATATCAACAACAGTTGTTTTTGCGATGATTGAAGTCTTCTCACCGATTCCTAATTTTTTAGTCGCAGCTAATTTTGCTTTTTTTGCATTATTAAAAAAATAAATTAGATTTTTATGGTGTATCATTTGGATAATAGTCCCCGCAGCAATTAAAATTACCATTGCAAAAATAAATCCCTGCATAGCTAAAGGAGAAATAGTTTCCGCTAATATAGAAAATGGGTTAGTTTGTAACATTTCCGCCTGATGTTAATTTTTTTTTAAAGATTAAATTTTTAATCTACTTAAAAAAAGAGATCAACCTCAAACTAAAGGCAATTTGTCTTTATAAAATCCCTATTTTTTTCTTTTATAGTGTTGTTTACTTGGAATAACTGATCTTACTCCACCTTGGGGATTCTCTACATCCCCTGATCTTCTTGGTATTAAATGAAAATGGCAGTGTAAAATTGATTGACCTGAAACTTTACCAATATTAGTTCCTAAATTAAAACCCTCAACTTGTGGATCCTTCCTTACAATGTCCTTTTTAATGATTTTTATAAGATCATTGCAAGCAACAAGTTCATCATTTGTTAGATCAAAAAAATTCTTCATATGTCTCTTGGGTATTATTAAGCAATGATATTTTGAAACTGGATAAGTATCGTAACTTACATAAGCTAAACGATTTTGGATTATAAAACCACTTTCTTTAGAGTCACAAAATAGACATGGATTATTCGGGTCGTTCATAAATCAAAATTTATATAGGTTAGATTTATTTATAGCTAAATTATAATATTTAG
>CABZDW010000010.1 GCA_902524545.1 uncultured Pelagibacteraceae bacterium
GATGAAATTACAAACTGAGTTTGTAAAAGATAAATCCTTAGCTAGGAAGTTAACTGAGGACATAAATGAAATGGAAAAGATGCTTAATGAGTATTTGCAGTTTACTAGCTCTTCGTTTATTGAAAAAGATGAACTTTTTAATCTTAGTGATTTAATGGATGAAATTATAACCAAACTAAATAACAAAAATATCACGAAAGAAATACCATCAAGAGTTTACTTTAATGGGCGAAAAAATTTAATTAAGAGATGTCTGAATAATCTTATAGATAATTCTATTAAATACGGGAACAAAATAAATATTGAACTTCTAAAAAATAAAACAAACCTAGTAATAAAAGTTGAGGATAATGGTCCAGGAATACCAGATAGTGAATACGATAATGTATTTAAACCTTTTTACAAAATAGACAAAGGGAGAGCAGACTCAAAATCTAGCGTGGGTCTTGGTCTTTCAATAACATCGGACATTGTCCGTTCTCATGGTGGTAATATAAAATTAAATAAATCTAATTTAAACGGACTTGAGGTTAAGATTTTTTTACCCGTTTAATCTTTTTTTTTAAAACCTGTTTTTTTTCAAGTTTTTTTTCTAAATTTTCGACTCTTTTGGACAAGATATCAAATTCATCCTTACTCGTTAATTTCATTTTAAATACAATTTCATCTCTTTTTGATTTTAAAATGTTCACTATCTCATTTTTTAAGTCTCTGGATGAGACTAATCCTTGTTCTAAAAGTTTAGTAAATTTATCAAATACAAATTTTGAATTTTTCATATATTTATTAAATAAGTTATTATATCTTTACTTTATTATTATAATTAAAAATGTTCATTAATAATTTTGACCCAGTTGCATTTAGTTTATTTTCTTTAGAGTTTAGATGGTATTCTTTAGCTTATATATTTGGAATTCTTGCTGGATGGGTTTTGGCAAAAAGAATTTTTATAAAAGATAATAGTTTAAAAGAAAAATTCGATGACTACATTACTTTTATAATCTTGGGTATTATAGTTGGTGGTAGACTAGGTTACGTAATATTTTATAATTTAGACTATTATTTAGTAAACCTTATTGAAATTTTAAAAATTTGGAATGGGGGAATGTCGTTCCATGGTGGGCTATTAGGTGTAATTGTTGTGAGTATATGGTTTGCAAAGAAACACAATCATAATTCATATATTTATCTTGATGTCGTCTCATTAGTTGCCCCTGTAGGAATCTTCTTTGGGCGTATTGCAAATTTTATAAATTCAGAACTTTATGGGAAAGAAACCAATTTGCCTTGGGGGGTTAAATTTGAAAAAATTGATGAAATATATCGTCATCCATCTCAACTTTATGAAGCTTTTTTTGAGGGATTTTTATTGTTTATTATATTGATATGTTTTCGTAAAAGTTCATCAGCTAAAAATCCTGGTTTCGTATCTGGAATATTTTTAATATTTTACTCTATATTCAGATTTCTAATAGAATTTTTGAGAATTCCAGATGAACAATTAGGTTATGTCCTGTTTAGCTTCAGCATGGGACAAATTTTATGTTTAGTATTTTTTGTATTTGGTTCTTATTTGACTCTAAAAAAATATGATCATCAAAAATAATTTTGAAATCTCTTTAGATAAATTTATCAATTTTGCTCTATATGATAAAAAAAAAGGATACTATATGCAAAAAAACCCTTTCGGACAAAAGGGTGATTTTATAACTGCACCGATTATTTCCAGAATGTTTTCTGAGATGATAGCTATTTGGATTTTAGGGTTTTGGGAAAATCTAGGAAATCCGAGAAAAATTAATTTGGTAGAACTTGGTGCAGGAAACGGTGAAATGATGAAAATTTTACTGGAAACTTTTAAAAAGTTTCCAGTATTTTTTGACTCATGTAATATTTTAATTCATGAAAAAAGCCTTAAATTAAAAAAAATTCAAAAGTATAAACTGGATAAAAATAAAATAATTTGGATTTCTGATCTAAAAAAAATAAAAAAATTCCCAACTATCTTTATTGCTAATGAATTTTTTGACGCAATAGCTATAAAACAATTTATTAAAAAAAAAAATCTATGGTTTGAAAGATACGTAAATTTTAAAAATAAAAAAGAGCCCTTTTTCGTAGAAAAAAGTTTTAATATGAAAAAATTCGAGAAGAAAATTGGTTATAATATTTCAAAGGAACAAAAATTTATTGAATGCTCATTGGTTGGAATAAATTATTTAAAAAAAATCACCAAAATAATTAAAAAAAATAGTGGTGGTCTTCTAATAATAGATTACGGTTATATTGAAAAAAAGATGAAAAATACTCTTAAATCAATTTCAAATCATAAGCATAACAATGTTTTAGAAAATATTGGAAAATCAGATATTACTCATAATATTAATTTTTGCCTATTTAAGAAAATAATTGATCAATTAGGTGGTTTAGAAAATTTAATATCAACTCAAGGAAGCTTTTTAGTAAAATTAGGAATAAAAGATAGAGCTGAAATAATATCAAAAAATAAAAGCTTTTCAGAAAAAGCAGATATTTATTTTAGATTAAAAAAACTAATAGATAAGAAAGAAATGGGAAGTTTATTTAAGGTTATGTTTATCAAAAAGAAAGGTAACAAATTTAAGCTGGGGTTTAATTGATTGTTTCAAAAAAATTATCTAAATTTAAAGAAATAAGTCATGGTTTTTTTAATAATAAAGGTGGATGCTCGACAGGTATTTATAAAAGTCTAAATTGTGGACCAGGTTCTGACGATAATAAAACAAAAGTTATTAGAAATTTAAGAATTGTAAAAAAAAAGATAAATAGGAACTCAAAAAATATTTTTTTACTACATCAAATACATAGTAATAAATTTGTTTTCATCAATAAATACTCTAAATATCAAAAAAAAAAGAGAGCAGATGCAGTAATTACTGATATTCCAAAATTGCCAATTGCGGTTCTTACAGCAGATTGTGCACCACTATTAATTTATGATAAACAAAAAAAGATGATAGCTGCTATTCACGTTGGATGGAAAGGTGCATACAAAGGAATTATTTTAAAAGTAATAAATTTTATGATTAAAAAGGGCTGTAAAAAAAAGAATATAATTGCTGTTATAGGTCCCTGTATTGCCCAAAAAAACTATAACGTAAAAGAAGATTTTAAAAGAAAATTCTTAAAGAAAGATAAAAAAAATAAAGTTTTTTTTAAAAAAAGAAAAAACTTAATATATTTTGATTTATCAAAATATATTAAATTACAACTCAAATTAATGAAAATCACAAATTTAGATACAATAAATATTGATACTTTTCCCAAAAAAAATAATTTTTTTAGTGCAAGAAGGTCTTCGCATTTAAATCATGATGATTATGGTAGAAATATTTCATTAATTATGATTAATTAGGTTTTCTCAATGAAATTATTAACTGGAAATAGCAATAAAGTTTTAAGCAAAAACATTGCTAAATACTTAAAAACAAAACTTGTAAATTCGAGCATTAGAAAATTTGCTGATGGTGAAATTTATACTGAAATAAATGAAAACATAAGAGGAAACAGTATTTTTATTGTTCAATCTATCTCTTCCCCAGCAAACGATAATCTAATGGAATTATTATTATGCATTGATGCTCTTAAAAGATCCTCAGCAAAAAATATAACAGCAGTAATACCTTATTTTGGATATGCTAGACAAGATAGAAAAGTTGTTCCAAGAACTTCCATATCTGCAAAACTTGTTTCTAATTTAATAACTCAAGCTGGAGCTGATAGAGTGGTAACTGTAGATTTACATGCAGGTCAAATTCAAGGTTTCTTTGATATTCCTGTTGATAATTTATTTTCTACTCCAATCTTTGCCAGACACGCTAGAAAGAAAATAAAAAGTAAAAAAATTATTTGTGTTGCGCCAGATGTAGGAGGAACTGAAAGAGCTAGAGCACTTGGGAAACTTTTAAATGTAGGACTAGCCATAGTTGACAAAAGAAGACCTAAGCCTGGACAATCAGAGGTTATGAATATTATTGGTGATGTAAAAGGTCAAACGTGTATTTTAGTTGATGACATAATTGACTCAGGTGGCACAATCGTTAATGCAGCAAAAGCTTTAAAATCTCGAGGAGCAAAAGATGTTTATGTTTATATTACTCATGGAGTTTTAAGTGGAGATGCAATTAAAAAAATTAAAAGTTCTGTAATTAAAAACTTAGTTATAACTGATACAATAGATAATGTTCATAAAACTAAAAATGTTAAGAATATTGAGGTTTTGCCTATATCAGGTCTCATGGGTGAAGCAATAAAGAGAATTTCAAATTCAACATCCGTTTCAGATTTATTTAAATAAATTTCTTGATTATTTATAATCATGGGTTAAAAAACTCTTTTTTATGAATTCAATAGAAGCTAACATTAGAAATAATTCTACCAAAGGACAGTTAAACACCATCAGAAACAGTGGAAATGTTCCAGCGATTATTTATGGTGGTAAAGATGAAAATCAAAAAATATCTATTTCAAAAAAATTACTTAAAACCTTTATTGAAAAAGAAAATTTCTTCTCAAACATAATTACTCTTAATGTAGATGGTAATAATCAAAATGTATTACCAAGAGAAATAAAATATCATATTTTAACCGATGAACCCATTCATGTAGATTTTTTAAGAGTGCTACCAGGTGTAAAAATAAAAATAGAAATACCAGTAAATTTTATTAATCACGAAAAGTCTCCTGGTCTTAAAAAAGGGGGAGTTCTAAATATTGTGAGAAGAAAAGTAGAATTAAAATGTCCAAGTGAAAAGATACCTGAAAATTTAATATTAGATTTAGATGGCATTGATATTGGTGAGAGTTTTAAAATCTCTTCAGTTAGATTAGATCCAGAAGTTGTTCCAACAATTCAAGGAAGAGATTTTGTAATAGCAACGTTGGCAGCTCCTACAGTAATGAAAGAACCTGAGAAACCTGCTGAAGCTGAAACTGCAGAAGGTGAAGAGGGTGCAGAAGGTGCAGCAGCTACTGCGACAGATGGAGATAAAGCTACATCTGAAGGTGATAAAAGTGACAAAAAAGAAGGTGATGATAAAAAACCTGCAGACAAAAAATCCCCTGAAGAAAAAAAATAATAAACTAAATTGAAAATCAATCAATAGATCTATGCTTTTATTTGTAGGATTAGGTAATCCAACACCAGACAGCGAAAACAATCGACATAATGTTGGGTTTAGAATTATAGATGCTATTAATAAAAAATTTAGTTTATCAAAACAAAAACCAAAATTTAAAGGTCTATTAACCACTGGCAATATAGGAAATGTAAAAGTTTATGCCATTAAACCTTTGACCTTTATGAATAATTCTGGAATTTGTATTAGAGAACTAATTGAATATTTTAAAATTGATGCTCAAGATGTAATAGTTTTTCATGATGATCTTGATGTCGAATTTGGAAAAATCAAAGCTAAATTTGGAGGATCAAGTGCAGGACATAATGGAATTGCATCTATAGATAAGTTTATCGGCAAAGATTATTCTAGAGTAAGAATAGGTATTGGTAAACCAAAAGAAAATATCGAAGTTTCAGATTACGTTTTACAAAATTTTGATGAGGATGAAGCAGTGGGTATTGAAAAAATATCTAACCATATAAACGACTCAATTTCTTTTCTTGTTGAAAAAAAATTAGATCTTTTTTCTAGTACAGTAAATAACAAATAATGAGCTTTAAATGCGGAATTGTTGGTCTACCGAATGTAGGTAAATCAACTCTCTTCAATGCATTAACCAATTCAGATAAAGCTCAAGCAGCTAACTTTCCATTTTGTACAATTGATCCAAATATTGGTATAGTGAGTGTACCAGATTATCGATTGCAAAATTTAGCTAAAATTTCTAAATCAAAAAAAATTGTACCTACTACTATTTCTTTTGTTGACATAGCTGGTCTTGTAAAAGGTGCATCTAAAGGTGAGGGTTTAGGAAATAAATTTCTATCTCATATTAGAGAAGTAGATGCTGTAATACATATGATCAGATGTTTTGACTCTGATGATATTCAAAATGTAAATCCTACAGTTGACCCTGTTAGAGACCTTGAAATAATTGAAACAGAAATGAAGTTAGCAGATTTAGAATCCATTCAAAAAAGACTTGAGAAAAATAACAAAAAAAATATTAATGAAGATCAAATTAAAATTCTTCAAAGTTCTCTAGACTTAATTAACAATGATCAAGATTTGACAAGCTTAAAATCTGAATTTACTAAAAAACAGCTAAATTTAAGTGGTTTATTGTCCTTAAAACCTAAAATATTCGTTTGTAATGTGGATGAAAAAAATATCCGAAATGGAAACGGTTATACTAAATCATTCATAGAAAAATTTAGTAAAGAAAACACTTTGGTTGTATCAGCCGATATTGAAAATCAAATCAATGAATTAAATATTGATGAAAGAAAAAATTATATGGAAATGATTGGTTTAAAGGATACTGGTTTAGATATGTTGATACAAAAAGGTTATAAAATTTTAGAGTTAGATACTTTTTTCACCTCAGGGCCAGAGGAAACAAGAGCCTGGACTATTCAGAAACGTTGCCTAGCACCAGAAGCTGCGGGTGAAATACATACAGACTTTGAAAAAGGATTTATTAGAGCTGAGACTATTTCTTATAATGATTTTGTTGAAAATGATGGATGGGTAAATTCTAAAACAAATGGAAAGATGCGATTAGAAGGTAAAGAATATATTGTTAAAGACGGTGATGTTTTAAACTTTCGTTTCAATACGTGACCAGATTCTTTTCATACTAAAATAAACTAATACTGTTAAAATAATAAGATAAACTATTGCTTTAAAACCCATTCTATGACGTGTCTCTAAATGAGGTTCCGCAGTCCACATCAGAAAAGTTGTGACATCTTTTGCCATTTGTTCCACAGAAGCATTAGTACCATCTGAGTATTCTACTAAACCATCTGAAAGTTGATTAGACATTTTAATCTTATTTCCATACATGTATTTATTATAGTAAACACCATCATCTAAAGTCACTCCAGGTGGTGGATCCTCATATCCTTGAAGCAGTGAATAGATATAGTCAACTCCGTCGCCTCTAGCCTTTACTAAAACAGTCATATCAGGTGGATATGCACCACCATTTGCTGCTTGAGCAGCTTTTTCATTTTCATAAGGCATCACGAATTTATCAGACAACCTTGCTGGTCTCATAAACATTTCACCATCGGCATTTGGCCCATCTTTTACCTCAAAAGATGCAGCAATAGCTTTTGCTTGCTCCACCGAAAATTCGGGACCGCCCTCTTCTACTAAATTTCTATAACTCAAATATTTCATAGAATGGCATGAGGAACACACTTCTTGATAAACTTGATATCCTCTTTGAAGTGCTGCTCTGTCAAATTTTCCAAAAGGACCCTTAAAACTCCAATCAGTTTTTAAATATTCAACCTTTTCTGCTGCAGTAGAATTAAATTGAAATCCAAGAAATAGTGTTATTAAAAATGATATTCTGAAAATATTTTTCACTGATCTTTAAAACTATCCTTTTTTTTAATCGCAGCAAAATTAGGTGATCCACCTAAAATTGGTTCGGTAATACTTAAAGGAACAGGTATAGTCCTCTCTTTAAATCCTAAAACCGGTAGCACCACTAAAAAATGAAGAAAGTAATATGCGGTAGCAATCCTTGCAATTAACAAGTAAAGGCCTTCTGCTGGCATAGCTCCAACGTATCCTAAAATTAAAACATCAGCCACTAGGATCCAATAAAATTGTTTGTATAAAGGTCTAAAAACTGCAGACCTAATTTTTGACGTATCCAACCAAGGTAGTGCAGCTAATATTAGAATAGCAGATAACATTGCTATAACTCCTAAGAGTTTATCAGGAACTGATCTCAGAATTGCATAAAAAGGTAATAGATACCACTCTGGAACAATATGAGCTGGTGTTACTAGAGGATTTGCCTCAATGTAATTATCTGCATGGCCTAAAATATTTGGTGTATAAAAAACAAAAAAAGCAAAAACAATCATAAACATTAAAAGCGCAAAACCATCCTTAATAACAATGTAAGGATGAAATGGAACCGTATCTTTTGATGGTTTTTTTATGTCGATACCAATTGGATTGTTATTACCAGGCACATGAAGAGCCCAAATATGTAAAACAACTAATCCTAAAATTAAAAAAGGTATTAAGTAATGTAATGTGAAAAATCTTGTGAGTGTTGGATTATCCACTGAATACCCACCCCATAACCATGTGACTATTCCTTCACCCACTAAAGGAATTGCACTAAATAAATTTGTGATAACTGTAGCTCCCCAAAAACTCATTTGTCCCCATGGTAAAACATAGCCTAGGAAAGCTGCTGCCATCATAAGAAGATAAATAATTATTCCAATAATCCATATAACTTCTCTGGGTGATTTATAAGAGCCGTAGAATAAAGATCTAAAGATATGAATATATACTGCTAAGAAAAACATTGAAGCTCCATTTGCATGTATATATCTTATTAACCATCCATAATTTACATCTCTCATTATGTGTTCAACACTTTGAAACGCCATATCAGCATGCGCAATGTAGTGCATTGCTAGAACTAATCCTGTTACAATTTGGGTTATTAAACAAAAAGTAAGAATTCCACCAAAAGTCCACCAATAATTTAAATTTTTCGGTGTTGGATAATCTGTTAAATGGTTTGCTAAAGTTAAAAGTGGTAATCTATCATTAAACCATTTTCCTACTTTTGATTTTGGTGTGTATTCATGTTCACTCATAAAATTATCCAATCTTAATTGTGTTGGCATCAACAAATTTATATTCTGGAATTTCCATATTTGTTGGGGCTGGACCTTTTCTAATTCTGCCTGAAGTGTCATAATGAGAACCATGACAAGGACAGAACCATCCATTGTAATCTCCTTTTTGATCCAAAGGTACACAACCCAAATGTGTGCAAACTCCTAACATAACAAGCCACTCTGGATTTTTCGCTCGATCTTCATCTTTCTCTGGGTGCTTTAAATCTTCTATCTTTACAGATTTAGCTTCAGCTATTTCCTCAGGAGTTCTTCGTCTTATAAAAACTGGTTTTCCTCTCCATAGCACAGTTATAGTTTTTCCTGGATTGACCGCACTTACATCAACTTCAGTACTTGCTAATGCTTTCACTGATGCGTCTGGGTTCATTTGATCTATCATTGGCCATATAACTGCCCCTGCCCCCACGGCTCCAACAGCATAAGTAGCTGTAAATAAAAAATCTCTTCTATTAGTTTTTTTTTCTGACATCTAATTTAATGCGCTAAAATCAATTATTTATACTTAATATATGGTTTCATATAATATAAAATACTAAATTTACTACTGTTAGAATGACACAGAATTCAATGAATGATGGACCAAAAATCGCGCTATTTGAACCAGATATTCCACAAAATACTGCTGCTATCATAAGAACATGTGCGTGTTTAGGGGCGAAATTAGAAATAATAGAGCCTTGTGGTTTCTTGTTGAATGATAAAAGATTTAAAAGGGTTGTAATGGACTATATGAATGAAAAAGAGGTTAAGTATTATGAAAGTTCTGATCAATTTTTTGATGAAAAAAAAAATCAAAGAATTATACTTATGACTACAAAAGCCTCTAGCTCATATACTAAATTTAAATTTAAAAAAAATGATACAATTTTATTTGGTAGAGAAAGTGCAGGAGTACCTCAATTTGTACATAAAATGATAAATAATAGATTAAAAATACCAATGAAAAATAATAAGCGCTCTCTAAATATCTCTTCTTCTGTTGCTATAATATTAGCAGAATGCTTAAAACAAAATAAATTGATTTAAATGGATTTAGAAATAAAACAAAAATTGGCAAGTAATTGGTTCAAGTCATTGCAGGAAATGTTTTGCAAAACTATTAGTGATTTTGAAAAAAACAAGATCAGTTTTAAGTCGACTAACTGGAGGAAAAATTTAAAAAAAGATGAAGGGGGTGGTGAATATAAAATTTTAAAAAACGGAAAAATTTTTGATAAAGTGGGTGTCAATTTTTCAAAAGTTTACGGAAAATTTCCAAAAAAATTCCAGCAAAATATACCTGGTGCTCAGAAAGACCCTAGGTTCTGGGCTTCAGGAATATCTGTTGTTATGCACATGAAAAACCCTTTGATTCCCGCAATGCATTTTAACACTAGATATATTTGCACGACTTTTGATTGGTTCGGTGGAGGTATTGATGTTACGCCATCCAAAAAAGATAATAAAGAAAAAGAGGAATTTCATAAAACTCTTAGAGATATGTGTAATCGACATGACAAAAAGTATTATAAAAAATATAAAAAGTGGTGTGATGAATATTTTTATCTACCTCATAGAAAAGAACCACGTGGGATTGGGGGTATTTTTTTTGATTATAAAAAGGATAATTTTGAAAAAAATTTTAAATTTGTCAGAGATGTTGGTGTTACTTTTGAATCTATTTTTCAAAAAATTATAATTAAAAAAATTAAAAAAAAATGGACTTCTAAAGATAAAGAAAATCAATATATTAAAAGAGGAAGATATGCAGAATTTAACTTGCTGTATGATAGAGGTACAAAATTTGGATTACAAACTGGTGGTAATGTTGAGGGAATATTAATGTCATTACCTCCTTATGCAACTTGGAAATAAAATGGATAAAGAACCAATCACCTTTAATGGATTAAATAGATTAAAAGAGGAATTAATTTTTTTAAAAGAAAAAAAAAGACCAGAAATAGTTGCTGCAATTGCTGAAGCGAGATCCCATGGAGATTTAAAAGAAAATGCTGAGTATCATGCAGCAAAAGAGGAGCAGTCTCACAACGAGGGGAGAATCGCAGAAATCAACGATATTATAGCTAGAGCAAACGTAATTGATGTTACCAAAATGAATAATGACGGCAAAGTAATTTTTGGTGCCACAGTATTTCTAGAAAATCTAGATACTGGTGAAAAAATAAATTATAAAATAGTCGGAAAAGATGAAGCAGACTTAAAAAAAAAATTTTTATATTTTCAATCACCAATAGGTAAAGGTCTTATTGGAAAAAATAAAAATGATCTTGTAGAGATAAATACCCCCGCCGGAGTAAAAAACTTTGAAATTAAAGATGTCAAATATCTTTAACCTTTAACAATATTATCGACTTGTTTATCGGAAATTTTAAAATTATTCTTTATCCACTCATCTTCAATTTGTTTGAGCATACTTCCTAATTGTTTTCCCTCTGATATTTTGTATTTAGTCATTAATAAATCTGCTTTAATAGGCAAACTTGGCACAATCATATTTTTATATAATTCAAGCAAACTAAATAATTTCTTATCTACTTTCTTTGTTTTTATAATTTTAAAATTTAAAATATCTAATACTGCTTGCTTTCCATCATAATATAAAACTTTATTTAAGTTCACTTCATTTAAAGTTTTTGACCCATTCTTTTCATTATAAAAGTTACTAATAGCATAAGCTCTTTTTTGATCTTTTTTTGAAATATTATATTTGAACAAGAAATATTCTAAATTGTCTGTTTCATCTATTATCATTAAAAATAAAGTAAATATAAAATCCAGATCAACAAATAGTTCTCTCTTAACTTTGATTGCATCAATAATACTTTTGATATTCTTTAGCTCTGGAAAAATTAACAATATGAGGTCGATGCTGAATTTATCTTTTGATAAATATTTTAAATTATTTGATCTTAATAATTTTTTTAACTCATCTAATAGTCTCTCTTTAGATATAATAGAAATACCGTTTATATTGATTTTTATTAGTTTAATTATTTCCTCTTTATGAGGCTGTTTTGAGTAATTTAAAAAAAATCTTAAGTATCTTAATATTCTTAAATAATCCTCTTTAATTCTTTTTTCCGGGTTGCCAATAAAGTTAACCTTCCCTATTTCAATATCTTTTTTTCCATTATAAGGGTCAAATAAATTTCCATCTAAATCAGCATAAATAGAGTTAATAGTGAAATCCCTTCTCGCGGCATCTTTTTTCCAATCTTTTGAGAATTTTACTTTAGCATGTCTGCCATCTGTAAAAACATCTTCTCTTAGAGATGTTATCTCATACTTGTGATCATCTATGATTGCTGTAATTGTTCCATGTTCAATTCCTGACTCGTAAAAATTTATGTTATTTTTTTTTAAGATTTCAGTGACTTCAAAAGGATTTAAATTTGTTGCTAAATCTATGTCATCAACTTTCTCATTATTTAATATTTTTCTTAAACAACCCCCAACGTATCTAATCTCACTTTCAGATGAGTGAGAATTTATAATCTCAAAAATTTTTTTCACAGGGGTTGTTAATGAAAGTTTTTTGATATTATTCTTAAATGAGCGAAGGTTTTTTGAGCTCGAGAAAATTTTATTTAAAAAGTTTTTCATATTTGGCTGGGGCGCTAGGATTCGAACCTAGGATGCAGGTACCAAAAACCCGTGCCTTACCGCTTGGCTACGCCCCAATCTAATTTCGTATAACACAAAAAAAAGAATTTATATAGTTTTTGCAACTTTACACCAGCAATTTTTATATTTTCTACTAAATTTTTTTTTAACATCATCGCATAATTTTTTAGATTTAAAATATGCGACAATTGCAGAACCTGAACCTGTCATTCTCACAAAACTCTTATTTGAGGATTTTTCAAGAAAATTTTTGATATTTTTTAATTTCGGAAACTTAGATAGCGAAATTGTCTCAAGAGAATTATTGAGTTTTTTCAAATTATCAAAGCTAAACATTTCTTTAGAAGGTTTATTAAATTTAGGTTTTGAGAATTTTTTGACCGCTGAATATATTTCTTTTGTTGAACATCCAAAACTAGGTTTGATAATTAGTACATAAAATTTTTTGCAGTTTTTAAACTCTTTAATCTGATTATTAGATTTAAGAATTGTAAAAGTGGAATTAAGACCTAAGGCTACATCTGAACCTATTGATTTACAAATTAAACTTAACTGTCTTTTACTCGGATTTATAAAGTTTTTCTTAATCAAATATTTCAATATATTTGCAGCATTCATTGATCCACCTCCCAATCCAGACTTTAAAGGGATATATTTGTTAACTTTTATCTCAAACCTATGACCTTTAAGTAACTTTTCTTTCTCTAAAACTTTAAACAATTTTGAAATTGTATTTTTTTTGTAAATATTTTTTGAGTATTTTCCGGTAAATGAAATTATATGTTTTTTGGATTGAATTTTTTTAATTAAAATAACATCATATAGTGAAACAAAACCGACTATACTCTCAACTTTATGTAGTCCTGAGTTTTTTCCAGTGACGTTAAGAGCTAAATTAATTTTAGCATATGACTTTATCCTGGAATAGTTCAACTCAGAGACCTTTGATTATTTTTGAATTTATTTTTTGTAATAGTTCTTCGTCCACATCTTCCATTTTAAATGCGCTTTTCCAAAAATATCTTGCTTGAATTTCTCTTCCTAACTTCCAGAGAATATCTCCATAATGATCATTTACTATTGCATCATCTGGCATTAACTCGACAGCTCTTTTTAAATATGTTTCTGCCTTCAAATAGTCATCTGTTAAATAATAAGCCCAACCGATTGAGTCTATTATGTAAGGATCATTTTCGTTTATAGAATACGCTTTCTCTAACATTCCCATTGATTCTTTAATTTTATAATTCCTCTCTAACCAAGAGTATGCCAAGTAATTAAGAACATATGCATCATCTGGATCAATTTCTAAAGATAAAAGCATATCTTTATCTGCTTCTTCATAATTTCCGATTCGTTCATTACTAGCACCTCTTCTATATAATAAATCTGATTTAATTTCTAAATCATCACCGACTATTCCTAAGAGTATTGTGTAGTACTTTATTGCTTGTTCATATTCTTTTGCATTTTTATAAAAATTGGCCACATCAAATAAAATTTTTTCATTTGGCTTTTTAATTTTTTCAAAATTAGACTTAATAAATTTTAACGACTCTTTTTGGTTAGTTACTTTTGAGATGATTTGAGTCTCTTTTTTTAATCTGTACCAATAATAAAAATTATCTTCTTTTTTAAATTCTTTTAAAATCTTTTTAACACGCTCTAATTCTCCGTTAGAATATTCATTTTCAGCAAGCAATGATAAATTATAATAAAATTTTGGATTTAAATAATTTGACAAATATAAATAAAAATTAGATTTTATAAAATCGTCTTGAGAAGAATATAAATTAGATATTAAAAACAAAAATTCACTTATTAAGTCATTGTGATTTTGGCATGAAAAAACGGTGCTGATTTTTTTTTCATTGCCATTTTCAATCCAACTTTTACCTTGGGACAAAAGTAAAGAAGTGTTGATGAATTTAATATCCTCAGTAATTTTTTTAGCTTCCTCTTTTTGATTATTTTCAATTAAATATGCTAAATAAAAAAAATTGTATCTTGTTAAATCTGCATCATCATTATTTATCAACTTGAAGAAAAAAGTTTTTGTTTTTGCATCCCCTAAATAACACCTTTGGAAGGTTGTTGAAATCATTGATAAATTGCCATAATTTTTTACATCATTAGGTAATCTTTTTTTATTAAATACAAAAACGTAATCTTTCAAATTATCTAAAATTGCTGAGTTAAATTTGCTAAGCTTAATATATTTTTTGGTCTCAGATATATAATCTAATGCTTTTGAAAAATCATCTCTTCTCAAACTGTCTATTGTTAATAATAAGTATTTTTCAAAAAATTCAGATTTATTTTTGTTTTGTTTAATTACATTTATGGCTTGATTTACTTTATTTTCTAAAACTAAAGAATAAATATATCTTTTTAAATAAGGTTCATGCTTATTTAATAAAATCTTGGAGGTATTAAAAAAATTTAATGCTTTTGAATTATTTTTGTTTTCAAACGCTACGATTCCTGAAAAATATTTCGATAAATTTTTAGAGTCAAAATCATCAAAACTAGTACTTTTAGAATGCGAAGGATTTTGGTAAAGTAATAAAATAATCAAGAAAAATTTTATTTTTTTGACAAACATAACTGCACTTTATGACTAAAAAGACGTTAAATCAAAATGCCAAATATGATCAAAGATTTTTAGATAAAGTAGAGCCAAAATTTGAATTTAGTAATAAGCCAATAAATAGACTTAAAATTGTAAAGGAAAATAGCATTCAAAATAAAACAGGGAAAGAAAAGAGAATATTAAGACTAAAGAAAAAAATCAATTCAATTGAAGATTGTAATTTAAGAAATAACTCTAAAAATCTAATTATGGGAGATGGTGACATAAATAGTCCTATAATGTTAATTGGAGAAGCTCCTGATGAAAAAGAAGACTTGGAAGCTAAAACATTTTGTGGAGATGTTGGCGAACTTTTGAACAAGATGCTTTTAGCAATTAAAATTAAAAGAGAGAAAGTGTACTCTACTTACTCAATAAATTTTAGACCCCCTAATGATAGAAAGCCAACTACTCAAGAGATAAAGCGATATTCAATTTTCCTAAAAGAACATATTTCAATTATAGATCCTAAAATTTTGATATTAATGGGCACTACTGCAATGGAGGCAGTAACGGGTCTTGATAATCAAATTTCAAATGAAAGAGGAAATTGGAAAGAAATCATAATTGGAAACAAAACAATTCCCGTAATTATCACTTTTAATCCATCTTATTTAATTAGGTGTCCAGATAAAAAGAAATTCTCATGGGAAGACCTAAAAAAAATAAGAAAAAAAGTAGAAGATTTAAATATTACAATTTAATGAAAATAATTGCTGGAGTAGATGAAGTCGGTCGAGGAAGTTTGGTTGGGCCAGTCTATGCAGCTGCAGTTATTTTAAAAAAATCTATAAATACAAAATTACTAAATGATTCAAAAAGTATATCGAGATCTAAACGCAAAATCTTATTTAGTTATATCAAAAAAAATTCAATTTGGGCGATTGGAGAAGCATCATTGAAAGAAATTGAACAATTAAATATTTTAAATGCCAGTTTATTAGCAATGAAAAGGGCAATAAAAAAACTTAAGAAAAAGCCTTCAGTCGTTTTAATTGATGGAAACAAATTGCCTAATATGAAAAATTACAGACTTAAATCTATTATAAAAGGTGACCAAAAAATTCCATCAATTTCGGCTGCTTCGATTATTGCAAAAGTTACACGTGATAAAATGATTTCAGATTTAGGTAAAAAGTTTAAAGGTTATAATTGGCAAAAAAATTTTGGGTATGGTACTAGTCAACATTTAAAAGCCATAAAAATCTTAGGAATTACAAAGCACCACAGAAAAACCTTTTCACCTATAAACAAATCTAAATAGTTTTCACGTAAAAACACCATATGTAGTTGTCTCCAAGATAAGTCATACAAAACAAATCTAAATAATACAATCCTAGGTTGACCCAGGAATCTTTTTGGAGTCTAATTTGTTTTTATAAAATGAACTTGAACTTAAAAAATAAATTAATTAATGGAGATAGCCTTAAGGAACTCAAAAAAATTCCTGATGGAACTTTTGATTTGATCTTTGCTGACCCTCCTTACAACCTACAATTAAAAAGTGAATTAACTAGACCTGATAGATCTAAAGTAAGTGCAGTACATGATAAATGGGATCAATTTGAAGATTTTAAAAAGTATGATGACTTTACTTACTCATGGTTAAGCGAATGTAAAAGAATTTTAAAAAAAGATGGGGCTATCTGGGTAATTGGTAGTTATCATAATATCTTTAGAGTTGGGACAGCAATTCAAAATTTGGGATTTTGGATTTTAAATGACGTCATTTGGAACAAAAAAAACCCCATGCCAAATTTTAAAGGAACGCGCTTTACAAACGCTCACGAAACTTTAATTTGGGCATCTAAGTCTGAAAAATCAAAATACACTTTTAATTATCAATCCTTAAAGTGTTTAAATGACGATCTTCAGATGAGATCTAACTGGGAATTGCCGATTTGTAATGGTTCTGAAAGACTAAAAAAGAACGGTAAAAAAGTGCATTCTACCCAAAAACCTGAGGCTCTACTTCACAGAATCTTATTAGCAACTTCAAATAAAAATGATTTAGTTTTAGATCCTTTTTTAGGATCAGGAACAACCGCCACAGTTGCAAAAAAATTGGGTAGAAATTATTACGGAATTGAAAAAGAAAAAACCTATTTTAAAGCTGCCGCACAAAGATTAAAGAAATCAAAACCTATAGAAGATGATTATTTAGATACTTTGCAAAATGGTAGATCTAAGCCGAGAATACCTTTTGGATCATTGGTTGAATTAGGAATAATTAAACCAGGTACTACTATTTTTGATAATAAAAAGAAAATCAGTGCAAAAATTATGGCTGATGGCAGTATCAAACATGCTCAAACTGAAGGCTCAATCCATAAAGTTGCAGCTACAATTTTAGGTGCTGAAAGCTGTAACGGGTGGACTTACTGGCATTGTAAAATAGGTAGTAGCATTGTTCCTATCGATCATTTAAGACAAAGATTAATTTCTAAAAATTAGTTTTTATATATTTTCCCCAAATAGCCCTCTAAAAACTTTTTGTTTTTTACTAATCTTTTTAAAAAGAAGTTTCTAACAAATATATTTAAGGGATTAGATAAATGAAAAGCAAATTGATTAAATTTAGACCGATTATTTACCATCTTTATTTTACCAACTCTATTTCTAAAAAAATTGCTCTTAGTATTATTCTCTATATTTTCAAATAATTCATATGCACCTTCTATTGATTGTGATGCACCTTGAGCGAATGATGGTGAAAAAGCAAAAAAAGCATCTCCTATTAGATGAATATTATTGTTATTAACCCTAAAAAAATCATGACTCACAAATACTGGGTATATCTTGAAATCATTAATACTATCAAAAAATTCCTTATTTAAGTGTGGAACTTTTTCTAAAATCTTTTTAATAAAATTATCATCTTTAAACAACGAGAAATCTTTTTGCTCATTCTCTGAAAGTTGATATTTCATTACAGCTATAAAGTTTAAATCTCCATCAGGAGATACTGGATAAATAACATAGTGAAAATTTGAACCTAAAAACAACGAAATGTTTTTTTTATCAGGTATGTTTGAAGAGCTTGGAATTATTCCTCTTATGGCTAAAGTATCATCAAATTTTGGTTCGATTTGATTTTTTGATAACAGATTTTTACTCTTTGAAAAGACACCATCTGAAATAATTAGATAGTCAAATTCATAAACTTCATTATTTTCAAAAGTGATTTTAACGATTTGATTTGGTTGTTCTATCTTTGAAATAGTGTGGTTAAATTTTATTTCTTTTTCTAAATCCTTTTTTAAAAAATCAATAAGTGATGATCTTTTAAGAGTAGTGTATTTACAATTTTCAGTATTAAAATCTGATATATTTAACTCACATATCTTATTAGAATTTTTAACTGAGTAAAAATTAATTTTGTCTGGATTAAATTTCTCATTATTTTCTAATTTATCAAACTGAATTTTATTTAAAAGTTTGATGCTGTTGACAGATAGTTGAATTCCGTAACCTTCTTTCAAATCGATTAAGTTATTTCTTTCAAAAATAGTTACTTGATATTCTTTATTTCTCTTAAATAAATTCGCAATGAATAGCCCTGAAATGCCAGCACCGATTACAGCTACTTTTTTCATTATTTTTTTTCTAAATATTTAACAACTTTCTTAGTGAATGTTGGAAGCATATAATTATCTAATTTTCTTTTATCAAACCAGTAAGATGAAGGAAATCTTTTTACATTTTTAAGATATTGAATTTTTATATTCATATTCATATTTGACATTTTAAAATTAAGATTTTCATTAAAATTTTTTGGGTGAGAAAGCTCCTCCATCGGAAAAATTGCTAAATTTTTTAGAAAGTTAAATCTTGTATTTTTTACTAACAAGTATTTTTGATTTTTTTTATAAACTTTAAGTATAAAATATTTTTCTTTATTCTTTTTTGTTATTTTAGCTAAATCAAAATCTTTCTTCTTATAAGATTTACAATTTTTTGAGATAGGACACTTACTACATTCAGGATTTTTTGGTTTGCATATCATTGCACCTAATTCCATTAAAGCTTGAGCGTAATCGCTTGCTCTTGATGAAATTCCAAAAATAGATTTTTTTTCTATTAGATTGTCATTTTGTATTTCCTTATTTTTTTTTAAATAAAGATATCTTTTTAAAACTCTTTCAATGTTTCCATCTAAAGGGATATAGGATTTATTAAAGGCAATAGCTAAAATTGCATTAGCAGTGTAATTGCCGATACCAGGTAAAGATATTAAATCCTCAAAATTATTTGGAATTTTTCCATGATATTTACTAATTATGATTTTAGCAGTTTTTTTTAAATTTCTTACTCTTGAATAATATCCAAGACCCTCCCAAAGTTTTATCAATTCTTTATCTGGGATTTTTGAAAGTTTTTTAAGATTTGGAATTTTATTTATAAATCTATTAAAATAAGGAATTACAGTCGCAACTTGTGTCTGCTGCAACATGAATTCACTTACCAATGTATAATAATGTTTTTTTGATTGTGAAACATTTTTTCGCCACGGTAATGTTCTCTTATTTAAATCATACCAATTAAGAATTTTTTTTGTTATTATTTGATCTTTCATATGCAATTCAAAAAATATACTAAGCAGAGAAATAGCATTCAAGGCTTAAGATCCTTTAAAGACACTTTGCCAAAAAATATCAAAAAAGTCATCAATAAGAAAGGGCACGTGTACTCTGAAACTATCAATAATTGGAAATATATTGTTGGTGAAAATTTATTTAAAGTTTGCTACCCCAAGTCTTTTAAAAATTCTAATAAGTTTGGTGTTAGCACATTGTTAATCAATGTTAAAAGGGGGCATGAAGTTGAACTGGAATATTCAAGAAAAGATATATTAGAAAAATTAAATAATTTGTTTGGTTATTCTGTAGTTGAAAAAATTAAACTAACAAGTTTTGATGATGAAAAAATTAAGCCCTCTACAAATAATGATGAAAGCTCTTATAATGTGACAAATCATAATTATCAAAAAAAAATAAACAGTGTTAAAAATGAAAAAATAAGAAAATCTTTAATGAAGTTATCAAGGGTGTTTAAAATAAAATGAAAAAAATTTTTTTAATATTAATCTTATTTTTTGGGTCTATAAGTATTTTAAATGCTGAAGGAAATAGAATCATAGCAGGAAATAAAGATGCGAAGATTACAATAATCGCTTATGAATCTTTAACATGTAGTCATTGCGCAGATTTTCACAAAAACATATATCCTCAACTTAAAAAAGATTATATCGATACTGGTTTAGTCAAAATTGAATTTAGGCACTTTCCTCTAGATGTGGCCGCTTTTAATGCATCAAAAATTTCTCAATGTAAAAGTAATGAAAGTTTGAAAATTTTAAATAGCCTTTATTCAAATCAACAAGCATGGGTTAAAGGGGGAAATGTAGATGAAATTAATGATAATTTAAAAACATTTATTAAAAATCAAGGTTTCGATTTAGATTTTGAAAAATGTATAAATGATAAAAAAATAGAGGATTATGTGTTAAATGATCGAATCGAAGGTACTAAAAAATTTAAGGTTAATGCTACTCCTACGATTATTATTAATAACAAAAAGTTTGAGAAACCCCTTAATTATAAAAATTTAAAAAAATCTCTAGAAAAACTGATATAAATTCACTATGGAGTTTAAAAAAATCCAATTGAATGGATTTAAGTCTTTTGCAGATAAAACTAATTTCTTGATTGAAAATGGTTTAACTGGGATTGTTGGTCCTAATGGATGTGGAAAATCGAACATTGTTGAGTCTATAAGATGGGTCATGGGAGAAACATCAGCAAAAAGTATGAGAGGATCTGGAATGGAGGATGTAATATTTTCTGGAACATCAAACAAAGCATCCAAAAATATTGCGGAAGTTTCTGTGACTGTAACCAATGAAAAAAATGAGGGGCCAATTCAATATAGAGAATTGGACGAAGTAAATGTAAGACGTAAAATAGAAAAAGATAAAGGCTCAAAATTCTATATAAATGATAAAGAAGTTAGAGCGCGTGATGCACAAATGTTTTTTGCAGATTTATCAACTGGCGCACATTCTCCCTCGATGATAAGCCAAGGTCGTATAGGTGCAATCGTTACAGCTAAACCAACTGATCGAAGAGCCATTCTTGAGGAAGCTGCTGGGATTTCAGGATTGCATTTAAGAAGGCATGAAGCTGAATTACGACTAAACGCTGCAGAAAATAATCTTAAAAGAGCAGATGAATTAAGGCGCCAACAAGAAAGACAACTTGTTAATCTTCAAAAACAAGCTGAGGAGGCAGCTAGATATAAAAATATGTCTGAAGACATAAAAAAAATAGAGGCAGGCTTATATTATTTAAAATTATTAGAAATCGATAAAGAAATAAAAATAGAAAATGAGATTAATGTTGAAGCAGGGACTGAGGTTACAGACTTTAATAATAAAATCGCAGATCTTGAAAATTTAGTAAGGACTGAAACTGAAAAAGTTACACCATTAAGAGAAAGGAATATTGAAAACTTATCTAAAATACAGAGACTTAATCTTGAGCTACAAAGTCTGGATGAAGAAAATACAAGAATACAAGATGAAATTGAAAATATAAAAAAAACACTTCAAACATTTGAGGAGGATATTGGTAGAGAAAAAGGAATAGTAATTGATGCAAATTCAAATGAAAAAAGGTTAAAGGAAGAAAAGAGTGAGTTGATAGAAATTGATTCAAAATATTATGAAACAGAAAAACAGTCTGATAATGATTTGAGCAACTCCAAAGAAGAATTACAAAATGAAATTAAAAAAGTTAAAGAACTTATTAATTCTCAAAGAAATCAAGAAGCTACGTCAGCAATTGATAATTGTAAACCGCTAATTGAAGCATATGCTAAGAGTTATAGTAAAAACGAAAATATAAAAAAAGAGTCTGTAAAGAGAAATGAAAGAATTAAAGTAATTGATACAGAGATAGACAGTTGGAAAAACTTATTATTAAATTCTGAAAAAATGGTCTCCCAGCTTACTGAAAGAAGAAGTAAATTGAATGATCAGTTGAGTAAATTAGATAATCAACCAAAGTTACAAGCTGAAAAAAAAGGTCAAATAACTGAGGGGTTAAGAATTTCCGAAAAAGAAAAAAATGAAAATGAAGTGATTATTGACTCTACAGATGAAAAAATAGAAAATTTAAGAATAGAATTGAATGAAATCCAAGAACAATCAATTCAGATTAGAGAGAGAAAAGCAAGTTCGGGTGCAACAGTTGAGGGACTAAAAAAGAGAAAAAATGATTTAATTGATAGAATTGACTCCGAATTAAATTTATCTGAAGAAAATATTTTAGAAAATTCAAATCTTTTTGGAGTTGAGGAGCTGCCTGATGCTGTAAATCAAGAGGACTTGTTAGACAAAAAAAAACAAGAAAGAGAAAAACTAGGTTCAGTGAACTTGAAGGCAGATGAAGAAACAAATAAGTATGAAACTGAAATTAAAAAAATGGAGAGCGACCGGATCGACTTAGTTACAGCAATATTAAAATTGAAAGAAAGTATCAATGAGCTTAATCAAAAAGGAAGGGAAAGATTAATTGAGGCTTTTGATAAAGTTGATAGAAAATTTAACGAGGTTTACACAAAACTATTTAATGGTGGAAATGCCCAACTTGAATTAGTAGATGCTGATGATCCGCTAGAGGCAGGACTAGAGATGTTGGTAAGTCCTCCTGGTAAACGTCTCCAATCAATAACGCTATTATCCGGTGGAGAACAAGCACTTACCGCACTTTCACTAATTTTTGCTGTTTTCTTAACTAATCCATCTCCAATTTGTGTATTAGATGAAGTAGATGCACCGCTTGATGATGCGAATGTCACAAGATTTTGTAGTTTGCTTGATGAACTTACGAAAATTACTGACACAAAATTTATAATTGTTACCCACCATGCTTTAACAATGTCTAAAATGAACAGACTATATGGGGTTACAATGCCCGAGAAAGGGATTAGCCAACTTGTAGCTGTTGATCTTCAAAAAGCAGAAAGTATGGTTGCCTAATAAAGCTGATTTCAAATGTCAAAAGATCCATTTAAAACTCGCTTAGAAATTGCAAAAAAAAAGGCTTTTGATAAAGGAAACAACAAAAAACCTGAACCTTCTCCCATTGGAAATGCTTTTAAACTTAGCACCGAGCTTGTTTCTGCCGTCGCTGTGAGTACAATTATTGGGTTTATTTTAGACAAGACCTTTGGTACTAAACCCTGGTTAATTTTAATATTTTTTTTTGTAGGTGTATTTGCTGGAATAATGAATGTAATTAAATCTGCAAAAAAAATGCAAAAATAGATCGAAAAAATATGGCTGCAAATCCAATGACACAATTCGAGGTTTATAGAATTGGTCCTGAAATAAAGGTGGGTTCTTTTGATATTTCATTTACAAACGCTAGTTTGTTTATGATAATTAGTTCATTAGCTATTTTAATCATCTTTAATCTCGGATCAAAAAAAAATTCATTGTTACCAAACAAGATTCAGTTGTTAGCTGAATTAAGTTATACATTTGTCTCAAAAATGATTAGTGATACCGCAGGCTCTAAAGGTAAACCTTACTTCTCTTTTATATTTTCTTTATTTATGTTTGTACTTTTTTCTAACATGTTTGGGATGATTCCTTACACATTTACAGTTACAAGTCATATTATTGTTACTTTTGTTTTGGCAGCTTTTATTTTTATTGGAGTAACAGTAATTGGTTTTATAAAACATGGTCTAGGCTATCTTAAATTATTTGTACCAAGTGGGGTTCCTATAGTGCTATTGCCATTGATTATAATTATTGAGATTATTTCATATTTAAGTAGGCCTATTAGTCTATCCGTCAGGCTCTTTGCCAACATGATGGCAGGTCATACAATGATGAAAGTATTCGGAGGCTTTGTAATAAGTCTTGGAATAGTCGGTGGATGGCTTCCACTGAGTTTTTCGGTTGCTTTAACTGGCCTGGAGATATTAGTTGCTTTTCTTCAAGCGTATGTTTTTGCAATCTTAACCTGCATCTATTTGAATGATGCATTAAACTTACACCATTAATTAACAAAGGAGGATATAATGGAATTAGAAGCAGCAAAAATGATCGGAGCAGGTTTGGCAGCAATTGCCTTAGCTGGTGCCGGTGTTGGTATAGGTATAATTTTTGGTAACTATCTATCGGGAGCAATGAGAAATCCATCTGCAGCTCAAAAACAATTTCCAAATTTGCTTTTAGGATTTGCCCTTGCAGAAGCGACTGGATTGTTTGGATTGGTAGTTGCGTTAATCATTCTTTTTGCATTTTAACTAGATGGTTAAAAAAATATTTTTTCAGTTAATATTTTTTAATCTCTTTTTTTTAAAAGAGGTTTTTGCAGCTGAAAGTGGAGGTATGCCTCAATTAAATCCAGAGTTTTGGATTTCGCAAATTTTCTGGCTGACGCTCACTTTTGGTGTTCTTTATATCGTATTATCTAAACTAATACTGCCAAAAATAAGTGCCAATCTTGAACTAAGAAAATCACAGATACAAGAAAATATTGAGGCAGCAGAAAAGCAGAGAGAAAGTAGCGAGGCTAAGCTAAAAGAGTATGACGATATTATTTCAAAAAGCAAATTAGAAGCAAATAATATTTTTAAAGAAGCTAGGGAAAATGTAATTAAAGAAATAAATGTCAAAAAAGAAACTTTGGATAAACAGATTGATGAGGAAGTCAAAAAAGTCGAGCAAGAGATTAATTTACTAAAGAAGGGTGCATCAGAAAAAATTAATAAAATTGCAATCGTAACTACATCAGAGTTGCTAGTGAAATTAATTGGCACTGAAGTTAATAACAGCAGTATTTCTGCAATCGTTGATGATTTATCAAAAAGAAATGGAGATAAATATTATGGCGATTGATGCAACATTTTGGGTAGCTGTATCGTTTATTATTTTCTTTGGAGGTTTAATCTATCTTAAAGTTCCACAAAAAATAAATGAAGTACTAAACAAATTGATTTCTGATATCAAAAATGAGATTGATGAAAGCGAAAAGCTTAGAACAGAGTCTAAAACTTTATTAGATAATGCTCAAAAAAAACTCGATACAGCTCAATCAGTGAGCAATGAAATACTAGCACAGGCGAAAAAAGATAGTGATAATCTTATTATTGAGTTAAATGATAAATTTCATAAATCTTCAGAAATTAAAAAAAATTCAACAGAAAATAAGATCAATCAAATGAAAGACGCGGCAATAAAAGAAATAAAAGATGCTTCGATTAAAGTTGCAGTAGATTCAGTCAAGAAGATAATTACAACATCGGTCGATAAGTCTAAGCTTGATAACTTGTTTCAAAAAAATTTAGATGAAACAAAAGAAGAGTTAAAAAAAATCAACTCATAATACTCTTACAATTTTACAAAAAAGACTATAAATTATATAGATGAATTCCATTGTAATAGGTTCAGGATTTGGAGGAATAGCTGCAGCTTTACGTCTTAAAGCTAAAGGGCATAAAGTTACTTTAATCGAAAAACATGAAGATCTTGGAGGAAGAGCTAGAGTATTTCA
Source organism: uncultured Pelagibacteraceae bacterium (assembly GCA_902524545.1). Lineage (GTDB taxonomy): Bacteria > Pseudomonadota > Alphaproteobacteria > Pelagibacterales > Pelagibacteraceae > Pelagibacter. Next base: position 25,673 of record CABZDW010000010.1, read on the forward strand.
AAAAAATGGCTTCATTTACGATGGTGGACCAACAGTAATAACTGCTCCATATTTGATTAATGAATTATTTGAATTATTTCAAAAAAAACCAGAAGATTATATAAAACTCACTCCACTAAAAGTTTGGTATCAATTCATTTTTGAAGATAAATCAAAATTTAATTACTCTGGTGACGAGCTAGAAATGAAAAAACAAATAAAAGATATAAATGAAAAAGATGTTAAGGGTTATGAAAAATTAGTCAATTTTACAAAAAAAATTTTTGATAAAGGTTTTACGGAGCTTGCTGATGTGCCCTTTGATAAACCATTTGTAATGATGCAGCAATTGCCAGCATTACTAAAACTAAAAAGTTATAAATCAGTTTACTCTTTAGTCTCCTCGTACATAGAAAATGAAAAATTAAGGAGAATGCTTAGTATGCACCCATTATTAGTTGGGGGAAATCCTTTTACTACAACTTCAATTTATGGATTAATCTTATACCTAGAAAAAAAGTGGGGCATCCATTACTCAATGGGTGGAACAGGAAATATAATCAAAGGTTTTGAAAAATTAATGGATGAAGTCGGGGTTAAAATAATCAAAGGTCACGAAGTTACCAAAATTATTTCAAACAAAAAAAAAATTACTGGCATCCAATTAGATGATCAAACAATAATAGAGTCTAACAATGTAATTTGTAATGCCGATCCTCCTGCTGTTTACGAGAAAATGTTAAACGGGAATACAAGTAATTCATTTTTTTTTAAATGGAAAAAAAACCGAATGGAATATTCAATGGGATTATTTGTTTATTACTTTGGTACCAAAAAAAAATACGATAATGTTGAGCATCATACTATTAAGTTTGGAAATAAATATAAAGAACATCTGGATGATATTTTCAATAATAAAAAATTGAATGACGATATTAGTTATTATCTTCACAGACCATCTGCAACCGATAAAGCTATGGCTCCCGAAGGTAATGATTGCTTTTATGTTTTAGTCCCGGTGCCAAATAATCAATCGAAAATTAACTGGTCTGTTGAGGGAGAAAAAATGAAAAATTTAGTTATTGATAAAATGCAAAATGATCTAATGCCAGATCTCAAAGATAATATTATAGAAGATTTTTATTTAACCCCTGATTACTTTGAAAAAGATTTAAATACAAAATATGGTTCAGGTTTTTCAATTCAACCAAAATTTTCTCAATCCGCATATTTTAGATTCCACAATAAGTCTGAAATATATAAAGGACTTTATTTTGTTGGTGCAGGAACTCATCCTGGAGCAGGTGTACCCGGAGTGCTTTCATCAGCAAAAGTATTAGAAAAGATTTTATGATGTCTGATAAAAATTACTTATCAATTTATGCAAAATCTTTTAATTGGGCAGGTTTTTTTTTACCTAAAAAAACATATAAGAAATGTTCTGCATTGTATAATTTTTGTAGAGTCGCTGACAATATTGCAGATGATGAGGAAAAATTAGAAGTTAAAGAAATTAAATTCAAACAATTTAAAAATGATTTCATTCAAAAGAATTTTAATAATCCAATTGTTAAAAATATGTGGGACCTTATTGATGAATTTAAAATTTCAGTAAAAATTATTGAAGATTTATTAGATGGTATAAGTTCAGACATAAAAGATAAGGTGATATTAAATTCAAAGAAGGACCTATTAATTTATTCTTACAGAGTTGCGGGAACTGTTGGTTTAATGATGGCAAAAATTTTAAAAGTTAATAAAAAAAGCTCACTCAAGTCAGCTATTGATCTCGGTATCGCAATGCAACTTACAAATATATCAAGAGATGTAGTTGAAGATTCAAAAATAAATAGATTTTATATAAATAAAAATTTTGAAGAAATTGCATCAACTATAGATCTTGCGGATACCTTTTATAAGAATTCCTTTTATTCTATAAAAGACATTCCAATAAGTTTTAGATTTTCAATTTTAGTCGCTAGAAGGATCTACCGAAAAATAGGCTATAATATTCTTAATAAAAAAACATTTGAAAATTATAAAAATTCTGGAAAAATTTATGTATCCAATATTGATAAAAGTATCGAGACTATTTTTGCAATTTTTGATTTTATAAGGCTATCTCTAACAAGTATTAAGGAAGATCAAATTCAACATGATCATTTTCTAATTAATGAGGAAATAAATTTAGATGAAAGAATTTGACTATGTGATTATTGGTGGAGGCTGCGCTGGTTTATCTTTGGCATATGAATTAGAAATTCATGAAAAGCTTAAAGATAAAACTTTGGCAATTATAGAGCCAAGAGATGAATATAAAAGAGACAAAACTTGGTCTTTTTGGAAAGTAACATCTCACAACTTTGATGATTGTGTAAAAAAAAATTGGGAAAATTTTTCAATTAATATTCCTAAAAAAACAAACTATTTGCAGTGTAAAAGTTCTCCATATCAAAGTATTGACAGTGGTTTATTCTATGAAAAAATTAACAACAGACTGAATGAAAATAGAAATATTTCCTACTTCAAAGATATCAGTGAAATTAATTTAAAAAATTCTTTTATTTTTAATAGCGTACCATTCATTGAAAAAGATTATCGAAATCTTTGGCAACATTTTTGTGGAGTAGAAATTGAAACTGAAAATAATTTTTTTGATGACAAAATTTTTAATCTTATGGATTTTGATTGTGATCAAAGAGAAAGTGTTCATTTTTTTTATACCTTACCCTACTCAAAAAATACTGCTTTAGTTGAGACCACTTGGTTATCTAAAATTAACGACAATTCTCAAAAAGATTATGACAAACAAATAAAAGATTACATTGAAAATCATCTAAATTTGAAAGATTACAAAATAACTTATAAAGAGGAAGGCGCGATACCTTTATTTTACCCAATCGATAAGAATGAAAAAAATAAAATGAATATTGGAACTGCTGGTGGTATGACTAGATTAAGTACAGGTTATACTTTTCTTAATATTCAAGAACATAGTAAATACATAAGAGAAAATATTGAAAATATTTCTAATGTTAAAAAATATAAAATAAGTACCAAATATCAATTTTTAGATGAAATATTTTTAAGAGTTCTTGAAAAACATCCAGAAAAAATGTCCGATATATTCTTTAAAATATTTAAGGCTTCACCAAAGACTGTTATAAAATTTTTGTCTAATAAAAGCAATTTTTTCGAGGATTTGTCTATTATTTTAAGAATGCCTAAATTGACTTTTATTAAAGCATTGTTTTATTAGTAGAATTTTAAAATGAATAACAGATCAAAAAAAATAAATTTCAAACACTCTTTCATTTTTTTTTTACTTTGTAATATTTTTTCATTGATAGCTTTTAAGATAAACACTTTGACAATTTCACCATTTATTTGTTTGTTATTAATTTTAAGTATCGGTATATCTCATGGATCACTTGACAATGTAAAAGGAAGAAAACTTTTTCAAATTTTAGAAATTGATAATCTTAATATTTTTTACTTAGCATATATTTCAATAGCTCTAATAGTTATAATTTTATGGATATTAATACCATATGTTTCTTTAATCGTTTTTTTAATAATTGCCTCATATCATTTTGGAAAAGAAGACACTCAATTTTTAATAATTGAAAACTCTCATTACAACCAATTTTTATATTTATTAAAAGGTTCTTTAATAATTTTAGCACCAATGTATTTTCATTTCGATGAGACAATATCAATATTCAGGTTGCTTTTAATTGAAAATGAAAATTTCTATAATTTTTTAGATTTGATAGAGTCTAAAAAGATATTGTTATATTGTATTACTCTATCAACTTTAGCTAACATTCTACTATTTATAAAAAATTTTGAGTTAAAGAAATTCACAATATTTTTAGATTATTTTTCAATTCTAATAATAAATTATTATTTTTCTCCATTAGTAGCTTTTACAATTTATTTCTGCTTTTTACATTCTGTAAGGCATAGTATCTCATTAATGTCTGAATTAGACGGGGATGACCTTATTAATGGTTTTAAAATTTTTGTAAAAAAGGCTTTGCCTTTAACAATTATTACAGCTATTTTTTGTGTAATTGGCCTTTATTTCCTAAATATTACTTACAATTTCGAGAGTGCAATTCTTAAAATTATATTTATAGGTTTGGCGTCTTTGACCTTTCCACATATATTGCTTGAGTATCTGATTGAAAAAAATGAAAAATAAACATTTGAAAATATTACTTTCTGCACCGAGAGGCTTTTGTGCAGGTGTTGAGAGAGCTATTGAAATTGTAGAAAAATCAATTAAAAAATTTGGTGCCCCAGTTTATGTTCGCCATGAAATTGTGCATAATAAATATGTAGTCGACGATTTAAAAAATAAGGGTGCCATTTTTGTTGAGGAGCTTGAGGAGATAAAAGATAGAACAAGACCAGTTATTTTCTCAGCACATGGTGTCCCAAAAAAAATACCAGAAGATGCTAAAAACTATAACATGACTTATATAGATGCTACATGTCCTTTAGTATCCAAAGTACATAGAGAAGCAGAAAATTTACATAAAGCTGGGTATCATTTAATTTTGATAGGACATCAAAATCACCCTGAGGTGATTGGTACTATGGGTCAATTACCTAAGGGTTCAATTGATCTTGTTCAAAATGAGGATGAGGCCAAAAAATACAAACCTCAACACAACAAAAAAATATCATATGTTACTCAAACAACACTATCAGTAGATGATACAAAAGATATAATTCAAATTTTAAAAGATAGATTTCCTAATATAAAAGAACCAATGAAAGAAGATATTTGTTACGCCACAACAAATAGACAAATGGCTGTCAAAAATATTGCAAAAAAATGTGATTTATTTTTTGTAATTGGTAGTAGAAATTCGTCTAATTCAGTTAGATTGGTAGAGGTTGCAAAAAAATCTGGCTGCTCTAATTCGCTATTAATTCATTCACAAAGTGAAATACCATTCGATTTAATTAAAGACTCAAATATAATTGGTATTTCCTCTGGGGCTTCCGCACCAGAAATTTTGGTCAATAATTTTATAAGTGAGATAAAAAATAAATTTACAGTCAGTATAGATGAAGTAGAAATAATTAAGGAAAACGTTGTTTTCAAAGCACCGAAAAAATTAAATTAAAATGGCTGTTTATACGAAAATAAGTAAAAGAGATGTTTCTTATATTAATAAAAAATTTCATATAGAGAAAATTTTAGAATTTAAAGGTATAAAACAAGGAATTGAAAATACAAACTATTTACTTAGATCAAAGAGTAAAAAATTTATACTAACAATTTTCGAAAAAAGAGTATCCAAAAAAGAATTGCCTTTTTTTATGAATTTGATGGATAAATTAAATAAATCAAAAATAAATTGCCCAAAGCCGCAAACGAAAAAAGATGGTGGGTATTTAATTAATCTAAAAAATAAAGCTGCATGCATAGTCTCATTTCTTGAAGGAAAAGATAAAAAATCTCTTAATTTTAAAAACTGTTATGATATTGGTAAAATGATTGCTGAAATGCACCATTCTACGAAAAAAATTAATCTTAGTAGAAAAAACTCTATGGGTGTCAGAAATCTAAATCCATTACTGAAAAGTATTAGGTTTAAGTCAAAAAAGTTTACTAATGTAGAAAAATTTTTAAGAAATAATTTTAAAGATATAAAAACAAAATGGCCTAAAAATTTACCGAATGGGGTAATTCACGGAGATTTGTTTATCGATAATATCTTTTTTAGAAATAACAGATTGTCAGGGGTAATCGATTTTTATTTTGCAGCTAATGACTATTTTATGTATGAAATTGCGATTTGTATTAATGCACTATGTTTTGATAAAAAAAAATCTAAGTTCGTAATCAATAAAAAGAAGGTCAAAAATTTAATTAAAGGTTATGAAAAAATTCGAAAAATCTCAGTAAAAGAAAAAAAATCTTTAAATATTTTGTGTCGAGGTGCTGCAATTAGATATTTTATGACTAGACTTTATGACTATTCGAACACTCCAAAGACAGCATTAATTAAAATTAAAGATCCAAGAGAATATTATCAAAAACTCGTAATACATAACAATTTAAGGACATATAAAGATTATTTGAATTAATGATTAAAATATACACTGATGGTTCATGCATTGGAAATCCGGGTCAAGGTGGCTGGGCAGCAATAATATTAGATGATGGGAAAAAAACAGAAATTAAAGGGAGTAAAAATGATACGACAAATAATCAGATGGAGTTATTAGCACCTATAGAAGCTCTTAAAAAAATTCCAAAAGGTAGTAAAGTTCAAATTTTTACAGATTCTAAATACGTTAAGTCTGGAATAACTGAATGGATACATAATTGGAAAAAAAATGGATGGAAAACTGCAAATAAAAAAAAAGTAAGTAATAAAGAACTTTGGACAGAATTAGACCTACTAAATAATGAGTTTGAAATAAGTTGGAATTGGGTAAAAGCACATTCAACAGACGAATTAAATAATGAAGTGGATTCACTCGCTAGAAATGCTGCCAACTTATAGTTGGGGCACCTGGCAACAGAACTGCCCTGCTTATATTAAATTATTTAATAAATTCTCTGCTGAAGTTAAGCCGCATTCCTTAGTTTCTTTTTCAACATGAATATTAACAATTGTGAGCTTTTCAATAACCATTAAATAACGATTTGATCTAATTCCCATTCCTTTTGTATTACGGTCAACTTCCGCACCAATTGCTTTCGTAAATAGTAAATATGGATCAGATAGCATTTTTATTTTATCTCCAGTATTATTAATCTCTCCCCAGCCATTCATCACATAGGGATCATTTACTGATAAACAAAATATATTTTCTATTCCTTTTGCTTTGATTTTGTCTGCATTTGCTACAAAACCTGGTAGGTGAAGTTTGGAACAAGTTGATGTAAATGCACCAGGTAAACCAAACAAAACAACTTTACCATTACCAATAATTTCTCTTAATTTGTTTTTTTGAGGTTCTCCATCAACAAGTTGGAAAATTTCTGTGTCTGGAAGTTGATCTTTTATTTTAAGTTTCATATCGAATTCATTACATATTTTTTAACTTTTTCAATATCATTTGAGAGAAGTTCAAATTTTTCTTTTCTGTCATTAACATATTTAAGACTTTCTGGTAAATTTTCAGTTTTTGAAATTGCATCTTCTATTGCTTTTGGAAATTTACATGGATGTGCAGTTGATAATACAACGCAATTTTTTTCTAATCCTAATTTTCTCACAACACCAATACCTACTGCAGTATGCGGATCAACCACCATCTGATGCTCGTCATTAATTGTTTTTATCATTTCAACAGTTTCATTTTCATCAAGCATTTCAGATATAAAATTCTTTTTAATTTTATCTAGATCTTTTTTTTCAATTTTATAAGTATTATTTTTTATTTCAGCCATTACATCTTTTGTAGCTTCTGAGTTACATTCATTTACATCATATAAAAGTCTTTCAAAATTACTTGCTATTTGTATATCCATACTTGGTGTATTTGTTTCCTTAACTTTCTTTTGACTATAATCACCACCTGATATGGCTCTATGAAGTATGTCATTTTTGTTTGTAGCTACAATTAGTTTATCAATTGGAAGACCAAGTTTTTTTGCTAAGTATCCAGCATAAATGTCACCAAAATTTCCGGTTGGAACAGAAAAAGATAAAGGCTGACCATTTCCAACTTTAAAGAATGCATAAAAATAATATACCGATTGAGCAATAATTCTAGCCCAATTAATTGAATTTACACCAGACATATTAATTGCTTTTGAAAATTTTTGGTCATTGAACATTGCTTTTACTAAATTTTGACAATCATCAAAGTTACCCTCTACTGCAATATTAAATACGTTGTTCTCCTCATGTATTGTCATTAACCTTCTTTGTACAGGTGAAATTTTATTATTTGGATGCAATACAAATACATTTAAATTATTTTTTCCTTTCAAAGCATCTATAGCAGCTGCACCGGTATCACCAGAGGTTGCTACTATTATATTAATTTTTTTTTGATCTTGGCCCAAATGATATTGATAAAAATTACCAATTAATTGCATAGCAATATCTTTGAAAGCAAGTGTAGGTCCATGAAATAGTTCTAAAACTTTTAGGTTTCCTATATTGGAGATTTTTACAACATCATTAGATCTAAAATTTGAATAAGATTTTGAAATCAAAGAGATTAGATCATCTTTAGACATGAAATCTCCTATAAATGGATAAATTATTTCAGCAGCTAAATCATTGTAACTAAGACTTTTGAGATTATCTAATTCTTCTTTTTCAAATTGTTTAATTGACTTAGGAACAAAAAGTCCTCCATCCTCTGCCAAACCTTTGAGGAAAACATCTTTAAAAGTAAAATTTTTCTGATTATTTCTTGTACTGATATAAATCATTTAATAATTCTTTTTTCTAAAATATAAATATAGTAAAAGAATTGAAAGCGCTAATGAAAACCAAGTAATAGCGTATTTTTTGTGATTATTAGAAATATTTGCAGTAATTTTTTTTGGCCTAGGAAACTGATATTTTCCATCTAAATAAATAATATATTTCGAAAAATTTTTACCTGTGAATTTTAAGATATCTTCTCTATTTAAACTAAACCAGTAATTTTTATCTAAATCATTATCTGGCTTAAAGATATTTTTTCTACTTTGTAATTTTAATGTTCCAATAATATTTTTTTGATCAAATGCATTTATTTCTTGATTACCCTTCTTTTCAAATGGTATCCAACCTCTATTTATTAAATAATTTTCATCCCCAATGGTAATTGGATTTATTACTTCAAACCCAGGAGTACCAGACTCATTTAAATTGTATAAATAAATTTGTTTATCAAAATCTATAGACCCTGAGGTTTTAATTTTAAGAAAATTTTCTTTGTTTGATTGAGCTAATTCCACTGGGGGATTTTTTAATGAATTTTCAATCTCTAAAATCAAATTATTCTTCCAATTTAGTCGGACAATTTGCCATGTACCTAGTCCAATAAAAACAAGAATAAAAAAAATTATAAAAACAGAAAATAAAAACTTATGTTTCAAGGATCAAATTAACTTCCCCAAATATATATTGCAGCAAACAAAAATAACCAAACAACGTCAACAAAGTGCCAATACCATGCAGCTGCTTCAAAACCAAAATGATGGTCTTTAGTAAAATGACCCAATTTTCCTCTCCATAAACATACTGCTAAAAAAATTGTTCCAACTATAACATGGAAACCATGAAAGCCTGTTGCCATATAAAAAACAGAACCATAAATATGATCTGAAAAGGCAAATGTAGCATGATGATATTCATATGCTTGAAGTGCTGTAAAAAATGCTCCAAGAATTACTGTAAGCATCAATCCTTGTATAAAACCTTTTCTATCGCCTTCTAATAATGAATGGTGAGACCAAGTAACAGTTGTGCCTGATAACAGTAAAACTAATGTGTTAATTAAAGGTATATCCCAAGGATCAAAAGTCACAATATCTTTAGGTGGCCATACGTTTCCTACAAAATCATTTGGGAAAAGACTAACGTCAAAGTAAGCCCAAAACCAAGCAACAAAAAACATTACCTCAGATGCGATAAATAAAGTCATTCCATAACGATGGTGAATTTGAACAACAGGCGTATGATGACCTTGATGTTCTGCTTCAATGACTACATCTCTGAACCACATATACGCACCATAAATTAGAAGAGCTAATCCAAGATACATTCCCCATGAAACATCTGAATGCATATAATACACAGCACCTATTGCTAATACTAAGCAAGAAAACGAAACATAAATAGGCCAAGGACTTGGGTCTACTAAGTGATAATCATGTTTTTTTTCAGCTGACATTTTTTTGAATTATGATTGTTTATAATAATCTGTCGAGAAAAAAGTATACGACATAGTTACATCTTCTAGGTTTTTGACACTTGGATCATTAATCATTTCAGGGTCTAGATAAAAAGTCATCACATAAGTGGCTTTTTCTCCAGCTTTTAATTCTTGTTTTTCAAAACAAAAACAGCCAAGTTTGCTATAATATTTCCCAAAACTTGCTGGTGATACGTTAAAACTGGCTACACCTGCAGTTGGTTTGCTACTATAATTTTCAACCTCAAACTCTATTTTATTAACTTGGCCAACTTTCACATCTAAAACATTAGATTTAGCTTTAAAATCCCAAGGTAAATTATTCACATTGGTATCAAATCTAACACTCACAACTTTGTTAAGAACTATTTTAGGAGCACTGTTTGAAATTTGAGTAGTGCCTCCAAAACCTGTTACTCTACAAAATAAATCATATAAAGGTACAGCAGCATAGGATAAACCTAACATAAATACAAATATTCCTATGAGAACTATTGGCGTAAGATTTTTTCTTTGTATCATATTGCTCTATCAAAAACTCCGGTATTATATAATGTAAATAAAAATAAAAAAACCATGAAAGCAATAATTGCTAGTGCTGTTTTGATATTTTTTTTCTTTGTTTTTTTATCAGGTATAATCATAAAATCTTATCTATCAAAAAAAGCACAAAAACCAAAAACAAATATAAGATAGAGTAGCCAAATATTGATTTAGCTTTTTTAGCACTAAATTTATTTTTTTTAAATCTATAAAGATCAAAACACAAATAATTATAATAAATAGTTAATAACAATGATGGAATTAGAAAAACAAATCCAACAAAGTTAATTACATATGGAAAAATTATCACTGGAAGCATTATCAAAGAGTAGACAAAAATATTTAATTTAGTGCTCTCTATCCCATTTGTTAGAGGAAGCATGGGTATATTAGCTTTTTTATAATCTTCTGATTTATATAAGCTTAATGCCCAAAAATGTGATGGCGTCCAAAAGAAAATAATTAAAAAAAATACAAGAGGTTCGAGAGATAAAGATCCTGTAGCAATAGTCCAGCCTATAACAGGAGGAAGAGCTCCTGCTGCTCCACCAATAACAATATTCTGCGAGGTTCTTTTTTTCAGCCAAATTGTATAAATTAAAACATAAAATATAATGGTAAAAAGTAATATTCCTGCAGATACTCTATTTGTAAAATAATCTAGTGCAACTACTGAAATAACCGATAAAGTTATTCCAAATATAAGAGCCTGATTTTTATTAACTTTACCAGTTGGTATTGGTCTTAAGCAAGTTCTACTCATCAAAGCATCAAGATCGGACTCGTACCACATATTTAATGCTCCTGCTGCTCCTGCGCCCATTGAAACTAGCAATATTCCAACTATTGCATCTTGAGTTGAAACCATAGTTGGAGCTGTTAATAATCCTACCGCACAAGTAAATATCACAAGCGACATTACTCTTGGTTTCATTAATTTAAATAATTCAGAAAAATTTAGTAAGTCTTCCTGAGACAGATTATCTTTTTTAAATTTTAGACTACTCATCAATTTTAAAGCTTTTAATCCTAGCTATGAGATTTACCAGTCTCTTGATCATCTACAAACTTTGGTAATTCCTCAAAAGTATGGAAATTTGGTGGAGATGGAACGGTCCACTCTAAAGTCGTTGCTCCCTCACCCCAAGGATTTTGAGATGCGGCTTTCTTTTTTGCAAAAGCATAAATCAAATTCACAAAAAATACAGCTAAGCCAGCAACTGCTATATAGGATCCTATTGAAGAAATGTAATTCCAACCTGCAAATGCATCTGGATAATCAGCATATCTTCTAGGCATACCTGCTAATCCTAAAAAATGCTGTGGAAAGAAAATCAAATTCACACCAATAAAAGTTAACCAAAAATGTAATTGACCTAGCCACTCTGAATATTCGTAACCAGACATTTTTGAAAACCAATAATAGAAACCAGCAAATATTGCAAATACAGCTCCTAAAGAAAGAACATAATGAAAGTGAGCTACTACATAATAAGTATCGTGCATTGCAGTATCTACTCCTGCATTTGCTAAAACTACACCTGTCACTCCGCCAACTGTAAACATAAAGATAAAACCCAAAGCCCACATCATTGGAGTTTTAAATGAAATAGATCCACCCCACATAGTTGCTATCCAAGAAAAGATTTTAATTCCAGTCGGAACTGCAATAATCATAGTTGCTGCTAAAAAATAAGCTTTAGTATCTGTACTTAATCCAACTGTATACATATGGTGAGCCCACACAACAAAACCTACTACTCCAATTGCAACCATTGCATAGGCCATACCCAAATATCCAAAAACTGGTTTTTTAGAAAAAGTTGAAACAACGTGACTAATCATTCCAAATCCTGGAAGAATTAAAATATAAACTTCTGGATGACCAAAAAACCAAAACAAATGTTGAAATAAAACTGGGTCTCCTCCAGTCTGTGCATCAAAGAATGCAGTTCCAAAATTTCTATCAGTTAATAACATTGTAATCGCTCCAGCAAGAACTGGTAAAGATAATAATAATAAAAAAGCTGTAACTAATATTGACCATGCAAATAATGGCATCTTGTGGAGAGTCATGCCAGGAGTTCTCATATTCAAAATTGTAGTTATAAAGTTAACAGCTCCTAAAATTGAAGACGCACCTGCTAAGTGTAAGCTTAATATCGCTAAATCCATTGCGGGTCCTGGTTGACCTGCTTTAGAAGACAAAGGAGGATAGATAGTCCATCCACCACCAACTCCAGTTTGTCCTGGAGGACCGTCAGCAAAAACTGATAATATTAATAAAGTTAGCGAGACGGGTAATAACCAGAAAGAAATATTATTCATTCGAGGAAAGGCCATATCTGGCGCTCCAATCATAATCGGAACAAACCAATTTCCAAAACCACCGATCATAGCTGGCATTACCATAAAGAAAATCATTATTAATCCATGACCGGTTACTAAAACATTATAAAGATGATAATTTCCACCCAAGATACCATCACCTGGATGCATAAGCTCCATTCTCATTAAAACTGAAAAAGCTGTACCAATAACACCGGCACAAATTGCAAAAATTAAGTACATTGTTCCTATATCTTTATGATTTGTGGAGTATGCCCAACGCTTCCAACCACTTGGTGTATGATGATCGTCGTGTGGTGCTGATTGCATATACATAATTATTTACTCACTAATTTCGTATTATTATTTTCAATTTCTTCTTTTGCAAATTTTTCTTTCGCCTCTGATAACCAGAATTCATATTCTTCTTCAGTCACAACCTTAACAGTAATAGGCATAAATGCATGTTTAATCCCGCAGAGCTCAGAGCATTGACCATAATAAGTTCCTACTTTCTCTGCTTTAAACCATGTCTCATTAATTCTTCCCGGAACAGCATCTCTTTTTACGCCAAAGGATGGTAGGGCCCATGCGTGTAATACATCATTCGCAGTTATCAAAACTTTTACAACTTTATTAACTGGCACAACAACTTCATTGTCTACCGCAAGTAGTCTAGGTTGATCAGGTCCTAAATCTTTATCTTCTAGCATATATGACTCAAAAATAATGTTTTCATCAGGGTATTCATATCCCCAATACCATTGGTACCCAATCGCTTTAATTGTTAGATCAGCTTTTGGAATTGCATCTTGTTTATACAAAATTTTAAATGATGGTACAGCCATTACAATTAAAATTAAACATGGAATTAATGTCCATAAAACTTCAACTGCTACGTTGTGAGTTCTTTTAGACGGGTTTGGGTTTGCTGAAGCTCTAAATCTGACGCATGCGTATAACATTAAAAATAAAACAAATACACTTATGGCAATTATTATTGGTAAAAGTAAATAATTATGAAAAGAAACAATTTCGCGCATAGACTGTGAGGCAGCATTTTGAAAACCTAATTGCCAATCAGTGGGCTGATTAGCGAAAGCCTTATGTGAGACTAATAGTGTTAAAAATATAATTAAAATTTTTCTCATTTTTAATAGCTATATAAAGCTCTTTTATAAAAATTACACTTTTGTTTTCGCGACAATTTATCAATTAATCACATAATTTAGGATCGAAATTGCCGATATGACTGCGGTTTCAGACCTTAAAATATTCTCATTAATTTTAATAGGTTGAACGCCCTTAAAAGAGAGAATCTTCTCTCTTTCGGTCTCTGAAAAATCTCCCTCTGGACCAATGATTATACAAACAGGCTTATTTGTAAATTTTGATTTATCAATTTTTTTAATATTTGAATTTAAATCTGTAAAAATTAGATCCATCGAATTTTTTTTTAAAAAACCATTTAAATCTTGAGCGCCTTCAATTATTGGCACATTGATACGGTTTGATTGTTCACTGGCTTCAATAATAATTTTTTCTGAGCGATTTTTATTAATTTTTCTAACCACTGTTCTATCAAAAATAATTGGTAAAAATTTTGTAACTCCGAGCTCTGTTGCTTTTTGCAGCATAAAATTCTGATAGTTTGATTTGATAGGAGAAAATGCTAACCATAATTCTTTTGTAATCTCTTTTTGTCTAAGTTGTTTTATTATTTTAAATTCAACAGTATTTTTAGATATTCCTAGAATTTTTGCTTCCCACTCTCCCTCTTTGTTAAATAAAGAGAAAACCTCGCTTTCTTTTACTCTCATTACTTTACCTAAATAATGTGATTGATCCTTATTGAGTTTATCGATCATGTTAGTTGATAAAGTATCTGAAAAAAATAATCTAATATTACTCATTTGTGTTAAGTTAATTTATGAAAAATATTAAAGCAATAATTTTTGATGCTTATGGTACATTGTTTGATGTCAATTCAGCTGCTGAAAAATGTAAAGACAAGATTGGAGCTAAGTGGGAAGGTTTTGCAAATTTTTGGAGAACAACTCAGCTAGAATACACCTGGCTTAGAAGCCTTATGGGAAGACACAAGGATTTTTGGGAAATTACAGAGGATAGTTTAGATAAATCAATGAATACCTTTAATATAGACGCATCAATGAAAAATGAATTATTGAATTTATATAAAGTTCTCTCACCTTTTAAGGAGGTTCCAGAAACTCTTAAAAAATTAAAAGAAAAAAATTTTAAATTAGCTATACTTTCAAATGGAACCCCATCTCTTTTGAAAGAGTTAGTTGAGAGTAATAATTTAGATAATCTATTCGATGATTTATTTTCAATAGAGGAAGTTAGAATTTATAAACCAGACTCGAAAGTTTATGAATTACCCATCAAAAAATACAAAATTAAAAGAAATGAAGTAGCTTTCTTAAGTGCAAACACGTGGGATGTTTCAGGAGGGGGGAATTATGGTTATCACTCTATTTGGGTAAATCGTAATAATAATATCTTTGACAATCTTGATTACAAACCCAGTGATCAAGTTAAAAATTTAAGCGAGCTTGTTGATTTAATTTAAATTATAAAGAGGTAAATAATATGAATAAAGGACAAAGAGCTGGGGAAGGCGCATTAGCTATAGGCGTTGAGCAGGGAAAATCTTATTACTGGTGTAGTTGTGGTAAAAGTTCTAAGCAGCCATTTTGTGATGGTTCGCACAAAGGAACAGAATTTAAACCCTTTGTTTATAGAGCCGAATTGACAAAAAAAGTATTTTTTTGTGCATGTAAACAAACAAATGATCAACCTTTTTGTGATGGCTCGCATAACAAAAAGTAATATTGCAAATCAAAATAGAACTACTATTTTAATCTCATGAAAAATATTGAAGTAAATAAAATTATTGATCCTATTCCAGCATCAGATGGAGCTGGAGTTAAATTAAAAAGAAGTATTGGTGTTGAACCAAATTATTTCGATCCTTTCTTGATGCTAGATGAATTTGGTTCAGAAAATAGTGAGGATTATATTGCTGGGTTTCCTCCACATCCCCACAGAGGAATTGAAACTGTCACTTATATGCTTGCTGGTGATTTTGAGCATGAAGACAGTACTGGCGGAAAGGGTAAAATGACTGCTGGTGATGTTCAATGGATGAAAACAGGAAGTGGAATTATTCACTCTGAGATGCCTGCTATGAAAGAGGGAAAACTTCATGGATTTCAATTGTGGATAAATATGCCAGCAAAATTAAAGATGAGTAAACCAGAGTACATTTACATTGATGCAGATAAAATGAGTGTTCACAAAGATGATGGTAAACAAGTAAAAGTTATTGCAGGTAAATTTGAAAAAGCTGAAGGTCCAGTTAAAGGGCATAATGTTGAGCCCATTTATTTTGATGTTGAATTATATAAAAACAAAGATTTTAAATTTAGTCTTCCATCCACGCATAATACATTTATCTACCTCATAAAAGGCGAAATCAAAATCGGTGAAAAAAAACATGAAAAAGTAAAGGATAGTACTTTGATCTTGTTATCGAAAGGTGAAGATTTAAAAGTCAGATCACAAACTGATGCAAAATTCTTGGTTATTTCTGGTAAACCTATAAATGAAGAAATAGCTAGAGGTGGACCATTTGTAATGAACACTAAAGCAGAGATCTTGCAAGCTGTTCAGGATTATCATAGTGGCTCATTTGTAAAGTAGATAATGAAATCAGTTCAAATAGATAAATTTGGTGGACCAGATGTTTTGGTTATTAAAGATGTAGAATTAGGGAAGCCTGGACCAAAAGAAGTGTTGATTAAAAATTTATCAATTGGTTTAAATTTTATAGATATTTATCATCGAACAGGCCTTTATCCTATTCCATTACCCAGTGGTATTGGACTTGAAGCTTGTGGAGTAATTCAAGAGGTTGGATCTGAAGTAAAATTATTTAAAGTTGGTGATAGAGTTACTCATGCATCAATGCCTATCGGAGCTTATTCAGAAAAACAAATAATGCCTGAAGATAAACTAGTTTCTGTCCCTGATGGTATCTCTGATGAAGTAGCATCTTGCATTACATTAAAAGGAATTACTGCAGAATACTTATTACATAGAGCGTATCCATTAAAAAAAGGTGATAAAGTTTTATATCATGCTGCTGCAGGTGGGCTTGGCCAGATTTTATGTCCATGGGCTAATGCATTGGGTGCTCAAGTTATTGGAACCGTTGGTTCAAAAACTAAAGAGGAAACAGCTAAAAAGAATGGTTGCCATCACGTAATTAATTATTCTGAAAAAAATTTTGTTAAAGAAGTTGAAAAAATTGTTGGTAAAAACGGTATTGACGTTGTCTATGATGGTGTTGGTGTTAAAACCTTCAAAGGATCGATTGAAACATTAAAGATAAGGGGAATGATGGTAGCATTTGGAAATGCATCAGGTTATGTAGATACCATAGATGTTAAAAAAGATATAAATGCTAAAGGTCTTTTTTTTACGAGACCATCTATCGCTCATTATACCGTAAAAAGAGAAGAACTTGTAGAGTCAGCAAAAAAAGTTTTTGATGCAGTCTTATCAAAAAAATTCAACGTTGAAATTTCAAAAAAATACTCACTAAATGATGCTGCCCAAGCCCATAAAGATCTAGAATCTAGATTATTAACTGGTCCAGCAGTCATAGTTCCTTAGTCTACATTTACATCCATATCGGACATATGAAGCTTAAGAGCATTTGTTGAAATATGAATTTCTCTAATAAAAAATAATATTGAAATAATCATAGAGAGACAACATGAGCCAAATATTATCCTCGCTATAAAAACTTCACTCAAGTAAAGAGCAAATACAGTTAACATATTAAATAAAAAGCCGAAAGCAGCAAACAAGATGGTCCATCTTAAAAGGGTTATTCTTCCACTTAAATTTATAAACTGTTTTTTCCACTCAGGAGGTATATGTTTTTCATACACATGTTCATCGTGAAGCTGTCTTACAAGAATACTTAATGAGTGAAATCTATTACTATAGACTGCCATCAACAATGGTATTGCAGGAAACATCAAAGCTGTCACAGTATAATCAATATTCATACGAATCAGTTTGATTATCAATCTTGCCTTTGTTATTTACAAGTAAAATCTTATGAACCAATTAAATCTTTTTGCTGAACTTACAAGAATAAAAAAGCCAATTGGATACATGCTATTATTTTGGCCTTGTTCATGGGGTCTCACGCTAGCATATGATTTTTCATCTGATTTAAATATTTATTTTTTTTACTTATTACTTTTTTTTTTAGGATCTGTTCTTATGAGATCTGCTGGATGTATAGTAAATGATATTCTTGATAGAAACTTTGACAAAAAGGTATTTAGGACTAAAGATAGACCGATAGCCTCAGGAAAAATATCAGTTAAACTCGCCCTACTATATTCGGTAATTCTATGTTTGATTGCTTTCTTAGTGCTAATCAATTTTAATTTTTTTACAATTATTATCGCTTTAGCCTCTATGCCTCTAGCCTTTACTTACCCATTAATGAAAAGATTTACTTATTGGCCTCAGCTTTTCTTGGGCATAACTTTTAATTATGGATTATTGCTAGGGTGGACATGTATCAATGAGGAAATAACTCTTATACCTATTATATTTTATCTCGGCGCCATATTTTGGACATTGGGTTACGACACTATATATGGGTTTCAGGATTTAGAAGATGACGAAATTATAGGAGTAAAATCAACATCAATTAAATTTAAAAAAAATCCAAAAATATTTTTATCCATATGTTATCTAATTTTTATCTTACTTTTCATTGTGACTGGTATCAAATTAAATTTAAATAATTATTTCTTTTTAGGATCTATGGCAGTTTTGTTTCATTTGTTTGTTATTCAAATTATAAATTTCAACAAAGAAAATGAAGAAAATTGTCTTAAAATTTTTAAAAGTAATAACATTTTAGGATTAATAATATTAATTTGTATTCTTATTGGTAAATTAAATTAAATGACTAATTCACAAATTTTATTAGATCTTTATAAACGATACACAAGAAAACATCTAAAAAAAATTTTTCTCTCAATCTTCTTTTCAATATTAGTAGCTGGTAGTACTGCTATGATTGCTTACTTACTTGATCCAGCTATAGAAAAAATTTTTATTGAAAAAAATCAAAAATTAATGGTGATAATTCCTTTTATTATTTTAATTACATTTTCAATTAAAGGTACTTCGCTTTATTTAGCTAAAACATTGCTAATACAGGTTGGCGGTGAAGTCCAAAAGGTTCTTCAATTACAAATTATGCAATCAATTTTAAAATCAAATGTTGAGAAAATGAACAAAAAACATACAGGAAAATTTCTTTCACACATCAGTTATGATTCAGGTATGGTTATGAAACTTGTAACTGACACAATTTTATTATTCTCAAAAGATACTTTGACATTAATTGGGCTTATAAGTGTAATGTTTTATCAGAATTGGAAATTAGCAATATTTGCTCTAATAATGATACCTTTAGCCTCTATTGCTGCAAAGTCACTAGGTAAAAGAATCGGTAAAGTTACAACAGAGTCTCAAGAAGTTGCTGGTTTCTTAAGTTCATTTTTTATTGAAATTATCAAAAATCATAAAGTTATTAAGATTTTTCAAACAGAAGAATATGAAAACAAAAGATTAACAAAAATTATTAATACTTTTAAAGATAAAGTTGTAAAGATTAATACTGTTCTCACGAGAGCTACTCCAATAATGGAAACTCTGACTGGTTTGATGATTGGAGGATTAATTTATTACTCTGGTAGCTTGATAATAAAAGGCGAGCTAGAATTAAATAATTTTTTTTCTTTTTTAGCTGCCATGATGTTAGCTTACCAACCTGTAAGATCATTAGCGACTTTAAATATGGGTATTCATCAGGGTTTATCGGCTGCTAAAAGGTTATTACCAATTATTGATGAAGACAATAATGACAAAAATTCTAACAAACACTTAAGAGTTGATGAAGGTAATATAAATTTTAAAGATGTAAGTTTTAAATATTCTGAAAGCTTAAAAAATGTTTTAAATAAAATAAATTTAGAATTTAAAAGTGGTCAAATGACTGCATTAGTTGGTCATAGTGGTGCGGGAAAATCTACTATACTTAATTTTATACCAAGGTTTTATGAACCAGTGAGTGGAAAAATATATGTTGATAATCAACCTATTGAGGACCACTCCGTATCGTCTTTAAGAGAAAATATTTCACTGGTAAGTCAGGATATATCTCTTTTTGATGATACTATTAAAAACAATATTAAATACTCTAGACTTACAGCTTCAGATGAAGAAATTGTTGAAGCAGCAAAGTTATCAAATTGCGATGATTTTGTAACTAGTATGCCAAACGGATATGACACTGTAATTGGTGAAAATGGTGTGAAATTATCTGGTGGAGAAAAACAAAGATTGTCAATTGCAAGAGCAATACTAAAAAAGAGTAAAATAATCTTGTTAGATGAAGCCACTTCCTCTTTAGACGCAGAAACAGAGGACAAAATTCAAAAAGCGATTAATTACCTCACAAAAAATAAAACCACAATCGTAATTGCTCACAGATTGTCTACTGTTTTAAATTCTGACAAAATTTATGTAATCGACTCTGGGAATGTAGTAGCAAAAGGAAATCATAACCAACTATTAAATTCTTCATCTATTTATAAAAACTTTTATGATAAACAGTTAAAATCTTAATGTTTTTTTTTTATAAAATTTTAATAAATTTAGTATTTTTTTTTTCTCCAATAATTATAATTTTTCGAATATTTAAAGGAAAAGAAGATGCATCTAGATTTAAGGAAAAAATAGGTTTTTTTTCAAAAAAAAGAAATGAAGGAAAATTAATTTGGTTTCATGGTGCTAGTGTTGGTGAGATACAAAGTATTGTTCCATTGATAGAAAGATTTGAGAAAAATAAAAAAATTAAACAAATATTGATTACATCAAATACTGTTAGCTCGTCATTTATAATTAAAAATGTAAAATTTAAAAAAACAATACATCAATTTTTTCCGATAGATTGCAATTTTGTTTCCGAAAAATTTTTAAATTATTGGAAACCTACAAAAGCTTTTTTTATAGATTCTGAAATTTGGCCAAATACTATAAATAATTTATACAAAAGAAATATACCAATATTTCTTCTTAACGGACGAATTACAAAGAAATCATTTAGGCGATGGAAATTTTTTTCTTACTTTGCGAAATCAATCTTTGGTAAATTTTATTTATGCCTTTCATCAAATATTGAAACGAAAAAATATCTAAAAAAACTCGGAGCAAAAAATATAAAATTAATTGGAAACCTGAAATTTAGTCAGTCAGAAAATGAAAAAAATAATTTAGATAAAAACTTAATAAATTTAATCAATTCAAAAAAAACTTGGTGTGCATCTAGCACCCACTACAATGAGGAGGAATTTTGTGGAAAAGCGCATATAAGATTGAAAAAAAAATTTAAAGATATATTAACAATAATTATACCTAGACATATTAATAGGATTAATTCGATTAAAGCAGATCTGAATAATTTAGATCTTAAAATTCATTTAGATGAGCCAAAAAAGAAGGTTAGTCCTGATACAGATATTTATCTAGTAAATTCCTATGGAAAAACAAAATTGTTCTATAAAGTTTGTAAAAATATTTTTTTAGGGGGATCATTGATTAAGCATGGTGGCCAAAATCCACTAGAGGCGACCAGGTATGGCTGTAGGATTTTACATGGTCCAAATGTTTCAAATTTTAGAGAAATTTATAAATTTCTAAATAAAAAAAAATTATCTAAGAAAATCTCTAATCAAGATCAACTAATTAATTTTGTCATTAAATATTTTAACTCAGAAAATAATTCTAAAAAAATAATAAAAGATTTACATTTAATAGGAATAAATATTTTAAATAAAACTTATAGAGAAATTAACAAATGATTTTTAAAAAACCAAAATTTTGGGATTTTAAAAAACCAAATTTTTTTGCGTATTTACTTTATCCTTTTACAATATTTGTAGAAATTAATAATATTATCTCAAATTTTATTCCAAAAAAAAAATTCACTGAAATAAAAACTATATGTGTTGGAAATTTATATATTGGAGGCACCGGCAAAACACCTATAACATTGTTCCTGTATAATCTTCTTAAGAAAATGAATATAAATCTGGTAACTGCAAAGAAATTTTATAATAACCAAATAGATGAACAAAAATTTCTTAGAGATAATTCAAATTTCATCTCAAGTAATAATAGAAAAGAAATAGTAAAAAAGGCCATTGAAATGAAATTTGATTTGATAATTTTTGATGATGGCCTTCAAGAAAAATGGATAAACTATGATATAAAGTTTGCTTGTTTTGATAGCGAGAAATGGATTGGAAATGGTCATTTGATACCCTCTGGTCCATTAAGAGAAAAAATGAGTGCTTTAAAAAACTATCATGGAGTATTTTTAAAAACAGTTAATGAGGACTCAAATTTAGATTATATTTATAATAATATCAGAAAAGTAAATCCAAACATTGAAGTTTTTGAGTCAAATATTGAGATAAGAAATATTAATAAATTTA
>CABZDW010000011.1 GCA_902524545.1 uncultured Pelagibacteraceae bacterium
GTGAAAACAGTTGGAGTAATGGGTGATAATAGAACTTACGAATATTTGTGTTTACTCAGAGCAATAACCTCTGAGGATGGCATGACCGCGGATTTTTACGAATTTAAAAAATCATTTATACAAGAAATTTCAAATAAAATAGTGAATAGTATTAGAGGGATTAATAGAGTAGTTTACGATATAACATCGAAACCACCGAGTACAATCGAATTAGAGTAAATGAATAATAAAATAAAAAAAATTCTTAATAAAAAGAACAAATCAAAAATTATTTGTCTAACAGCATACTCAAAAAATGTTGCCTCCATTCTGGATAAACATTGTGATTTAGTATTGGTTGGGGATTCGTTGGGGTCAGTTTTGTACAACTTTAACTCCACTAAACAAGTAACTTTGGAAACTATGATTAATCACTCTAAAAGTGTCAAACTTGGTATCAAGAAATCATTAATGGTCGTTGATATGCCATATAACACATATCGAAATCCAAGTGAAGCTTTGAAAAATTCAAGACAAGTTATGAAAGAAACGAAATGTGATGCTGTCAAGTTAGAGGGAGGAAAAAAGATAATTCCCATGGTCAAAAGATTAGTAAAAAATAAAATACCAGTAATGGGACATGTTGGAATATTACCTCAGACAGATAAAAAATTTACCTTCAAGGGAAAAAAACTCGAAGAAAGTAAGAGATTATTGAATGATACAAAACTTTTAGAAAATGCTGGAGTTTTTTCAATTGTGCTAGAGTGTGTAGAAACAAAGTTATCAAAAAAAATTTCTAATCATATAAAAATCCCAACAATAGGAATTGGTTCTTCAGTTAACTGCGATGGTCAAGTTTTAGTAATTGATGATTTAACTGGTTTAAGTCAAAGTAAATTAAAATTTGTAAAAAAATTTGTTGATATTACCAAGCTAATTGAAGTTGGAGTGAAAAAATATAAATCAGAGGTATTAAATAAACAGTTTCCAAAGGATAAACATTCTTTTTCAAAATGAAACTGAATAAGATAGAGCCAAAATTTATAAAAAATAAAAATCTGAGAGTGGGTCTAATCACTCTCGCAAGTGATTTTAGGATTGAAAAAGATTTTAATAATATAATCCACGGAAAGAATATAGATTTACATTGCAATAGAATAAATTGCTATAACCCGCTTACAAACGAAACATTAAAAAAGATGGCGGACGATATTCCAGAAGTTACGAAAAATATCCTGCCAGACCAGGAATTAGATTGT
Source organism: uncultured Pelagibacteraceae bacterium (assembly GCA_902524545.1). Lineage (GTDB taxonomy): Bacteria > Pseudomonadota > Alphaproteobacteria > Pelagibacterales > Pelagibacteraceae > Pelagibacter. The sequence continues at coordinate 1,242 of CABZDW010000011.1, forward strand.
GTAGCATATGGATGTACATCAGGAACTATTGCTTCAGGTTATCAATCAATTTTTGAAAAAGTAAATATAGCTAAACCTAACACAAAGGTTACAACTCCAATTACATCTGCAATTAATGCTCTTAAATTACTTAAGATAAATAAGTTGTCGATATTTACACCTTATACAAATGAGATTAATCAATCAGTCATTAATTATTTTAAAAGTGAAAAAGTAGAAATTAATGAATTATCTTATTTTGATATAGCTTCTGATTTAGATATAGGTAAAGTTGATCCACAATATTTGTTTGATGTTTTGAGTAAACAGGATCTTTTCAAAAGTGATGCATTGTTTGTTTCTTGCACGGCTTTACCAGTGTTGTCAATTATCAAAGATTTAGAAAAGAAAATAGGAAAGATAGTTTTATCAAGTAATCAGACGTTAATATGGGATACCCTTAAACAGATAAACTATAATAACAAAATTCAAGGTTATGGAGAACTGTTTAACACATAGTCATGCTTTTTAGTAAAGAGGAATATCAACAAAGACTTTCTAAAGTAAAAAAAATGATGAAAGAAAAAGGCTTAGAACTTTTAATTTCTCACGACACAAACAATATGAATTACTTGACTGGTTATGACGCTTGGTCTTTTTACTATGCCCAATGCGTAATAGTGCACGCTAATGCTGATGAGCCAATTTGCTTTATTAGAGAACAAGATGCTGGAGGAGCTTACATAAAAACTTACCTTAAAAAAGAGAATATTATTGTTTATGATGAGCATTATATCCACACGTGGCCTAAACATCCTTACGACTATTTAGTAAAAATAATTAAAGACAGGAAATGGGATAAATTATCAATTGGATTGGAAATGGATGCTCATTATTTCACTGCATTTTGTTATGAAAAAATAAAACAAGGATTACCAAGTGCAAAAATAAAAGACTCCGAAAGATTAGTTAATTGGATAAGATTAATTAAATCTGATGCAGAAATAGGTTACATGAAATCAGCTGCAAAGATTTCAGAAGTTGGAATGAAGAAAGCTTTCGATGTTATTAAACCAGGAGTTAGACAATGTGATGCCATTGGTGAAATACAAAAAGCACTTTTTTGTGGAACTTCAGAATATGGCGGAGAATACTCAAGTATTGCTACTCTTTTACCTACTGGTGAGGGAACCTCAGCTTCACATTTAACAGCGACGCAAGACAAATTTGTTGAGGGTGAGGCAACAATCATTGAATTATCTGGTGTCTATAAAAGATATCATGCTCCGATGGCTCGAACTATTATGTTAGGTAAGCCTGATCAATTAAAAATTGATACTATGAAAAAAACAATAGAAGCCCTCCAAGCTGGGATAGATGCAACAAAACCAGGAAATAAAGTTGATGATGTTGCACAAGCTTTTTGGAAAATTTTAGATAAATATGGAATAGAAAAAAATTCTAGAACAGGTTATTCAATTGGAATTGGTTATCCTCCAGACTGGGGAGAACATACACTAAATATATACAAGGGAGATATGACGCTTTTAGAACCTAATGTTTGTTTTCATATGATTGCTGTAATGCAATTTGGAAACTGGGGTGTAGAAGCATCTGAAGCAATTAGAGTAACCGATAAAGGTGCTGAACTATTTTGTAATTTTCCAAAAGAACTTCACGTTAAAAGCTAACTTTTAGAGGTTGATATTTATTGTCACAAATGTTTTAAAGTTATCTGATATTATGGCATCTAAAAAAGATTTCGTTAAATTTGATAAAGTTGACAAAAGCTACGATGGTAAAATTTTAGTTGTAAAAGATCTGCAATTAGACATTGCTGAAGGTGAGTTTATAACGATGTTAGGACCCTCCGGCTCTGGTAAAACCACTTGTCTGATGATGTTGGCTGGTTTCGAAACACCAACAAATGGTGAAATTTATTTAGACGGAAATGCGATTTCAAGCATTCCTCCTCACAAAAGAGGTATAGGCATGGTTTTTCAAAACTATGCACTATTTCCTCACATGACAGTTTACGAGAATTTAGCTTTCCCTTTAAGAGTAAGAAAAATACCTAAAGACGAGGCAGATAAAAAAATCGATAAAGCATTATCAATGGTATCCTTACAAGGTTTTGCTGCAAGAATGCCTGGCCAGTTGTCTGGTGGACAACAACAAAGGGTGGCTGTAGCAAGATCATTAGTTTTTGATCCTCAACTAGTTTTGATGGATGAACCTCTAGGAGCTTTGGATAAAAATTTAAGAGAAAGTATGCAATATGAAATTAAACATATTCATGAAAGCATTGGTGTAACAGTTGTTTATGTTACTCATGATCAAAGTGAAGCTTTAACCATGTCTAACCGTATTGCAGTATTTAATGATGGAAAGGTTCAACAACTTTCTAGTCCTGATGAACTGTATGAAAAGCCAGTAAATTCTTTTGTTGCAGAATTTATCGGTGAGAATAATACTTTTGCTGGTGAAGTAACCGATATTTCTGATGGGAGGTGCAAGGTGAAGTTAGCTAGCGCTGAAATATTAGCAAATCCAATTTCAGTCAAAGGTAAAGGCGAAAAAACTACAGTTTCATTAAGACCAGAAAGAGCATTAATTAATCCATCAGATAAAATGGACAACATACACAATGGAAAAATTGAGGAAGTTATTTATCATGGAGATCATACAAGAGTTAGAATTAACTTATTAGGTAATCCCGAATTTATTCTTAAAATTCCTAACAGTTCATCCAATTTAGATATTAAACTAGGTAATGAAATTAAGATTGGATGGAACAGTGATGATGCTAGAGCTTTAGACCCAAAATAAACGCTAGATACATCATTTACCCACTAAAAAGGCCTGTTGACTCTCATTATCGATCTTGTTGTAATAATATTTTATAAAAAAACGTTTAAACGGAGGAAAAATGAAAAAAATTAGTAAGTTATTACTAGCCCTTTCTTTTGTATTCTCTTTAACTACATCAGCATACGCAGTTACAGTTGCGTCATGGGGTGGAGCTTATACAGAAAGTCAAAAGTTAGGTTATGGTGATCCTACCGCTAAAAAATTGGGTGTCCCAATCAATTGGGTTGACTATTCAGGCGGATTATCAGAAATAAAAGCACAAAAAGAAGCTGGCGCAATTACGTGGGATATTATGGACGTATTTGCTATGGATACTATTAACGGCTGTGATGAAGGATTATTTGTTAAATTTGATTTTGACAAAGACTTTCCACCGGCACCAGATGGAACTCCTGCAAGTAAAGATTTCTTTACTGGAATGCCAAGTGAATGTGCTGTAGGAAATATTTTATATTCTTGGAACTACGCTTATAACTCAGACAATGTTAAAGGTACTCCAAAGACTATCAAAGATTTCTTTAACACTAAGAAATTCCCTGGAAAAAGAGCTATCTACAAAGGCGCTCTAACAAATTTAGAGATCGCTTTAGCAGCTGATGGTATTAAACCAGGTAAAGGTGGAGCAAAAATCTATAAGGCTCTTGAAACTGAAAAAGGTGTTCAAAGAGCAATGGATAAAATTAAAGAGCTTTGCACAGACCCTAAAGGTGGATGTGTATTTTGGTCTGCAGGTGCTCAACCGCCAGAATTACTGATGAGTGGTGAAGTTGTTATGGCAACTGGCTGGAATGGTAGATTCTTTAACGCGGCTGTAGGTGAAGGCGCTCCAATCGTTCAAGTTTGGGATGCACAAGGTCTTGACTATGAGTACTTTGTATTAGTTAAGGGTTCACCTAATGAAGCTGATGCTATGAAAGCTTTAGCTGAGATGACAAGTACTGAAGGTTTAGCAGGAAGTGCAAAATATATTGCATATGCTCCTTGGAGAAAATCATCTATCAAAGTAATGGAAAAAGGTGAGCCGTGGTATAAAGATGGTAAAACTAACATGGTACCAAATATGCCAACTGCACCAGCAAATACTAAAAATTACTTCTTAGTAGATCCACTTTACTGGGCCGATAATGGAACAGAGCTTGGTGAAAAATGGGAAGCAATGAAAGCAGGATTTTAATTTTAAGTTTTAAAGATTAAAATTTTATAATATATTAGAGGGCGGTTATGACTAACCGCCCTTTTTATTTATGAGCTCAGAAAACAAACAAATTTTAACAACTGATGGAACTCCTTTAGAGGTTAGTTTAAAAAAAGCCGAAAAAAAAAATAAGATAAAGGCTTTTTTATTAGTTGCTCCTTTATTATTATTCATAATTATTACTTATGTGTTTCCAATCGGCGACATGCTTATGAGAAGTGTGGATGACAAAATGGTAACAGAAATGCTTCCTAAAACTTATAAATCAATGGAAATATGGGACGGAGAAGAGTTACCGCCAGAGGAAGTATTTGAAGCATTTTATTTTGATTTTCAAAAATTAATTGAAGAAGAACGTGAAGGAAAATTATCAACACAACTTAATTACACTAAGAACGGTTTTAAAAGTATTATTAAAAAATTAAGACGAAAATCTAAATCCTTTGAAGAGGGAAATTATAAGGAACAAATTATGGCTGTTCATAAAAGGTGGGCAGATGTGGAATACTGGAGAGCAATCAAACGAAGAGCTCCAGCATACACATACCAAAAATATTTAAAAGGTATGGATATGTATGAAAACGAAAAAGGCGAAATAGTAAATGTAGCTGAGGACAGAAGGGTCCATAGAATTTTGTGGCTTAGAACTTTAGAAATTGCATTTTTTGTTACAGTGTTTTGTTTTCTTATGGCTTATCCAATAGCTCATTTATTAGCAACTTTACCCATGAAGTACAGCAACCTATTAATGATTTGTGTTTTACTTCCTTTTTGGACATCGTTACTTGTTAGGACAGCAAGTTGGATGATTTTGTTACAACAACAAGGAATAGTAAATGACTTTTTTGTTATGATTGGATTAGTTTCAGATGATAACAGGATTGAAATGATGTTTAATAAAACAGGAAGTTATGTGGCGATGACACAAATATTGTTACCTTTTATGGTTTTACCTCTTTATAGTGTGATGAAGACAATCTCCCCAAGCTTGATGAGAGCCGGAAAGTCTTTAGGAGGAACACCTTTTATAGCATTTTGGAAAGTTTATTTTCCATTAACAATTCCAGGTATAGGGGCTGGTTGTTTGTTGGTTTTTATTTTAGCTATTGGTTATTATATAACTCCTGCTTTGGTTGGAGGGGCTTCTGGTACTTTGATAAGTAACCAAATTGCATTTCATATGAAGAGTACATTAGACTGGAGTTTTGCATCAGCAATGGGACTAATGTTATTAAGTGGAGTTTTAGTTATTTATTGGCTCTACAATAAATTGGTTGGTATAGATAATATTAAATTAGGATAAAAAATGGCTTTACCTAAATATACTGAAACACACTATAGAATTTGGCACTATATTTATCTGACAATTTGCGCAGCGGTTTTCTTCTTTCTTATTGCTCCATTATTTGTAATTTTTCCATTATCTTTTAATGCTGAGGAATTTTTAGTTTTTTCTGATGGAATGAAACGACTGGATCCTGATGCATTTTCTTTAAGATGGTATCAAGACATGATTTATGGAACTAAAAATCCCTGGGGCTTAGCAGCAAAAAATAGTTTCATCATTGCTATTTTTGCAACCATTGGCTCAGTATTACTTGGAACTGTTGCTGCCTTAGGTTTAAGTAGCAGACATATGCCTTACAAAGGTTTAATTATGGCAGTGTTAATTTCACCAATGATTGTTCCTTTAATTATATCTGGTGTTGCAATTTTTTTCTTTATGGCCAAAGCTGGTTTAGCAGCAACTCATACTGGTATTGTTCTTGCACATATTGTTTTAGGAACCCCATTTGTAGTGATTACAGTTACAGCAACATTGTCAGGATTTGATCATAGCGTAACAAGAGCTGCAGCAAGTCTTGGAAGTAATCCAGTAAATACTTTTATGAAAATAACTTTACCTTTAATTTTGCCAGGTGTAATCTCAGGAGGATTATTTGCATTTGTGACATCATTTGATGAAGTAGTGGTAGTTTTATTTTTAGCAGGACTTGAAAATACTACTATACCAATTCAAATGTGGACAGGTTTAAGAGAACAATTGAGCCCAACCATTCTTGCTGTCGCAACTTGCCTTATTGTATTATCGACTTTAATTTTAGTAACTGCTGAACTCTTAAGAAGAAGATCTGAGAGGCTCAGAGGTATTAATCAATAGTAAAATCCTTAAATGAAAATTAAAAATGTAGTTGTGATTGGTTCAGGAACAATGGGAAGTGGTATAGCTGCTCATTTATGTAATGCAAATATACCTGTTACTTTACTTGATTTAAAAACTGAAATAAGTGAAAAAGCAAGAGATAGAATTCATAAGTCTAGACCACCTTTATTAATTGATAAATCAAAAATTAACAATATCAAGGTTGGTAATATAACTGATAATTTTGATGTAGTTAAGGATGCAGATTGGATAGTTGAGGCAGTTGTTGAAAGAATTGATGTCAAACATCAAATTTATGAGAAAATATTTAAAGAGAGAAAAAATGGAGCGATAGTTTCTTCGAATACTTCTTCAATTCCAATTAAAGTTTTATCTCAACATTTAACTGAAGTGGAAAAAAAAGATTTCTGTATCACACATTTTTTTAACCCCGTTAGATATATGGGTCTGTTAGAAATAGTTAAAAATGAAAATAACGATCTTGATAAAATTAATGAATTAAAAAAATTTTGTGAGATAGAACTTGGTAAAGGTGCAATTGTTTGTAATGATACCCCTGGTTTTTTAGGTAATAGAGTTGGAGTTTATGCCATGCAAATAGCAATGACAGAGGCATTTAAGATGAAACTTTCAGTAGAAGAGGCAGATGCAATTTTTGGAAGACCTATGGGGATTCCAAAAACAGGAGTATTTGGTCTCTACGATTTGATTGGTATCGATTTAATGGCAGATGTATTAAAAAGTTTTATTAAAGAATTACCTAAGACAGATGAATTTCATGAAGTTGCAAAAGAAATTCCATTAGTAAAAAAACTCATTGAGACAGGTTATACTGGAAGAAAAGGTAAGGGTGGCTTTTATAGAATGAACAAGGCAGGAGCCACAAAGGTTATGGAAGCTATCAATCTTGAAACTGGAGACTACGTGCAAAGCAAAAAGATAGATATAAAATCAGATAAAGTAGATCTTAAGGGTTTAATTAACAGGGAAGATAAATATGGAGAATACGCTTGGTCAGTAATTTCTAAGATAATTAAATATGCATCGTCATTAGTTCCAGGAATTACAAAAGAGTTTAATGATATTGATGAAGCAATGAGACTAGGTTTTAACTGGACAAAAGGACCTTTTGAAATGCTCGAAGAAATAGGAGTTGAGAATTTCTATAACAAAATAGATGACTTTGGTGGCAATAGTTTCTTAGAGAATTTATCAAAAAATAAAAATGAAGATTTTTATGGTGAAAGACAAAAATATACCAATATAGAGACTTTAGGAAAAGTTAAGAAAACAGCATTAAGTTTAGATGGAAATGATTCTGCAAAAATTTATAGGTTTAATGATTATAATATTGTTGAGTTTACTACAAAAGCTAACGCTTTAGATTACGATTCTATGGATGCTCTTAAAAAAGCAACTGATAAACCTTTGATAATTATTAATGAAAGCATGCAATTTTCTGCTGGTGTGAACTTAACTTACACAATGCAGTTTGCCGATAAAAAAGATTTTAAATCTATAGAAAAGTTCATTAAATATTTTCAAGAAACATGTAAGCATTTAAAATACTCTAAATATCCAGTCATTTCAGCACCCTCAGGATTAACATTGGGTGGCGGGTTTGAGGTTATGGTTCAAAGTAATTTTGTAGCTTCGCATACAAATATTGTAGTTGGGTTAGTTGAAACTATAGTAGGTTTGATTCCAGCAGGAGGAGGATGTAAAGAAATGTTAGCACGTTGGATGGACACCGAAGAAGCAAAGTCAGACCCTTATTATGCACCATTGAAAGTTTTTGATATTATTGGATATGGTAAGACAGCTACATCACCAGTTGAGGCAGAACCAATGAAATATCTAAGACCTGGTGATAAAAAAATAATGAATAGAAATAGTTTATTAGAAGTTTCTAAAAAAATTTTAAGTGAAAATAAGGATTTTATGCCACCTGAGGAACTTAAGTTTAATTTACCAGGAAAGTCAGTGATTGGTAAAATGGATAAGATTTTAGAAAAACTTTACAATGATAAGGTTATATTAGATCATGGAGTAGAGGTTGCAAAGGAATTAGCTCATGTTTTAAGTGGAGGTGAAACCACAGTTGAAAAAACTCTTTCTGAAGATGATTTATTTAAATTAGAGCTTGACGCTTTTATGAGATTAATTGAAACTCAAAAAACGCAAGATAGAATAAAACACACCTTGGCAACTGGTAAACCTTTAGTTAACTAACATCCTTAAGGAATTTATAAAATCAGGTCTCAAAACGTATTCAGATTTGTCCAAGTATTTTATTTTATACAAAGCCTCTAAACCATAAATTACTTTTCCAATAGGTGTAAACTCAGTTTCAAATAATGGTTCATCTCTCAGAATTATGAAGAATTGGCTATCCTCAGTATTATACTTTTTAGTTCTTGCTAATGCGACACTACCTTTATCAAAGTCAAACGGTGTATCTATTTCTGAATTAATTGTTCCCAATCCAGATTTACCAGTCCCAATCTTTCCATAATCAAGATACCCTTTTTTACCAAATTCTAAGTCTCCTGCTTGTACAATCGTATTTTTAATTACTCTATGAAAAGCTATATTATCATACGCTTTAGATTTGATTAATTTTTTGAATCTTTTTACTGCTTTGGGTGAAACTTCAGGATATAATTCTATAATAACATTTCCACACGCAACATTCAAAATTGCGATATTCTCAGGATGATTAAACTCTAAATTTTTAGGGTCATAATTTTTTATGAATAAACATTTATTCTTTATAAAAAAAAAAGAGCTAAAAGAGAATATCGCTAAAATAACTATAAATATAAAAATTATTTTTTCTGATCTTGAAGGTTTTATTTTTTCAATCACAAAATAAAGTTTTCATCAATTTTTAGCAGGTTTGTTTTGATAAATTGTATTTTTTTTTCTAAAATAGGGTCGAGATTATTCAATTTTTTTTCAATCATTAAATGCGAAAAAACCTCTGCCATATCTTCAGACGCGGTAGATTGTGAATATTCAGAGAAAAACCCCTTAGTATTTATATACGTATCTAGACCAAGCTTATCAGTACAGGTAGAACATTTAGCATATTTGAATTCGTTCACATTAAAATTAGTCCAAACCTTTTCATTAAACAATTCCTCAAAACTATCATAAATAATATGAAAAACTTCGTGATGAATTACTCTTTCAAAATATTTCTCATTAAACTTAACATCTAATATAAGAGTTTTCATCACATGATCTGGTATCCCAGCAGTATTTATTTTTGATATTGATAAATCTTCACATAAAACAATATATTTAAGATTAATTTTTTTTAAAAATTTTTGACTATATTTATTTAGATTTTTTTGAATTATTTTGTATTTTTTATCAATTATTTCTTTTTTTGAATTGTAACAGTTAATATTATTATCAATCCCTAATGTAAAAGGTTGCTTTGCATAAAAGTACCTTAGTTTATTTGGAGTTTTGATGTCATAAATTTCTAAATTTGGAATTTTAATTAGATTGTAAATTGTATCTGCATAGATTTGAGAAGAAATAAATGAAGAAAGCAAAATCAATATAATTAATTTCATAAATTTACGCATAGAAGATATTCCAATTTAGATGAATGTGATACAGTTTTACTGTGAAAAAAAAAGGAAATAAAGATCCAATCCAACCTGTAAGTGGTACAAAAGTACCCAGATTTGCTGGACCCTCAACCTTTGCAAGATTACCTGAGTTAAGAGATGTTGAAAGCTGCGATGTTGCAATTGTTGGTATTCCATTTGATGCAGGCACAAGTTATAGACCAGGTGCGAGGTTTGGTCCTCAGAGTATCAGACAAGCTTCAAGACACTTAAGAACAAATTATCATCCAAATTATGATGTTGAACCTTTTAAAGCACAGCAAGTTGCTGATGCTGGAGATATTACTTGTAATCCTTTTAATATAGAAGAAGCAATCAAACAGATAGAAGTAGGAGCTGAGGAATTGCTAAATAAAGTAGGTGGAATTATAAGTTTGGGAGGTGATCACACAATTGCATTTCCATTGTTAAAAGCAGTAAATAAAATCAACAAAGGCCCTGTAGCTTTAGTCCATTTTGATGCTCATCTAGATACATGGGATACCTACTTTGGTGCACCCTATACTCATGGCACACCTTTTAGAAGAGCAAGAGAAGAAAATTTATTTTTAGATGATGCCTCTATGCATGTAGGTATAAGAGGTCCATTATATAGTAGAGAGGATTTAAAAAATGATGAAAGTTTTGGGTTTAAAATAATTCATTGTGATGAATTTCAAACACAGGGTACAGATAAAATTGCTGAAAGAATTAAAAAAAGAGTGGGAGATAATCCTCTATATTTATCTATAGATATTGATGTATTAGATCCTGCTTTTGCACCTGGCACAGGTACTCCAGAAATAGCTGGAATGACCTCAAGAGAAATGGTCAATGTTCTTAGAGGTTTAATAGGATTAAATTTAATATCAGCAGATGTGGTTGAAGTTTCTCCAGCATATGATCATGCTGAAGTTACTTCTCTTGCTGCTGCAACTATAGTATATGAATTAACAAATTTATTTGCAAAAAAATAATTAAAACTTAGATTCTTATGGAGAATAAAAAAAATTTTTACATTAACGGTAAATGGCAAGAGCCTCAAAGTAAACATGAGATTAAAGTTATCAACCCTGCAACGGAGGAAAATACTGCTGTTATAACTTTAGGTAACAAAAATGATATAGATCGTGCCGTAAGCTCAGCTAAAAAAGCTTACGAGAACTGGGCTTTTTCTTTGAAAGAAGAAAGAATAAAGTTATTAGAAAAACTATATGAAAATTATAAAAAAAGATGGGCGGATATAGCAAAAGCAATTACCTTAGAAATGGGTGCTCCCAAGGATTTTGCTACAAAACTTCAAGCTGGCACTGGTGCGGCACATATAAAATCTTTTATTAGACATTTAAAAAATTTTGAATTTGAAAAACCTTTAGGTGATCATGCACCTAATCAAAGACTTATTTATGAACCTAAAGGAGTTTGTGCATTAATCACACCTTGGAATTGGCCGATGAATCAAGTTTGCTTGAAGGTTGTACCCGCGTTAGCGTCTGGATGTACAATGGTCTTGAAACCCTCTGAATTGGCTCCATTGTCGTCAATGATTCTAGCTGAATTAATCGACGAAACTAATTTTCCTCCAGGTGTTTTTAATTTAATTAATGGCGATGGGTCCACAACGGGAGAAGCATTAACCAGACATCCAGATATTGACATGATTTCTTTTACAGGTTCTACAAGAGCTGGAGCATTAATTTCACAAAATGCTGCAAGTGACTTTAAAAGAGTGAGTTTAGAATTAGGTGGTAAAGGAGCCAATATTATCTTTAAAGATGCAGATCCAAGTGCTATTGAATGGGGTGCTTTGAGATGCTTTAAAAATTCTGGTCAATCTTGTAATGCTCCAACGAGAATGCTTATTGAAAAGTCTAATTATAATCAAGCAATTGAAAAATTAAAAAAATTTTCTGAAGAAATGCAGGTCGGGGATCCTAATAAAGAGGGAGAACATATTGGTCCTGTAGTTTCGGAAACACAATTTAATAAGATACAGTCTTTAATTAAAAAAGGTATTGATGAAGGCACTAAACTAATAGCTGGGGGCCTAGGAAAACCCGATGGTCTTGAAAAAGGATATTTTGTAAAACCAACAGTATTTGCTGATGTAGATAATAAAATGGAAATTGCTAGGACTGAAATCTTTGGACCTGTTTTGTCTGTAATCCCGTTTGAAACTGAAGATGAAGCAATAAAAATAGCTAATGACACCCCTTATGGTTTAACAAATTATATTCAAACCAAAGATCAAGAAAAAGCTAGAAGAGTTGCAAAAAAATTAAGATCTGGAATGGTTGACGTAAATGGTGCTGGAATTGCTATTGATACTCCATTTGGTGGTTTTAAACATTCAGGGATTGGTAGAGAAGCAGGTGAACATGGTCTTCAAGAATTTTTAGAGGTCAAGTCAGTAGGTGGTTGGAATTAATTTATTGATCTATTCTTAATACCTTCAAGAAAATTTAAACATTTTTTTAATTCATCTAGTTCAATAAATTCATCGATTTTATGTGCTTGTTCAATAGAACCTGGCCCACATACGACTGTGCTTATACCCACTTCTTGAAATAACCCAGCCTCGGTTCCAAAAGATACAACTTGTCTTGAGTTATCACCTGTAATCGAGGCAACAAATTCACATGCTTCAGATGTATCTATTTTTTCAAAACCAATAACTTCACCAATAGTCTCTTTTTTGATGTAAGACTTTGGGAAAACTCTCTTCATCTCATGGAGAAGCTCCTCATTTGCAAATTTTTCAATTTCTTGAGTTACAAAATCACCATCTGATTTATTAACTGGTCTAGTTTCCCATTCAACTTGACATTTATCAGCAATTACATTGTGTGCAATACCACCTGATATACCACCTACAGATAGAGTAGAGTGTGGAGGATCAAATATGCAATTTTTTGGGGCACGTTTAATTAATTCTTTTCTAATTTCCAATAGTTTATTAATATATCTTGATGCATACTCGATTGCATTAACACCTTCGTGAGGCTTTGAACTGTGTCCAGCAAGACCTCCAAAGTACGTAGTATACTCATTCATACCTTTATGAGCATCAATAATTTTCATTTTAGTTGGTTCACCAACTATACATATGCCATTTTTAATATTTCTTTTTTTCATTTCTTTAATTAGTAGCGGAGCACCTATACATGCCGTCTCTTCATCAAAGGTGTAGCAAAAATGAAAATCACGATCTAAATTATTTTGAGTAAGAATTGGAGCATATGCAAGAGTGCATGCAATAAATCCTTTCATATCACAAGACCCTCTACCATATAATTTTTTATCTATTATTGTTGCTTTAAAGGGATCTGTTGACCAACCCTTTGAAACTGGAACTACATCAGTATGGCCAGACAATATAATTGGTTTTTTTCCATTTGTTTTTTTTGCTTTTAAAGTCCCAAATAAATTTACTCGTTTTTTTTCACTATCAAAAACTTTGAATGTTTCTATTCCAAGATTATTTAGGATTTTTTCACAATAATTTATTAATTCAGTATTATCATTTCCAGAAATAGTTTGAAAAGATATTAGATCAGTCAATATCTTTATTGATTTTTCGTATAAATTGTTATCAATACCCATAATTAAATCAATTATACATTATTATTATGAAACCACAAATAACCTACGATCAATTTGAAAAAGTAGATATTAGACTTGGGACTGTATTAACAGTAAAAAAAAATGAAAAAGCTAGAAAACCATCTTTAGTTGTTGAAGTTGACTTTGGTAAAGAAGTTGGTGTTAAGACTTCTTCAGCTCAAATAACTCATTTTTACAATGAAGAAAACTTAATTGGTAAACAAGTTATAGGTGTTTGTAACTTTCCAGAGAAAAATATAGCTGGTGTAAAATCACAGTTTTTACTTTTGGGCTCTATTGATACTGAGGGTAAAGTTACATTAGTTCATCCATCTCAAAAAGCAGAGAATGGTTTGCCTATAGCCTAAATATGCATCCAGAATTTTTATCAATGGCATTATTTTGGGTAGTAGCTGCGTATACACCTGGCCCAAATAATATAGTCGCATCATATTCAGGTTTTAATTTCGGAATAAAAAAAACAGTACCACATATTTTTGGAGTTACTTTTGGTTTCACTTCAGTTGTCCTTGCGCTAACTATTGGTTTAGTCAATATTTTTAAATTGTTTCCTATCATTCAAACTGTACTGAAATATTTGGGAAGTATATTTTTGATCTATCTAGCTTATAAAATTAGTTTTTCAAAATCTTCTACTGAAAATAAAAATAAAAATCCTATATCTTTTTTAGACACTTTTATTTTTCAATTTTTAAATCCAAAGGGCATTTTGATAGGAATAATCATAGTATCGACATATGTTGAATATGGAGAAAATTATTTAAATTACGCGACTCAAGTTGTCCTGTTTGCTTTTCTCGTATCCTTATCAAGTATTACTTTCTGGACTTTGGTAGGTAAATATCTTAGGAAATTTGCGACAAATGAGAAATTTATTAAATACTTTAATTATGTTATGTCAGGGCTTCTTCTTTTGAGCATAATTACATTTTATATATAAGATATGAAACCAGGAAATAAAAATTCTTATAAATCATTATCCGACCTAGATGTTAACGGAAAAAATTTTAAATATTACTCATTAAAAAAAGCTGAGTTAAATGGGTTACAAGGTATTTCAAAATTACCAAAGTCGTTAAAAGTTTTATTAGAAAACCTACTTAGATATGAGGATGATGTATCAGTTAATAAAAATCAAATAGAAGCAATCAAAAAATGGCTTGATACAAAAAAATCAAAAACGGAAATAGCTTACAGACCAGCCAGGGTTTTGCTCCAAGATTATACAGGAATACCAGCAGTAGCGGATTTAGCTGCAATGAGAGAAGCTGTAAAAGAAAAAAATAAAGATCCCAATACAATTAACCCCTTATCAGCAGTTGATTTAGTTATTGATCACTCTGTTCAAGTTGATCAATCTGCCAAAAAAGATTCATTTGAAAAGAATGTAGATATTGAATTTAAAAGAAATGGCGAAAGATATTCTTTTTTAAAATGGGGTCAGAGTGCTTTTAACAACTTTAGAATTGTTCCTCCAGGAACAGGTATATGTCACCAGGTTAATTTAGAATATTTATCGAAAGTAGTTTGGTCGGAAGAATACAAAGGGGAAAAATATTTGTTCCCTGATACTCTTGTTGGGACAGATAGTCATACAACAATGGTCAATGGTTTATCAGTTTTAGGATGGGGTGTTGGTGGAATTGAAGCTGAGGCAGGTATGCTAGGACAACCTATTTCAATGTTAATCCCTGAGGTTATTGGATTTGAAGTAACAAAAAAAATGCCAGAGGGAACAACTGCTACAGACTTAGTTTTAACAGTTGTTAAAATGCTTAGAGATAAAGGGGTAGTTGGGAAATTTGTTGAATTTTACGGTGAGGGATTAAAAAATTTAACTCTAGCAGATAGAGCAACGATTGCTAACATGGCTCCTGAGTATGGTGCTACTTGTGGTTTTTTCCCTATAGATGAGGAAACCTTAAAATATTTAGAATTTTCTGGAAGAGATAAAGAAACGGTGGAAATAGTTGAGAAATATGCAAAAGAACAAGGTCTATGGGCAAGCAATGAAATTGAATTCAGTGACAGGATTTCATTGGATATGTCAACCATAGTTCCAACTATATCAGGCCCTAAAAGACCACAAGATAAAGTTTTTTTAACGGATGCTTCAAGTAATTTTAAAAAGGTATTTAAAGAAACTACAGATAAAAAGGATTATAGAATTTCCAAGGTAAAAAATACAGATTATGAAATCAAAGATGGTTCAATATTAATAGCAGCAATTACGTCATGCACCAACACCTCGAATCCAAATGTTCTTATTGGAGCTGGATTGCTTGCAAAAAAAGCTGTTGAGTTAGGATTAAATGTTAAACCATGGGTTAAAACATCTTTAGCTCCTGGATCAAAAGTGGTTACTGATTATTTAGAGAAAGCAGGTCTAAATACTTATTTAGATCAATTAGGATTTAATTTAGTTGGTTATGGTTGTACAACTTGTATCGGTAATTCAGGTCCGTTAGCAGAAAATATAGTTGACGCTATTCAAAAAGAAAATTTATATGCAGTTTCAGTTTTATCAGGTAACAGAAACTTTGAAGGAAGAATTTCACCTCATATAAAAGCAAATTACTTAGCCTCTCCTCCACTTGTAGTAGCCTATGCGCTTGCTGGTCACATGGAATTCGATTTATTCAAAGAATCATTAGGAAAAGATAAAAACGATAAAGATGTATTTTTAAAAGATATTTGGCCCTCAAATAAAGAAATAGAGGATACTTTAAAGAACTCTCTTAGTGCAGATATGTTTGTTAAAAGATATTCAAACGTTTCTGAGGGACCAAAACAATGGCAAGAAATCAAAACAGAAAAGAGTAGTATTTATAATTGGGATGAGAATTCTACTTATGTAAAAAAGCCCCCATTTTTTGAAAATCTTAGTGATGAGCCAGAGGGTTTTAAAGAAATTAAAAACGCAAGACCATTATTGATATTGGGAGACATGGTTACTACCGATCATATTTCTCCAGCTGGTACTATTCAAAAAGATAGTCCAACGGGAGAGTATTTTATGAACTATCAAATTCTTCCAAAGGATTATAACTCATATGGTTCAAGACGTGGAAATCACGAGGTGATGATGAGAGGCACATTTGCAAATATAAGAATTAAAAATGAAATGGCCCCAGGAACTGAAGGCGGTTTCACAAAACTATATCCTGAGGAAAAGGTTATGTCAGTTTATGATGCAGTAGTGGAGTATAAAAAAAGAAAAACTGATTTAGTTGTAATTGGTGGCAATGAATATGGCACAGGTTCCTCTCGTGATTGGGCTGCAAAAGGAACTAAATTACTAGGTGTTAAGGTAGTAATAGCAGAAAGTTTTGAGAGAATACATAGGTCTAATTTGATTGGCATGGGAATATTACCACTACAATTTATAGAAAATATGAATAGAAAAAATCTAAATTTATTAGGATCTGAATTAATAAGTATAGTTGACATTGAAAAAGGAATTAATCCGTCTGATAAAGTCAAAGTTGAGATTAAATATGTATCTGGTGATGTTAAAATTATAGATACCCTTTGTAGAATTGATACAAAAAATGAATTGGAGTATTATAAAAATGGTGGAATACTTCAATATGTTTTAAGAAATATGATTTAATATGGATGAGGATATATCAATAATAAACACAAACACAAGAAATGAAAAAATAAAAAATTTTTTTATTCATAATAAAAAAAAAATAATTGCAGGATTAATTGTTATTACTGTGCTTTTAATTAGCTATTTTGCTTTTGGTGAATATCAGGATAGTAAAAGATTAAAGATCTCAGACACTTTTAATTCAATAACTATTAATTATTCTGAGAATAATAAGGAAAAAACAGCCAAAGATTTAATAGAAATAGTTAAGGAAAAAAATTCAACTTATTCACCATTATCTTTATATTTCATAATAGATAATGGATTAATCAGTGAAAAAAATACAATCAACAATTTGTTTAATGTTATTATTGACGAAACCTCATTAGATGAAGAAATAAAAAATTTAAATATTTATAAAAAAGCGCTTTATAATTCTGATGATAGTAGTGAAAGCGATCTTTTAGATATTTTAAATCCACTAATAAAATCAGAAAGTGTCTGGAAATCTCATGCTTTGTACTTAATGGCAGAATTTTTTTATTCAAAAAATGAAATGCAAAAATCAAAAGAATTTTTTAATCAAATCTTAAATTTAGATAATGCTAATAAAGAAATTCAGTTAGAGGCTCGAAAAAGGCTTAATCGAGATTTAAGTGAGTAAGATTTTTCAATTATTATTAATAATTATTTTTTTTCCTAGTTGTTCTTTAAACCAAAATTCAAAGTTTTGGACCTCAGAAAATATTAAAGAAATGGAAGAACAAAATTTTGAAAAAATCTTTGTAAATCAATCATCTTTAAGTCAAGAATTAAACACTAATATTAATTTGAATCTTAGTAAAAGTTTTACAAAAAATAATTTATCAAAAAAATTCACTAATAATGATGGAAGAGTTAATTTTGATGGTTTTTTAAAAAGATCATCAAAATATAAATTTTCTAAAATTGAGAACTTTGATCAATCAGAACCAATTATATCATTTAATAAAGATAATATAATTTTTTTTGATGATAAAGGCACAGTTTTACAATTTGATAAGCGATCAAAGTTAATATGGAAAAAAAATTACTATACTAAATCAGAGAGAAAATCTAATCCAATCTTGCAGTTTGCAAATGATAGTAAATTTTTGATAGTCGCAGATAATTTGTCAAAATATTATATGTTGGATCTAGAAAGTGGAGATTTAGTTTGGTCTAAAAATAATTCGGCACCATTTAATTCTGAAATAAAAATTTATGAGGACCGTTTTTTTTTAATTGATTATACTAATACGCTTAGATGTTATTCTGTTAAAAATGGAGATGAACTTTGGAATTTTCAAACTGAGTCAGCACTAATAAGGTCTCAAAAAAAATTATCAATGGTGATTGTGGAAAATGTAATTTACTTTAATAATTCTTTAGGAGACATTAGTGCTGTTGGAATAAATAATGGCGAATTAATTTGGCAGCTACCTACTCAAAGTGATGCATTATATGAATCTGCCTTTTCATTAGAAACATCAGATATTATAACTGATAAAAAAGACTTACTTTTTTCAAATAATAAAAACCAATTTTTTTCTATTGATATAGAAACTGGAAGTTTTAATTGGGAGAATACTGTAAATTCAAATTTGAGACCAACCTTAGTTGATAATTTCATAATTACGGTTTCTTTAGAGGGTTATTTAGTCGTGATAGATAAAATCACTGGAAATATTATTAAAGTCACAGATGTATTTAATAATTTTAATCCAAAAAAAAGAAAAAAGATTTTGCCCACAGGATTTATTGTTGGTCTAAAAAATATTTATTTATCTACAAATATAGGAAGATTGTTAGTAATTGATATAAAATCTGGTAAAACTATTACGACATTAAAAATTGATAGGGATAAAATCTCACGTCCTTTTATTTCAAACCAAAATCTATATTTAGCGAAAGATAATGCTATAATTAAATTAAAATAATGTTTTTAAGATTATTAGATAAGTTAGGTAGAAAAAAAGTTGTTCTAGATAGAGGACCTTCACACCCAAGATTTGATTTAGCAAAACCTTGGATGAATAGATATTATTTAATTTTCAGACACAGACCAAAATGGTTTCCGTTTAATATACTTATTCATGAAATGTTAGCTGATGATCATGGTGACGGGGTGCACAATCATCTTTTTCCCTATATAACTATAGTAATAAGAGGAGGTTATTGGGAAACAACCAAAAAAGGAAAATTTTGGAGAAAACCTGGTTATATTGGATTTAGATCTGCCAATACACATCACAGAGTTGATTTGGAGCCTGGAACCAAACCAATGACTATTTTTATTGCCGGTCCATTTGGATTGAGGAAGGGTCCGAGATCAGAATATGGTATTGATTTTAAATCAAAAAAAAATTGATGTCCAAAACTCTTGAGGAAAAATTCAAGTTATTTTGTAATTCAAAAAATTTAGAGATAAATCAACATCAAATTACAACAATTCAAATACTTGAAGATTTTTATAATAAAAATTTTCATTCATCAATTCTGAATTTTTTTAAAAAAGAAAATCATAAAAAAGGATTTTACCTTTACGGAGGTGTTGGGGTTGGAAAAACAATGATTTTAGATTTTTTTTATGATCTTATCTCTGAAAAAAAACTAAGACTTCACTTTAATGAGTTTATGCTAAATTTTCATGATTTTGCTCATGTAAATAAAAAAAAGTTAGATGAAAATATTATTAATTTATTTGTAAAAAATCTCAAATCAAAATTTTCTTTAATTTATTTTGATGAGTTTCAAGTAACTAATATTGTAGATGCTATGATACTAGGTAAATTATTTGATAAGATATTTGGTGAGAATATAAAGGTTATTATTACCTCTAATATAGCGATTTCTGAATTGTATAAAGATGGTCTCCAAAGAGATCAATTCAAACCTTTTATTAAGATTATGAAAAGAAAGACAGTAGAATATGAGCTTGTTATTGAAGATGATTATAGAAAATCAAAAGAAAACCAAAATGATAGATATTTCTTTCCATTAAACCAAGAAACTAATTTTAAGATGAATAAATTTTTTAGGATTATTTCAAAGGATAAAAAAAAAAATACGTTAACTCTTAATATTAAAGGAAGAGAATTTTTAATTAATGAGTTCTATGAGGGAGTTATAAGATTTACATTTAAGGAATTATGTGACAAAATTTTAGGGGCCGAGGATTATCTTGAAATAGTTAAAGTTTCCAAATTTATGGTTATTGATCAAATACCAAAGTTTGATGATATAAATTCTAATCAACAACACCGTTTTATTACATTAATTGACATACTTTATGATAAGAAAATACCAATTGCTGTCACTGCAGAAAAAAATTTAGATAAATTGACCTCGTCTAAATCATTAAAAGAGCCATTTAAACGTACAATTAGTCGTCTTTACGAATTAACATCTTCAAACTTTAATTTATGATACAAAAATTCAATAACTTTAAAATTAATACTGATGGACAAAAGTTATATGAATTTACTGATCAAACAATCAATTGGATAAAAACAAATAAGTTTAAAAATGGTATTCTTAATTTAAGCATTCAGCACACTAGCGCTTCTTTAATCATTCAAGAAAATGCAGATCCAAATGTTCAAACCGATTTGATAAATTATTTTAACAAACTGGCACCTATGGATAACAAGTTATATGTCCACACAACTGAGGGAAAAGACGATATGCCTGCACACATAAAATCTAGTTTAACAAATAATCAAATTTCTCTTAGTGTTGAAAATGGAGTGTTATTACTTGGAACCTGGCAAGGTATATATTTATTTGAGCACAGATTAAACCCGCAGACGAGAACAATAATTCATCATTTTTTAGGAGAAATTTAATTTTTTTTTAAACTCTGAAAAGCTTTTAACGCTGATGCTCTAGCCTCTTCATGTATTACTATTGGGTTTGGATAATCTTTTCCTATGATTGTATTTATTGCTTTTTGATACTTCACTTCCATTTCCCAAGGTTTATGAATAAATTTTTGTGGAACTTTGTTTAATTCTGGTACCCATTTTTTTACGTATTTTCCTTCTTTATCAAATTTTTCACCTTGAAGAATAGGATTAAAAATTCTGAAATAAGGAGCTGCATCCGCTCCACAACCCGCAACCCATTGCCACTGAGCTACATTATTGGCTTTATTAAAATCAAGCAAACAATTTCTAAAATGTTTTTCACCCTCAGTCCAATTAATTCTTAGATGTTTAACTAAAAAAGAACCAACTACCATCCTTATTCTGTTATGCATCCAACCTGTTTCATATAATTCTCTCATTCCAGCATCAACAATTGGATAACCAGTCAATCCTAATTTCCAAGCTTTTAAAAACTTTTCATTTTTTACCCACGGGAATTTATCAAATTCTTTTCTGTAATTACCTTTTAGGAATTCAGGAAAATAATTAATCAAGCTGTGGGAGAACTCACGCCAACCTAATTCATTAACATACTTTCTATAACCAATACCTTTAGATTTAGTATCATTACATTTTTTCCAAATAGTACTTACATGTATTTGTCCGTGCTTTATGTAAGGAGATAATCTAGAAGTACCCTCGATAGAAGGGTAGTCTCTTGCAACCCCGTATTCTTTAATTTTATTATCGATAAGATTGTTTAGGATTTTTTTTGAGTCGTTTTCTGAAACTTTCCAATAATCCTCAAATTTTTTATACCAGTTCTCTTTTGGTAAAATATTTTTTGGCTCAATGCACTTTTTAAAAAAGGAAATCATTTTATTTTTTTTCTTAACAATATAATTTTTACTTGGTGGTAGACCCAAATATTTTTGTTCTGCATTTCTCCAGAAAGGAGTAAATACTTTAAAGGGTGTCCCGTCGTTCTTAGTAACTTCTTGAAATTCATTTAAAATATTCCCTTTAAAATATTTAAATTGAATTTCATTTTTAAGGAAAGTGTCTCTAATTTTTTTTCCTTTTGCAATTACGTCAGGCTCGTAAATTTTATTCCAATATATTGAAAAATCGTCTCTTTTTTTTATTTTAGAAAACACTTCAAGCTCATCTCCCGCTAGTATCTCAAGATTTATTTTGTATTTAGATAATTCAGATCTAAATGTTTCAAGAGATTTTGAAAGCCACCATTTTTGAGCCTCCCTTTTTTTATCAAAATCATTTTTGTTATAAATGTAGAGGGCGAGTACATTCTCATGATTTTGAGTTGCGTAAGATAGGGCAGGGTTATTTTCAATTCTAAAGTCCTCTCTTATCCACGTAATAGCATTTTTTGTCATATAAATTTTTTATCTTCTTCCCTTAGATAGCAGTTGTTTGTAAAGTTTGACATCTGCATTTCCTTCGCATCCTATTACCAATACATTTGAATTTTGATTAAGATCGATCAATTTCCTTGTTTTTTTATCGTTACATATTCCAATTAAAGCAATAATTCCAGGTGTGGCACACTCACCACCTATTATCGAGGCTTTGCTAAATTTTTTATCTCTTAATTTAGCTACTATTCTTGCTACATTATTATCAGAAACCGAGACACAACAATTAGTTGCTTTTTTTAATATTTGCCATGGTACAAGAGACATCTCGTTACATGACATTCCGCACATAATACTCTCTTTTTTTATCTTTATCTTTTTTAATTTTTTACTTTTTATACTTTGGAGCACACAATCAGCTCTATCTGGCTCTACAATTATAATTTTTGGAATTCTCTTAAAGTATTTTGCTACTCCAGCAACTAAACCAGCAGCCAATCCTCCTACACCAGCTTGAAGAAATATATGAGTGATATATTGATTAGTTTGTCTAGAGATTTCCCTAATTAAAATAGAATAACCTGCCATAGTAAGTTGGGGGACATATCTATAATTTTTTGTTGAAACATCCTGAATGATACTCCAATTATTTTTTTTTGATAAAATCTGGCATTTTCGTAAAGAGTTTTCATAATTTCCTTTAACTCTTATTACCTCAGCACCAAATTTTTCTATCTCATCTATCCTTGTTTTACTTACATGTTGACTGACAAAAATTTTACATTTTAGTTTTAATTTTTTTGCCCCCCAAGCCACAGATCTTCCATGATTACCAGCTGTTGCTGATGAGACAGTAATTTTATTTTTTTTTTTTGAGATTTTTTCCACAGCATATGCACCCCCTAAAGCCTTGAAAGATTTTAAATTAAATCTTTTTGACTCGTCCTTGTAAAATATATTATTAAGCTTTAAATCTTTATTTAATTTACTCAAATTTAACAGTGGTGTAGGACGATAGCCTTTCCATTTTGATATACTTTTATAAGCATCAATTAAAAATTTTGACGGTAAATATTTCAAAACATATCTTCTATTAAAATTATAATTTTTATTTAATAAAAATTTAGAGTATTTAAATTTACGGTTTTGCATTTTAAATTTTTAAGCTAAGGTTAAATTATCATTAACGATAAATTTTTTTATATTCAAACTATAAATAAACCTATATTAATATTAATTATAAGTAATTTTATATTTGGAAATACTATGTTAAGCTTCATTCAAGTATTAGTTGAAATTTTTATAACTTTAAATTTAATAAAATTATATGGGTAAAATATTAATTATTGGTGGTGGAGCTATGGGCTCTGCATTCTCAATTCCCTGTTTAGAAAACAATAATCTTGTTACTATCACAGAGCCATATAATAAAATTTTTATTAAAAATCTAAACTCAAAGAAAAAGTTTCATCCCTCTTTAAAACTTAATCTTCCAAAAAAATTAAAATTTATGAATTATTCAAAAGAAATATTTAAGAAAAGATTTGACTTAATAGTAATTGCCCTAAGTCTTGCAGGTATAGATTTTATTGGAAAAGAATTAAAAGATTTAAACATTAAAACTCCTTTGTTGGTTCTTACTAAAGGATTAAAGTTTGATAAAAAAAAGAAAAAGATTTTAACAATTTCAGATTTATTAAAAAATAACTATCGCGCAGCAAATGTATCAGTATTAAAAGGGCCTTGTTTAGCTAAAGAATTAGCAAATAAAAATAAAACAAGCGTAGTTATTGCTAATAAAAATATTAAAATAGCCAAATGGATTGGAAAACTTATATCTACCAAGTATTATTTAACTGAATTTTCAAGAGATATTATTGGTATTGAAATCTGTTCAGCAATTAAGAATATATACGCAATGATCATTGGTTCAGGTCAAAATTTAAACACTAGATCAGATTTATTTCAAAAAAGTGCGAATGAGATGAAATTTTTGATCAAATATTTTAAAGGAGACGTGTCAACAATATTAGGGCTTGCAGGTATTGGTGATTTGTACGTAAGTGCTATTGGTGGAAGAAACAGTAAAATGGGAGACTTTCTTGGTAAAGGTTTTACATTTGCAGCAGCAAAAAAAAGGTTTATGCCAAAAGATACTGTCGAGGGCGAGCAACTTGCTAGAGAAATCGCTCCATATATTTTAAGAAAGATTGATAAAAAAAAAATTCCATTAATGTATCATTTGTTAAGAACAATTATTTATAAAAAAAAATTTAATTTTTTAAAAAATTAGGAAATTATTTTCTACTAGAAACCCAATTACGATACCTATTAAAAGTGCAATGATTAGTTTTTTTTTATCCACTAATTAAGATTTTTTACTTAAAGAAGATTTTAAATTTTTGACGTTCGAGGATTGTAATTTCAAACTCAATTTTTGTTTTAAATTTTCCCATAACTTGGCCATCCCTAAAGGCTCGTAAATCATAAATATAATCATTAAACCACCAAATATTACCTGTTCAATTGATGAAATAATTGTAGCATCAATAGCTCCATGAAATACGTTGTTTCCTATGGCATTTAAAAGAACTGGAAAAAGCAAAATAAATGCTGCTCCAATAAAAGCACCATTTATTGTGCCAAGTCCACCTAAGATACACATAAATAATATTTTAAAAGATAATTTAATATCAAAAGCGACTGGTTCTAAAGATTTAAGATAACAAAATGCAAAAAGAGCACCAGCTACTCCACAATAAAATGCACTGATAGCAAATGCCTGGACTTTGGTTTTTAATAATGAAACTCCCATAGACTCTGCAGCGATATCCATATCTCTAACTGCCATCCAATTCCTGCCTGTACTTCCTCTTGCCATGTTCATAGCCAATAAAGTTAAAACTGTTGTAACAGCTAAACATACAAAATACATCGCTAATGGAGTTGTAAATGGTTTTCCTAGGATAACTATGTCTTGGGCAGTAATAATTCCTGATGAGTCGTAGTTTTTAAACCAACCAAATTTATCTATCATCCATATGATAAAAAACTGTGAAGCTAAAGTTGCCACCATTAGATAAATTCCTCTTACTTTTAAACTTGGTAGACCAAATAAAATTCCAAAAGCTGCAGCAATCAAACCTGACACTATTAATGAACCTACAAAGCCAAGGTCAGGCACCCGCAAAATAAGGTTAAACATAGCAAAAGCACCAGCAGCCATAAAGCCAGCTGCTCCTAAAGCCAACTGTCCCGTATAACCCATAACAACTTGTTGTCCAATTGTAGCTAAGGCTAAGCAAAGCCAAGGAATTAATATGGAGGTGTACCAATATTCTGTTGTAATAAATGTTGGTATTACTAATACACTTAAAACCATACAAACAGCTAAGTTAATTAGGTCTTTTTTTGTGTAAGTCATAAAAACTGGTTTCATAAATTAAACTCTCCTAATGATTTTTTCTCCAAATAAACCTTCTGGTCTATATAATAAAAAGAATATTGCTAATACGTAAGGAGCCCATCCCTCAATTGCTCCTCCAAAAAATGGTCCAATATAAACTTCTAATACTTTTTCTGTTGCACCAATAATTAAGCCACCTACAATTGCACCTGGAATAGATGAGAAACCACCTATAATTAAGACTGGTAAAGCTTTTAATGCTAAATCAACTAGAGCAAATTGAACACCGGCTCTTGCACCCCACATACACCCAGCGACTAAAGCTACAACTCCTGCAGCTGACCAAACTAATAACATAATATGTTTTAAAGGTATACCTATTGAACTAGCAGCACCCGCATCATCTGCTACAGCTCTCAAACCGAGACCAATTTTTGTATATTTGAATAAAAGGAATAAACCAATAATCATTAAAGCTGCCACTAATCCTGCAAAAATATCAAGCGCACTAATAAATAGTTTTAAATTGTCAGCTATCCACGGCACTGGAAAGTCTCCAATACCTAAATCTAGTCTTCTTACTTCTACTCCCCATGCTGCTTGAGCAAGTCCTTCTAAAACATACCCTAGACCTATTGTAGCCATCAGCACTGTGTCTTCGCTAGCATTCATCAGAGGTCTTAAAACTAATCTTTCAGTACATAAACCAACCACTACCATCAAAAGAGCAGCCAAAATAAATGCAAGCACAAAAGGTATATTAAAATCTTGCATGAAACCACAAAAGGCAAGCACTGAGAAAAAAACCATAGCTCCTTGAGAGAAGTTAAACGTTGCTGAAGCTTTAAAAATTAAAACAAATCCTAAAGCGACTAGAGAGTACATCGTACCAGCAAGCAAACCGCCAACTACAACTTCCATGAAAAATAATAATTCATCAACCATATGTTTATCCTAGTGTTCTACTCCTAAATAAGCGTCTATTACTTTTTGATTTGATCTAACTTCATCAGGTGTACCATCACCAATAACTTTACCATAATCAAGCACAACCACTCTGTCTGATATATCCATAACTACTCCCATATCGTGCTCAATAAGCACCATAGTAGTGCCTAGTTCATCATTTACTTTTAAAATAAATCTACACATGTCTCTTTTTTCCTCAACATTCATACCAGCCATAGGCTCATCTAATAAAATTATTGTAGAGTCTGTTGCAAGAGCTCGACCTAACTCAACTTTCTTTTGTAATCCATAAGGAAGTTTTCCAACTGGTGTGTCTTTAATATCTTCAATCTCTAAAAAACTAATTATTTCCTCTGATCTATCCCTGTTTAATTTTTCTTCTTTTTTTACTTTAGGAAGTTGCAAAGCGACCTCAAGAAAATTTGTTTTTGTGTGAAGTTTTCTTCCAACTAAAATATTATCTAAAACTGACATTCTTTTAAAAAGAGCTAAGTTTTGAAAAGTTCTAGATAAACCCATTTGAGCCATAATATTTGGGGTAATATCAGGTATTTGTTTTCCTTTGAAAGAAACAGTTCCTTGTTGAGGCTTATAAATTCCATTAATACAATTTAACATTGAGCTTTTTCCAGCTCCATTAGGTCCAATTATTGCTCTTACCTCGTGCTCAAGTACATTGAAAGAAGTATCTGTTATTGCCTTAACACCACCAAAAGAGAGAGATATATTATTCACCTCTAATATTGGTTTTCCTATCTTAAATTTTCTTTCGTATTCCATCTTTAATTACTTCTTTTTGTTAAACTTTCTTCTTTAAGAACATCTCTAAAATTTTTTCTACCTTTCTTTGAAATTCCTAAATATAATTCTTTCACTTTATCGTCATTTAACAAACTTTGCGCAGTACCATCTAGCATAACTCTACCAGTCTCAATAATATAGCCATAATCTGAATTTTTTAGTGCGACGTTAGTGTTTTGCTCAGCAAGTAAAATACTAACACCCTCTTTTGTATTTAATTCTTTTACAATATTAAAAATCTCAGCAACTAACTGAGGTGCTAGACCCATTGTTGGCTCATCCAATAATAACATTTTTGGTTTAGCCATCATGGCTCTTGCAACCGCTATCATTTGCTGCTCTCCACCTGAAGTGAATGCTGCTTGACTTTTTCGTCTTTCTTTAAGTCTTATAAAATAAGTATAAATTTTCTCTAATTCTTGATTAATATCACCTTTAGATAATTTTCTTGAGTATGCGCCTGAAATTATATTTTCCTCTACAGTAAGGTGACCAAAACATCTTCTACCTTCTAACACTTGGACCATTCCGAGCCCAACCATTTGCGAAGGAGTTTGTTTATTTATTGAGTTTCCATCATATTCAATTGAACCATTTGTAACCTTGCCTCTTTCTGAAGCTAACATAGTTGAAACTGCTTTTAATGTAGTACTTTTACCTGCTCCGTTTGCTCCTAATAATGCAACTACTTTTCCTTTAGGAACTTTCAAGGATACATCGTGTAAAGCTAAAATAACATCATCATATCTGACCTCAATATTCTTTATGTCTAGAATGTTTGCTGAACTGTTACTCATTAAGCTTTCTTTTATATTAAATTAAATTTTATTTAAAGGGGGAGTTTAAATAATTAAATTATTTAAACACCCCCTATGATTAGTATTAATTTATCTCTAAATTAATTAACCACATTTTTTTGGTGTAATGTTGTTCTCTTTAGCAAATTTAGCTGCAGACGCCTCTACAAGACCTCTAATAAATGCAGGATCGCCTGGAGCTTCCCAACCAGTTACCTGATTGAATTTAGTTCCATCCCACTGCATTACAGCAAACTTACCAGCACCTTCATGGTTGGCACAAGAAATAGAGAATGGAGCTAACATTCCGTCAACACCTAACTCTTTCATTCTTGCTTCGTTCATGTTGATAGCTTCGTAACCATCTCTGAACTCAGCACCAGTAACTGCCTTACCAACTTTGTTGTGCATCTTTTGAGCATTTCTTAAGCCCTCAATCCACATTACAGCAGCACCTAGTCCTCTGTTCCAGTAAACTGAACCAATCCTATTTGGATCCGCTAAGTTTCCTTTACCTGAACCGTATACTTTATCTTTGATTGCTTTAACCAAAGGATATTCTCCAGGCAAAGCATTTGCTACAGCGTAAGTTCCTTTAGCTGCATCACCTGCTGGATACATGTCCTCTTCGGCAGCACCGAAAGTTACATACATCATTCTATCTCTTGGGAAATTTATTCTAGCAGCATTAGTCATTGCTGTTGAATTCATTCCAGAACCTGCTCCCCAGAAAGTAACCCAATCAGGTTTTTCTTTTCTGATTTGCAGCCACTGAGATTGTTGTTCAAGACCTGGAGGTGGAATTGATATTTCAATCAACTCAACTCCCCAGTCATTACAAATTTTTCTCATTGCTGGTAATGGCTCTCTACCGTAAGCAGAGTCAATGTGTAAGTGAACGATTTTTTTACCTTTCATCTTATCAATTCCGCCTTCGATCTGTGCCATAAATTTTAATTTAACAGCTATTTGCGACCAGTAATGACTTGCAGCATTAAATACCCAAGGCCATACTCTTCCATCAGCACCGTCAGTTCTTCCGTAACCATATTGAGCTAAAACAACATTGTCTTTTGCCATACGATTAATTACTGCATATGCTCCTGGTGTTCCTAAAGTATCAAACACAACTATTCTTTGACCATCTTTTTCTAAAAGTCGCTGATAACACTCAACTGTTTTTACTGCGTTATACTCAGTTTCACACTCTTGCCAAGTAAGCATAACTCCATTGACTCCACCCGTCATATTGACATAATTCATGTAATCAATTTGAGCTCCGTAATAACCAGTTCCCATTGCTGAGTAAGGTCCAACACGGCTACTTGCTACTGGAAAATATTGAGTTTCAGCACCAAATACAGTTTGAGGTAAAGCGATTGAAGAAAATAAAGCTACAACTACTGTAAGAGTAGAAGTTAGCCTTTTAAACATTCTTGCTAACATAATTCCTCCCTCGTTTTTGCTATGTTAATCATTCTTATTTGATATGATCTAATCACATGACTTTAGATACTGCAATAAGTAATCTTTCAAATAAATTTTCTTTATTTTTTAACTATTTTTAAATTAAAGAAACAACTTAGGATTGTACTATTAACTTTTTCAAAAATTATGGGAAAATAAGACATAAATTTTATGAAAAAAATACTTATCGTAGAAGGAAATATAAAAGAGGAGAATAAAAACTTTTCCAATGCAGGCATTCAAACACACACCGAGAGTTTAAAGGATAGCTTATCTTATCTGACAAATGATTTAGAACTAGATGTAGTAAATCCATCTTCAGATGTAGATATTCAAAATTTTAATGACAACCTACAAAAATATGATGGGTTGATCTGGGGAGGAAGTAGTTTGAATATCTATAACGATACTCCTGAAATTAGAAAACAAATCGAATTCATGAAAAATTGTCAAAATAAAGTAAAAAATATCTTGGCTATTTGTTGGGGGATGCAAGTAGCAGTTACAGCTGCGGGAGGGCAGGTTAAAAAAGCTGATAGTCCTCATATTGGTATTGCTAAAGAGATTAAAATTAACAAACACGGTCTTGAAAATCCCCTTTACAAAAATAAAGAAAAAAAATTTAACTCTCCAGCATTTAATTTTGATGAAGTAATTAAATTACCAGAAAAAGCTATTTGTTTAGCATCAAATAAAGTTAATAAAATACAAAGTCTATATTTTGAAATAAATAATACCAAAGTCTGGGGTCTACAATATCATCCTGAAATAACTTATGAAAAAATGATAAGTTTAATTGAGTTTAGAAAGAAAAGACTAATAGAATATAGAAAAGTATTTAAGAGTGATGATGAAGTTGAAAAACATATATCTTTTATTAAAAAAGAAATTTTAATTTCTGATAAGGAAAATAGAATGCAGGAGCTTAAAAATTGGCTAAAAAAATTAGATTAAAACAATCCTTCTATCTCACCTTTTTTATTTAATTTAATGTTGTCAGCTGCAGGTATTTTCGGTAGTCCAGGCATTGTCATTACTGACCCACAGATAACAACTACAAATTCTGCTCCTGAAGATAATCTTACTTCCCTAATTGGTATTTCATGATTTGATGGAGCGCCTTTAAGTTTCGGGTCAGTGGAAAAACTATATTGTGTTTTAGCTATACAAACTGGTAAATTTCTATGACCATTTTTTTCAAATTTATCCAATTCTTTAATAACATCACTATTTGCAGTAATCTTATCAGCTTTATAAATTTGTTTTGCTATCAATTCAATTTTATCCCATAATTTGATGTCGTCTTTATATAAGAAATCAAATTTATTTTTTTTCTTTTTACAAATTTTAACAACTTTTTTCGCTAGATCCATTGCACCTTTTCCACCCTTAGCCCAGTGTTTGCACTCACTTACTTCAACTTTTCTATCTTTACAAAAATCTAAAATAGTTCTTATCTCTAGATTAGTATCGAGTACAAAATGGTTTATTGCTACAATTGGTTCTAACCCAAATTTCTTTATATTCGAAATGTGTCTTTCTAAGTTAATTAGCCCTTTTTTTAATGCGTTTACATTTTCTTTTTTTAAATCTTCCTTTTCGACACCACCGTGCATTTTTAAGGCTCTTATAGTTGCTACAATAACTACACAGCTTGGAGCTAAACCTGATTTCCTACATTTTATATTTAAAAATTTTTCAGCGCCTAAATCTGCACCAAAACCTGCTTCTGTAACTACGTAATCTGATAATTTTAGTGCTGTTTTAGTTGCAATAACGGAGTTACATCCATGTGCAATATTTGCGAATGGACCACCATGTATAATTGCCGGATTATTTTCTAAACTTTGAGTTACATTTGGTCTTATAGCTTCTTTAAGCAAAACTGTCATGGGACCATGAGCTTTAAGATCTCTTGCATATAGAGGATCTCCATTTTTATTATAGGCGAAAGTTATATTACCAATTTTTTTCTCCAAATCTTTTAAGTCATTAGAGAGGCAAAAAATCGCCATTACCTCAGATGCAACTGTGATATCAAAACCATCAGCTCTCTTAAAATCTTTAGCTACACCATTTGTATTAATATCAATAAATCTTAATGCACGGTCATTCATGTCAATTACACGCTTCCAAACAATCCTATTTTCATCTATATTAAGTTTATTTCCCCAATAAATATGATTATCAATTATTGCTGAAAGTAAATTATGTGCAGATGTAATAGCGTGGAAATCACCTGTGAAGTGTAAGTTTATTTGTTCCATAGGTACAACCTGGGCATATCCTCCTCCAGCAGCACCACCTTTCATTCCAAAAGACGGACCAAGACTAGGCTCTCTAAGACAAACAGTTGATTTTTTTCCAATCTTATTTAAACCATCACTTAAACCAACAGAGGTAGTTGTCTTTCCTTCACCAGCTGGTGTAGGTGTTATTGCTGTAACCAAAATTAAATGACCATCCTTTTTTTTCTTAAGCTTGTCTAAAAACTCAAAATTTATTTTTGCAATATGTCTACCCATAAGACTAAATGCGCTGCTTTTATCTGGTACATTCAGTTTATTTAAAATTTTACCGATTGGCTTCATTTTAGCTTTTCGAGCTATTTCTATATCTGATTTCGGTTTTGACATGTTACCTTATTTTTAATTATTATATTTATGATAAATAATCATATAAACATTTTTAATCTCTTGTAGCAATATAAACACCTAAAGAAGTTATCAAAAAACCTATAATATCTAAATTAGTTAAATTTTCATTTAAAAAAAACCAAGCCATAAGAGCAGCTGTTGTCGGTATTAAAAAAAATATTGAAACAGTCTTACTTGCAGAATTTTTCTTGATTAGAAACATTAAAATTGTGAAAGCACCGAAAGATACAAGAAAAATTTGGTGACCCATCGCAAGAAAAAACGTTTTTGTGAAGGATATGTACGGTTGGGCAAAAAATACAACTACAAAAACATGAAAAAAAAATCCTCCCACAGCTTGATAAAAATTACTAACTGACAAAGGTAAATTATTACTTAATTTTTTCTGCCAAATTGTTGAAGCCGTTATTGAAATTAACGCTATTATTGTGGCAATCAATCCCAGTAGTGGAATTTTAGATCCTAAATCTAACCCTAAAACAATTGCAGCTCCTAAAAATCCAAGCAAAACCCCAATCCATTGTTTAAAAGTTACCTTTTCATTCAATATTGGACCACTAAGAATATTTGTTAAGATTGGTTGAAGGGTTACAATTAACGCCGCGAGACCTGTGGGCATACCAATAGAAATTGAAAAAAAAACTCCTCCTAAATATACCCCATGAAAAAGAACACCACTTAGGACTGATTCAATTAAGTTTCTTCTTTTTATTATAATGGAATAATTAAAATAAATTGAGAACAACAAAAATCCAACTGCTACAAAAAAAAAACGAAAAGCTAATGCAGCAAATGGATCGCTATTATCAATTATTGGCTTAGTTGTTATAAATGCAGATGACCAAAGCAAAATAAAAATAAAAGGGAAAATTTTGATCATGTTTAAAAAATGATGCAAAATATGATGAATTTGCACA
Source organism: uncultured Pelagibacteraceae bacterium (assembly GCA_902524545.1). Taxonomy (GTDB): domain Bacteria; phylum Pseudomonadota; class Alphaproteobacteria; order Pelagibacterales; family Pelagibacteraceae; genus Pelagibacter. Next base: position 34,570 of record CABZDW010000011.1, read on the forward strand.
ATAATCTATTAATATTAAAGCTTATTTTGGACAATTTATTAATTGTAGCTTTTGACCAAATCAAATATCCTTTCTTTGTGATTTTAAAATTATCAAAACTTGGTTTATTTTTTACGTGTTTTCTATTTTTGACGGGTTTCGTACCTTTACAGGCTGTGTTGGGACCTACAATCACGGCAGCCACATCAGGGAATTTGGTTAAAGCTACTGCTCAATTAGCATTCGATAGTGAATTTAAAAAAAAAACGGGTAAAAGTTCTCTTGTCTACATTACAAATGAGGTGTCTAAAAATAATGAACAAAAGCGTATTAACGATGAATTTAGTGATTTAATCGAAAGAAGAGTAAAAATAGTTCACCAAAAATTAGTCGACCAGAATAACGAAACAAAAATAATTAAAGATTTTAAACTAATAGTTGAAAAAAGAGTTAAACTAACTCATAAAAAGCTAACACAACAAAAATTTAATCAGTAAGATTTAAAAGAATTAATTTTTTTTGGCTCGTTTCTTTACACCATAATTCGTAACTTTCACACATTCTCCATAAGTGATCGAACGCGCGTTTAGAAATTTCTAAAGGAAAATGACTTTTAGTGTAATAAAGTTCAGGGTATTGGATTAATTGTTTAATCATCATTTCTCGTTGTATTTTTAATAATCTCATAGTTTCTTCAGGAATATTTTCTTTTTTTTTCTTTAATTTTTCAAACCAATTATCATGAAATTTACCACTACTCACTTCTTTGTAAGTTTCTGATCCAATAAAGCTATCTATCGCATCTACATTAGAAAAACCGTTATTTTTTTTTTTTATTTTTGAAACTTCTAAATATATCTTTTCAGCCACATATAAAATATATGGTTTATCAATGGACTTCATTACTTACGATATTTTTTCATTGCAGCATTTGCTAATATCAAATTTGGATCTAAAAAAATTTTTGAAGTTTTTACTTTTTTAAATGATTTAAATGCGAATATAGCTATTGGTAATTCAGTACAACCTAAAATTATTTTTTTACATTTTTTTTTTATCAAATAGTTTATGGCAGGTTTTATAATTTTACTAGCAGCTTTTACATTTCCCATTTTGACAAATTTAATTGCTTTATTAACAGATTTTTTTTGTAAGGTTATATTAGGAAAAATAAGATTATAATTTTTATCAAAAAATTTATTATAAACACCTGTATTTAAAGTACCCTCTGTTGCCAACAATCCAATTGATGAATTTTTTTTACATTTTTTTTTTGTATGAATGAATACCTCTTTTGGCATATTGATAATTGGTAAATTTACTCTTTTTCTTAAATCATCATACCAATAGTGTGCCGTATTGCACGGAATAACAATGAACTTGCATTTACTTTTTTTAAGTATACCACATCCATTCAATAAACTTTTTAATACCGATGAATATTTTTTTTCAATTTTTTTATTTTTTTTTCGATTAGATAAATTCTTTGTTTGAACACCTATCGACTCTGGTCTTCCAGGAATGTTTGATTTATTGAAAAGAAGAAACAAAGGATATTCTTGATCAATTTTTCCTCTATAAAGAATTGCAAGCTTATTACAAAAATCTAGGCCAGCTTGTGTGCCCATGCCACCTAAAATCCCAATCATTTTAATTTTATTATATCGATTTAAAATTTTTATATTGGCTACAAATATACAAATATAATCAAACTGTAAATCTTATAGCCAATAATCTATATAATGAAAATTATGCAGTTTTTAAGTTAACTGCTGAAGGACCTTTGGGACCATCTTCAACATCGAAAGTCAAAGCTTGACCCTCATCTAAACCGTTCATACCAGCATCTCTTACAGCTGAAACATGTACAAACACATCTTTTTCTTTATCTTCTCTTTCAATAAAACCAAATCCTTTGGTTGGATTGAACCATTTAACTTTTCCTTGTAGACTCATATTTTTCTTCTTATTTTATTGTTATTAATTTATTACTTATAATTAAGTAATACCGACTTTCTTTATAATTTAATCAGTTTTGTCAACAAAATAGATTGTTAAGGCATAATTTAATTTTAAGTGTTGTTTATTAACTTTGATAAATAAATCGAATTTTTATCCTCTTTATAGTGAGCAAATGGTTTACATGGCTTAAATCCGCATAAATCAAATAATCTTCGTGCTGGTCTAAAGAATTTTCCAGCTCCAGTTTCTATACTAATTCGTTTAATACTTAATTTCTTAGCTTCATCAAACAAATGATTTATTAGTTTAATTCCATTTCCTTTATTCCTGAATTCATCATGTAATCTTATCGATTTAAATTCACCATGATCCTTTTCTAAAATTTTAAGTGCGCCACAACCTATTAATTTACCATCATCCCATAAACTCCAAAACTTGATAGATGGCACTTTTAAACCTTCGATATCTAAAACATGTGCACTTCCCTCTGGGGAAGCTGCTCTTAGTTCTATAAAATGTTTTTTTAAAAGTACGTTAACTTCTGAATTTTCAAAATTTCCCTCAATAGTTTTAAACATTACAAAATTCTTGTTAAATGACCCATTTTTCTTTTATCTTTGATTTCTTTTTTAAGATAATCAAAAAAAAATTCATTATCGTTTAAGTCTATATTTTGTCTATACGGTGTAATTTGATTACCTATAAGGTTTATCATTTCTGCATTATGTAATTTTTTTAAGGGAATTTGTTCTAAAGAACAAATAGCTCTTACATGATTTTCAAACTGACTAATATTAAAAGCATTAATAGTTAGATGTCCGGAATTATGAACTCTGGGAGCAATTTCATTTACATAAAGATTATCATTTCTATCAATAAAAAATTCTACACAAAGTGTGCCAATATATTTTAATTCTTCAGCAATTTGTTTACTCCATTCTTTAGATTGTTCTATAAGTTTATCACTTATATCAGCAGGAATTTTAGATTTTTTTAAAATTTGATTTTCATGGATATTTTCTATTGCTTCATAAATTTCATATCTATTGTTAGCAAATCTTGTAATTATTACAGAGATTTCTTTTTTTAACTTAACTAATTTTTCAAGAATATATTCTTTAGAAAAATCTATATTTAATTTATTCAACTCGTCTAATGATTTAATAGGGTACTGACCTTTTCCATCATAACCCATAGTTGTTGTCTTTAAAATTCCTGGTAAAAAATCATTAAGTGAGTCTAAATCTGACTTTTTTTCTATACTAACATATCTTGTAGTTCTAATGTTTAATTTATTAACAAAATCTTTTTCAGCTAATCTATGCTGTATCAATCTGTTTATTGAAGGTTTTGGATTTACAGTTTTTGATTTGTTAATTTCATTTAAAGTTTCATAGGGAATGTTTTCAAACTCATAGGTAATTACGTCTACTCTCTTAGCAAATTCGTAAATGTTATTTTTATCCTTGTAGTCACCAAATAAAAATTCGTCACAAAAATTTTGTGCAGGCGAGTCTTGATCATCAGAGTAAATAATAGTTTTAATATTTAACTTTTTAGCAGCAACAGATAACATGCTGCCTAATTGTCCACCACCAAGAATTCCTAATCTAATTTCAGACATCGAATTATTTTGGATTTTTTTTAACAGACTTTGTTTGAGAAGTTCTCCAACTTTTAAGTTTAGATTTAACAATAGGATTATTATTAGATATTATTGATGCTGCAAGTATAGCTGCATTTATTGCTCCATCTTCTCCTATCGCTAAAGTCCCCACAGGAATTCCCTTAGGCATTTGTGCAATAGATAATAAACTATCCAAACCCCTAAGTTTTTTACTTTCTATAGGTACACCTAAAACTGGTATTTGGGTTAGAGCTGCAATCATCCCAGGCAAATGTGCAGAACCACCAGCACCCGCAATAATCACTCCAATATTATTTTTCTCAACTTCAGATGCATATTTAAACATTCTCATTGGTGTTCTGTGTGCTGAAATTATCTTCATTTCCATCGGTACTTTGAGTTTTTTTAAAATTTCTTTTGTTAGTTTCATTGTTTTAAAGTCAGATTGACTCCCCATTAAAATTGAAACTTTTAGATTTTTTTTTTTATTCATGAATTAATTTATTCAAACTTTATTTCAAAAAATTGTTTAAATTTCAATAAATATATAGAATTTGAAATATATATTGATATGTTTTTATAATCTAAATTCATTAAACTTAATGTTGATAATTTACTACTTGAAAAAATTAAAAAAATTTACAACTGGAGTATCTCAAATTAACAATGAATGAAGAAGATAAAGTTAAAAATCAGTATAATACAAATATTGACGAGTTAAATGATGTTTGTGATGAATGTAAAAAAACTGATGAAAGTGTTACTCAAAATTTGATTTTGACAGGATTTAAAATTTGTAAATCATGTAGAGTTTCTAAAACAATCTTTCCAATTTAAATATTATTTATAGGTAAAGTATTCATTCTACTCATAACAAAAGATATTGACAAGAAAGCAATAATTAAAAAAGATAAAAATATTATTCCAAAAGATTTTAAGTTAGAACTTAAATTTAAAATTTGTTTTGTTGCAATTATTAAACTTGCAAAAATCCAAAACTGAGTGAGGAAAATGATTGGTATCATTAATTCAGGAGTTAATGCAAAAAATCTTATTAAGCCTGGAGCATGGGCAAAACCAACTGCTACTAAAACTTTTTTAAAAGGTACTTTTGTTTGTTTATCTGGAAATAATTTTACACCAATCACATAGATAAAGATTGCCCAAATGAACCAAGTTAAAATTGCTGTGAGACCAGACATTCCTATCGATGTCTTTACTACTGTGTTAGCAGCAACTGCTCCTGCTACACCATCCAGTATCATTATTAAACCTGCAAAATATATTGCTGCTTCACCAAAATTTTTGTTATCGCTATAAAGAGATTTATCTAGTTTTATAGATTTAAAAATTATATTTAAAAATTCAGCAAACATTTACTTTCTAATATTTTTTTGGTTTTTGTATGATACAACTAATGGAAATAGTAATAATGCAATAGCAATAATAATGCAAACTGCAATAATGAAACTTTTTGTCATTTATTGTTTTAAGTTAAGTAATAACTCAACTAAAAAATAATTAACTCGATACCACTTCTCTTGTATTAGCGTTGTAAGACTCCTTAAATGGAATATCAACTATAACAGCATCCACAGGCGTACCTGGAGTTTTTGAATATTTATTTGGTAGATGAACTTTAAATTTCTTTCCAACCTTACCCTTTGGAAAACCGTTAGCGTTCAATGTTCCATCAAAAGGGACATAACCCATAGCTATATTCGTTTTTTTTTCCGGATGATACCAAGGTGAAGTTATAAAACCTACTGGATCACCACCATCTGCATTAGATATCAACCAAAAATCTGGAGCATAATCATCAATAGGTTTACCTCCTAATTCAAGACCAACTAATTGTAACTTATAGGGTTTTTTTCCAGCTTTAATTTCAGCACCCATTTTCTCTAGTGCTTTTTTTCCAACGTATTCAGAAGTTTTTTTCCACTCACCTTTCCCTGACAAAGAAACCTGATAACCTAAATTGCACTGGAAGGGGTTATTTTGTTGATCCATATCTTGACCCCAAGAAAGAATTCCAGCTTGAATTCTTCTATGGTGAGCAGGAGCAATAACCATAAGTTGGTGTTTCTTTCCAGCTTCAAGAACAGCATTCCACATTTCATCTGCATATAAAGTTGCGTTTCTTAAATATATTTCATAGCCAGCTTCACCTGAAAAACCGGATTGAGAGATTACACAACTTCTTCCAGCAACTTTAACCTCGGCTAAACCATAGAATGGCATATTTTCTAAATCAACTTGATCACCTAATAAATCTTTCATAAGTGCTTTTGATTTAGGTCCTTGAATTTGAACGGGACATGCATCAATTTCTTCTATAGTACAATCAAATCTATTGTCTGCATTAATACCCTGAAGATACATTCCTATATCAGAGTCTGATAGAGAAAACCAAAATTCATCTTTTGAAATCCTTAAAAGTATTGGATCATTTAAAACTCCTCCATAAGCATTACATAAAATCACATATCTTGCTCGCATAGGTGAAATCTTTGTTGCGTCTCTAGTTATAACATAATTAACTAATTTTTCTGCATCAGGACCCTTTACTTGAATTTGTCTTTCTACTGCAACATTCCACATAGTTACATGATTTACAATTGCATCATACTCAACCATGGCACCACCATCTTCGGGCTTCACATAGCCCCTTGGATGATAAATTCTATTATAAACAGTTGCTCTCCAACAACCTGCTTGCATCGATAGGTGCCAGTATGGTGACTTTCTTACTCTTGTTGAGATTAACATTTCAACTTTAGTAGGTCCACTTTGTCTTAAATTGAATGGTACTTTTCGATCTGATTGATCTACTGAAGTAACATGCTTTAATTTAGTGTAGTCAAATTCTTTAGACATAACTATTCTCCTTCAACCACTTGTTTGTTTCCCTCAAGCCGCCGAATGTATAAATGTGGAAGAAATCAGTATGCGATTTAACTTTCCCAATTAAATCATTAGGGTCTTTAGGTTTCAATAAATCTAACGCCTTAGTAAGATTAGATTTAAGAAAGTTTAAGGAATTTTTTGCTCCAACAATATTTGCAAATTTAATTAGGCTTGATATTTTTAGAGGTCCAGTAATTCCCACATGCACTGGTACGCTTTGTTTAGAAATAAAGTCTATAATTGGCTGAGGATCTAACAACCACTGTGTTACTATATAATCAGCATAAGGCTTTTTATCTTTCATAGCTTTTTCTAAACTTAAGTCGGATATATCAGGACTCCCCTCTGGGTGTCCAGCAATTCCTATTGTCATCTTATCAAAATAACCTGTTTCTAAAAGTTGAAAAGAGCTATCAAATTTTCCGACAGGCTCTCTACCTCCACCAATTATTAAAACCTGTTTTACACCTCCATCTTTACATCTAGTAATATAATCTTTAAGCTCTTTCTCATTATGCATTGATCGAGCTGGAAAATGTGGAACAGGATTAAAACCTCTTTTTACTAACTCAACTGCTTGTTGTGCTGTGTCTTTATAGTCTCCCCCTGGCAACATTGTTATATAAATATCATTTACAGAAGGAACTGTATCAAGATCTGTAGTTGGGCTAATTTCGAGAGAAAAATTCATTTTGTTGATCATTATCTTTTTTAAAAAAGCTGTCAAAGAATTTAATTGAATGACACAATGAAATTTGTTGCTAAAAATTGAGTGGGTTGTTAACTATTTAATCTCATGAAAATTATATTAATAATGGGTTTACCAGGCTCCGGTAAAACAACTTTGGCCTCAGAGTTAGTTCCCTTACTTAAAGCAAAATGGCTAAATGCAGATGAGGTTAGAAAAGAGGCAAATGATTGGGATTTTTCGGCTGAGGGGAGGACTCGACAAGCGAAAAGAATGTGGACTAAAGCACAAGAGTACAAAAATCAAGGTGATCACGTTGTTGCTGATTTTGTTTGTCCAACACCAGCAGCAAGAGCATTATTTCCAGCAGACTTTATTATATGGGTAGATACAATAAAAGAAGGCAGATTTGATGATACTAATAAAATGTTTGTAAAACCTGAGAAGTATAACTTTCATGTTACCACTCAAGATGCTAAAAATTGGGCACCAAAAATATTTAAGGAAATTAACTAATGTCTTATAAATGGGACAATAAAAAACCAACAGCTCAAATGTTAGGAAGGTGGCAACCATTTCATGATGGCCATTATAATCTATTCAAGGAAATTATAAAAAAAACTGGTCAAGTTTGCATACAGATCAGAGATGTTCAAGGCGTAGAGGACAACCCATTTGATTTTGAGACTGTAAAAAAAAATATTCAAGATAGACTTAATCCTGAATTTGCGGGACGTTTTCAAATTATGTTAGTTCCAAATGTTACAAATATTTGTTACGGAAGAGGTGTTGGCTATAAAATAGAGGAAATTATTTTACCTGAGGAGATACAGAAAATTTCAGCTACAAAGATAAGAGCAAAAATGAGAGAAGAAGGTAAGCTTAAGTAATTTTAAATGAATATTAGGACCATTAAATACAATAAAGATATAGTAAGAGTTATAATCAATGATCCAAAAACATATAATTCTTTATCAAGTAAAAATCTTAATGATCTAATAATTACTTTTAAAAAATTAGATAAAGATAAAAAAATTAAAGTAGTAATCCTCGAAGGATCTGGAAAAGGATTTAGTGCAGGCCATAACTTACAAGAAGTAAAAAATTTAAAGAAAAAAGAAAAGTATAACAAATTATTTAATCTTTGCTCAAAGTTAATGCTTCAGATAGTCGAGGGTAGAAAACCTGTTATTGCAAAGGTTCATGGAGCAGCATATGCTGCAGGTTGTCAATTAGTTGCTAGTTGTGATTTAGCTTATAGTACTAAAGATGCTATATTTGCAACTCCTGGAGTTAATATTGGATTATTTTGCAGCACACCTATGGTAGCTGTAAGTAGAAAGATCAGTAAAAAACATATGATGAAAATGCTTCTTACTGGTGAACCAATTAAAGCAAATTATGCAAAAGAAATTGGTTTAATTAATGATTGTTTTACAAAGACAAAATTAAACAGTGAAATTTTAAAAATTGCCAAAAAGATTTCGACAAAATCTAATCTTACAATTAAAATTGGTAAACAAGCTTTTTACAAACAATTAGAAATGCCATTAAAAAAAGCTTATTCCTATACAAGTAAAGTGATGACGACAAATATGATGGCAATGGACGCTAAAGAGGGTATTTCAGCTTTTCTTGAAAAAAGAAAACCTATTTGGAAAAATAAGTAAAATTATATAATGAGTAATATTGAAAGAATTGATAAAACTTGTTGTGGTCCTGGATATGCTAGTCCATCCGAGGCAATTAAAGCGCCAAATGAAAAACTTTTATACACAATAGCAATTTACACTGGAACTGGAATTCAAAAACCTGACTATCTTGCAACTATTGATGTTGACCCAAACAGTCCAACTTACTCAAAAGTTATTCATCGTCTAGAGATGCCAGGAATTGGGGATGAATTACATCATATGGGATGGAATGCATGTTCTTCATGTCATGGTGATACAGGAATGAGTAGAAAATATTTATTAGTACCAGGTGTTAGGTCAAATAATATTCACGTAATCGATACTGCAACTAATCCATTAGCTCCAAAAATTTATAAAGTGATTAAAGGTTCTGAAATAAAATCTA
>CABZDW010000012.1 GCA_902524545.1 uncultured Pelagibacteraceae bacterium
TGGATTAAAGATTTCAATGTCAGGTAAATGGTTTAATGCGATAGGTTACGATGTGGATAAAGTATCTGAACTAATTGATTACGACAATGTCGAAAAACTTGCATTAGAACATAAACCAAAACTTATTATTGCTGGTGGAAGTGCTTACTCACGAGTAATAAATTTTAAGAGATTTAGAGAAATTGCAGATAAAGTTGGTGCTTATTTAATGGTAGACATGGCACATTTTTCGGGTTTAGTTGCTGGTAAAGGTTATCCTAATCCTTGTGATCATGCTCATGTGGTTACCTCTACAACCCATAAAGTTTTCAGAAGTGCAAGGGGTGGAATAATTTTGACTAACCACGAAGATCTTGCAAAAAAGTTTAATACAGCTGTATTTCCTGGTTATCAAGGTGGTCCTTTAATGCATATCATTGCAGCTAAAGCTGCTGGATTTCTCGAAGCCTTACAGCCCGAGTTTAAAGATTATATAAAAACAGTTTTAGCTAATGCTAAAATTTTAGCTGAAACTTTAAAAAACAATGGATTTAAGATTTATTCAAATGGGACAGACACACATTTGATGTTAGTAGACTTGAGGCCTTACAATGTGAAAGGCAATCTTGCGGCTGAAAGCTTATCTAGAGCAAATATCACTTGCAATAAAAATGGAATTCCTTTTGATACAGAAAAACCAATGATTACTTCTGGCATAAGACTCGGAACTCAAGCGGCAACCACTAGAGGTTTTGGTTTAAATGAATTTAAAACAGTGGGTGAATTAATTACAAAAACAATTAAGGGCCTGTCAGAAAATCCAACAGATAACAGTAAGATTGAAAATGAAGTAAAAAATGAGGTTATATCACTAACTTCATCGTTTCCGATATATAAGAACTTATAGTAAATGATTTGTTCAATATGTAAAAAAGGGGAGACCTCTGTTGTCGACTCTAGACCTACAGAAGATGGAACAGCAATAAGAAGAAGAAGACTTTGTGTATGTGGCGCGCGTTTTACTACATTTGAAAGAGTTCAATTTAGAGAAATTATGGTAATCAAAAAGAATGGAAGAAAATCTGCATTTGATAGGGATAAATTATCAAAGTCAATCTATATAGCTATGAAAAAACGTCCAATAGATACTGAAACTACTGAAAAATTTATTAGTAAAATTTCTAGAACCTTAGAAGAACTTGGACAAAGTGAGATTTCAACAAATACTATAGGGACAATGGTTATGGAAGGATTAAAAGAGTTAGATCCTGTCGCTTATGTTCGCTTTGCTTCTGTATACAGAAATTTTAGAGAAGAAAAAGATTTTGTGCAATTCGTGGACAAGCTTGATGTCTACAAAAAAAGATAAATTTTCAATTAAAGATAAATTATACATGGAAATAGCCTTAAAACTGGCTAAAGCTCGACATGGTCATACAGGATCAAATCCGTCTGTTGGGTGTGTGATTGTTAAAAAAGATAAAATTATTTCAATTGGTCAAACATCAATCAATGGAAGACCTCATGCGGAAACTAACGCAATTAAAAAATCTACTGAAAACTTGAATGGATCAAAAATGTACTTAACTTTAGAACCATGTTGTCATCATGGTGTGACACCACCTTGCACAAATTTAATAGCGAAATCAAAAATTTCCGAGGTGATTTATTCGGTGCCAGATATAGATATCAGAGTTAAGAATAAAAGTTTTAGAATTTTAAAATCCAAAAAGATCAAAGTAAGAAAAGGTCTTTTAAAAGAAAAAGTTAAAAATTTTTACTCAACATATTTTTTTAATAGAAAAACAAAATTGCCATATGTAACTGGTAAAATTGCCGTTTCAAAAAATAATTTAATTTATAGTAAAATAGATAAAAAAATTACAAATAACAAAGCTGATAAATTTACCCATCTGTTAAGATATAAAAGCGACTCATTAATGATTTCATATAAAACTTTGAATAAAGATAATCCAAAATTAAATTGCAGATTAAAGGGACTAAAGGAGTACTCTCCAAAAAGAATCATTTTAGATAATGAACTGAATGCAAATATAAAAAGTTTTATTGTAAATAGTGCTAACAAATCTAATACTATAATTTTTTATAATAAAGCAAATAAATCGCAAATTTTAAAATTTAGAAAAAAAGGAATAAATTTGATATCCTCTAAAATTGATAATAAAGGAAGATTTGATATTAAATTTGTATTAAAAAAACTGTATAAGTTGAATTGCAGAAATTTGTTAATTGAGGGAGGTGATAAATTAACCAACCATCTCTTGAAAAACAAAATTTTCAATAGATTTTATCTATATGAAAGCGACAAAAAACTCTCAAAAAAATCTAATTATTTGAATTTTAATGGCTTAAATTTATTAAAACAAAAATACAAAAAGAAAATTAGATTAAAACTAAATTTAGGAAAAAATAAAATTACATTGTATAAAAATTAGTATGTTTAATGGAATTATATATAATCAAGGTACAATTAGAAAAATTGTTAAGAGACCTAAGGGAATTAATATATATGTTAAAAGTAATCTTAAAGTATCAAAAAAAGATATTGGATTATCAGTAGCTTGTGATGGTGTATGTTTAACTTTGATTTCGTACAAATTAAAATTAATGGAATTTTATCTTTCAAAAGAAACAATAAACCGCTCTAAATTTAAATATTTAAAAAGTAAAGACAGAATTAATTTAGAGTTACCGCTAAAATATGGAACAAAAATTTCAGGACATATTTGTCAAGGTCATGTCGATACTGTTGCGAAAGTTTTAAGTATAAGAAAAATTGATAAATCATTTATTTTTGATTTTGAAATTCCCAAAAAGGAGAGGAAACATCTTATCGAAAAGGCTTCAATTTGTGTAAACGGAATATCACTTACAATTTCAAAAGTTACAAACAAAGGTTTTCAAATTTGGATAATCCCACATACCTATAAAGAAACCAATTTATCTGAACTTAATAGGAATGGTCTAGTAAATATTGAGATAGATATCTTATCTAAATACGTTAGAAATTATTTTTATGAAAAAAAATAATTTTGCGTCAATAGAAACAATCATAAGTGTTGCAAAAAAAGGCGGCATGTTCATCCTAGTTGATGACGAAAAAAGAGAAAATGAAGGTGATTTAGTAATATCATCATCGGACTCAACAGCTAAAAATATTAATTTCATGGCAAAATATGGTCGAGGTTTAATTTGTTTAGCACTGGATAGTTTGCAAGCTAAAAGATTAAATTTGTCATTAATGTCGCCTGTAAATCAATCTAGAAATAAAACAGCTTTTGCAATTTCAATAGAAGCAAAAAAGGGTATTACAACTGGTATATCTGCTAAAGATAGAGCAAAAACTATAAAGATTGCATCAAAAAAAAATGTTACTAAAAAAGAAATAGTATCACCTGGTCATGTTTTTCCAATTATCGCAAAAGAAGGGGGTGTTCTTGTGAGAGCAGGCCATACTGAAGCTTCTGTTGATATATCAAAATTAGCAAAAAAAAATAATTCGGCTGTCATCTGTGAAATTATGAATGAAAATGGTTCAATGGCAAAAGGTCAAGATCTATTTAATTTCGCAAAAAAGCATAAGCTCAAGATTGGAAAAATAGAAGATCTGATTGCTTTCAGATTAAAAAAAGAGAAACTTATAAGTCTTAAAAAACAAAGCCAAATAGCACTAAAAAAACAAAAATATAAAATTAAAATTTATGAAAATTTGCTGGATGGTGCAGAACATTTTGCATTAATTAAAGGTAACATTAAATCTGGTATTGTACCTAGAGTAAGAGTAATTTCGTCTAATGTTGTTCAAAATTATTTAATTAATCAAAAATTGCCTAATTCATTTAATAAAACTTTGAATTATTTCAAAAAATACCAAAATTGTGTTTTAGTATTTATAAATGATTCTAATTTAAGGTCGGTAACACAAACATTAAAGAAATATAAAAACAAGGAATTTACAAAAAAAACAAATGAGAAATCAATTAAAAATTATGGTATTGGAGCTCAAATAATTAAAGATCTTAAAATAAAAAATATGATATTGATTACCAGATCATTAAAAAAAGTTATTGGACTTGATGGATATGGGATAAAAATTAAAAAACAAGAATTGATATAATGAACAAAAAACTTTTAATTGTTTTAGCAAATTATTATAAAGATATAAGTGATGGCTTATTAAAAAGTGCTTTAAATAACATACCAAAATCTAGTAAGATTAAAATTATCAAAGTACCTGGTGTGTTTGAAATTCCAGTTACAATATCCAAAAATTTAAAAAAATATGATGCATTCTTAGCTTTAGGTTGTGTTATTAAGGGTCGAACTCCTCATTTTGATTTTATCTCACAGGCTAGTACCAGTGCAATAATGGACATGTCTGTAAATCAAAAAAAGCCAATTGGTAACGGTATTATTACCTGTTTAAACATGAAACAGGCAAAAGCTAGAAAAAAAAAGGGCTCTGAGGCTGCAAATGCAGTAGTTTCAGTATTATCACAGAAATGAAAACTTATTTTAATTCAAAAAATAATCCTAGAGTAATTATTATTCAAAAACTTTATGGAAAATTCTATAATGAAGATAATGATTTAGACTTCCCAAAACATAGGTTTAAAAAATTTATTAAAGATATTGTTTTAGGTACCATTGAAAGAAATGATCTTATTTTAGATCAATTAAACAACAAACTTGGAGATCAATTTATTTTTAAGAAAATGGATAAGATCTTTCAAACAATTCTCAAAGCTGCAACCTATGAATTTATGTACAAACCAAATTTATCAATCAAAATTATTATTAAAGAATATCTAAATTCTTCCAATTTTTTTCTTGAGGACTCACAAACAAAATATCTTAATGCTCTACTAGATGATTTGGGAAAAAAATTGAGATCTAAGAATGCATGAATTTGAATTAGTAAATAACTTTTTTTCTAAGCTATCTAAGCAAAATGTACCTGCTTTAGGTTTAAATGATGATGTTTTTTTTGATAAGAAAAAGAAAATAGTTATTTCTATAGATACTTATAATATGAATACTCATTTTGTGGATTTCAAATCACCTGATCTTGTAATAAAAAAAATTTTGAGGTCATCTATATCGGATTTAATTTGTAAAGGTGTGAAACCAAAATTTTATTTCATATCAGGTTCTGGTAATAAAAAAAATTTTACTAAAAAAAATTTAAGTAAAATTTCAAAATCACTTATGAATGAACAAAAAAAATATAATATGGTTTTATGTGGTGGTGACACCACATTTTCTAATAAATTAAGTTTTACTATAACTTCATTGGGCTATTCAAATAATATAGTTTATAGAAATAAAGCAAAATTAAACGATGACATTTATGTAACGGGAAACTTAGGCGATAGTTATATTGGTCTTCAAATACTTAAAGGAAAAATTAAAGTTAATAATAAGATGAATAATTTTTTTATCAAAAAATATTACCAACCTGATTTACAATTAAAATTGACAAATAGTCTCTTAAAATTAGCGAATACTTCAATTGATATTTCCGATGGTTTAATTGATGACCTAAAAAGATTAATTAATAGACAAAATTTTTCTTTTCTTATTAGTGAGAAAAAAATACCTGTATCAAAATTTTTAAATCAATTAATAAAGAAAAAAAATTACAGAAAGGTTGATATAGTATCCAAAGGTGATGATTATCAGATTCTTTTTACAGCTAATCATGTTAAATCAAGAATCATTGAAAAAGTTTCAAAAGTGACAGGCATTAAAATTACTAAAATTGGTAAAATTATATCTGGTAAAAATAGATCTAAGATTATAAATGAAAAAAATAAGCAAATTGAGGCTAAAAATAAAGGTTATATTCATCATTTCTGAAAGTTAATCATTGTCTTTTTTATCTTTTTTTGTATTGTCCGGGCTTAAAATTAACAACCAACAACTAAGGTTTATATGAGCTCAACAGTAGAAACTATTTTATTATGTACAATTGTAGCTGGTTTACTATCTATCGTTTATGGGTTTTTAACTGGAAAGAATATTCTTAATTCAAGTGCAGGAAACTCAAAAATGCAAGAGATTGCCTCAGCTATTCAAATTGGAGCAAAGGCGTACTTAGCAAGACAGTATAAAACTATAGCAATTGTTGGTGTTGTTGTTTTGATAATTGTTAGTATTGCTTTTAGTCCACTTGTTGGTCTTGGTTATTTAATTGGTGCTGCTTTATCTGGAATAGCCGGTTATGTTGGTATGTTAGTTTCAGTAGAAGCCAACGTAAGAACAGCGGAAGCGTCAAGAAAAGGTTTAGCAAAAGGACTTTCTGTTGCATTTAAGTCTGGTGCAGTGACAGGTATGCTAGTAGCTGGTTTAGCTCTATTGGCAATTGCAGTTTATTATTTTTTATTATTAAAATTTAAAATTGACGAAAGAGAAATAGTCAATGCTCTTGTAGCTTTAGGATTTGGGGCATCTTTAATTTCAATTTTTGCTAGATTAGGTGGTGGAATTTTTACTAAGGGTGCTGATGTCGGTGCTGATCTAGTTGGTAAAGTTGAGGCAGGAATACCTGAAGATGATCCCAGAAATCCAGCTGTAATTGCGGACAATGTTGGAGATAATGTTGGAGATTGTGCAGGAATGGCTGCAGATTTATTTGAAACTTACGCTGTTACCATCGTTGCAACAATGGTTCTTTCATCAATTTTTTTTGTTGGAGATTTAAATATGATGGTTTATCCCTTGTCAATTGGTGCTGCATGTTTAATCACTTCAATTATTGGAACTTTTTTTGTTAAACTTGGAAAAAATAACAATGTAATGAATGCTTTATATAAAGGTTTTATAGTTTCAGCAGTAGCCTCTTTATTAATTCTTTGGCCAGTAACTGACCATGTAATTGGTTTTTCAAATGAATATACAGTAAATAATAAAACTTTTAATGGAATGGATTTATATTATTGTGGAGTAATTGGTCTAATAATAACTGGCTTATTAATATGGATCACTGAATATTATACAGGGACCGGATATAGACCTGTAAAATCAGTAGCTTTGTCATCGACAACTGGTCATGGAACTAATGTTATTCAGGGCTTAGCAGTTTCAATGGAAGCAACCGCAATACCTGCTTTGATTATTGTAGCAGGTATTTTAATTACTAATTCAATTGCTGGCTTATTTGGTATTGCTATTGCTGTTACAACCATGCTCGCTTTAGCCGGAATGGTTGTTGCTTTGGATGCTTATGGACCTGTTACAGATAATGCAGGCGGTATTGCCGAAATGTCTAATCTTGATAAAAAAGTAAGAAAAACTACGGATGCATTAGATGCTGTGGGAAACACAACAAAAGCAGTAACAAAAGGTTACGCTATTGGTTCTGCAGGCCTCGGCGCTCTAGTCTTATTCGCTGCCTATACAGAGGATATAAAACACTTTTCTAAAGAGGCTGGGTCTGCATTAGAAGGTATAGTTGTAACTTTTGATTTATCAAATCCTTACGTTGTAGTAGGATTGTTAATCGGTGGAATGTTGCCATATTTATTTGGATCGATGGGAATGCAAGCTGTTGGTAGGGCAGGCGGAGCTGTTGTAGTTGAGGTTAGAAGACAATTTAAAAAATATCCAGGTATAATGAAAAGAAAACAAAAACCTGATTATGCTAAATTAGTTGATTTATTAACTGTAGCTGCAATAAAAGAAATGATTATACCATCACTTTTACCTGTTCTTTCACCAGTAGTCTTATATTTTGTAATTTTTTCAATTGGTGGACAAGTTGCTGCTCTAGCATCAGTTGGTGCGATGCTACTTGGAGTAATTATAACTGGATTATTTGTTGCTGTATCTATGACCGCAGGTGGAGGAGCATGGGATAATGCAAAGAAATATATTGAGGATGGTAATCACGGAGGCAAAGGTTCAGAGGCTCATAAAGCTGCGGTAACTGGAGACACAGTTGGAGACCCTTATAAAGACACTGCTGGTCCAGCTGTAAATCCAATGATTAAAATTACTAATATAGTTGCACTATTGTTATTAGCTGTAATAGCTGGTTAATTTATTTACCTAATGTTCCTCTTTTTTTTCCTAGAGGATCGTCAATTTTAGTTATTACGCCTGATAAAGCTTTAGATACAAAGGACTCTTGAGCAACAGTTGATTTTGTGGTTTTTTTTGTGAACTCAAGCCTATTGAGGTCCTCTTGATCCAAAAATTCTTTAGTCTTCAACATTCCTCTACTGTCAATTTCTAATAGTAAAACATTATTTGCAATTAGCTTTTTCTTACCAAGTTTTAATAATTTTGAATTAGATGTTTTTCTTTCTAAATAGATTAAGATATCATTATTGAAAAAACTTGTAGATGAAGGTGGTCCTAATATTTTTCGTATTTGGTTAATATTGGATTCATTTATTGTTAATTGTTTACTTTTATTTTCTAAGTTATGTATACCGTGATGATTAACGACTTTATTTAATTTACAACTACTTAAAAAAATTGTTAAAATAATTAATAAAATTTTCATGGAATGAGTTACGTATATCTTTATAATAAATTAATAAAATTAACTACAAATAAATCACTGTATAAAAGCCTTGATAAACAAGATAGTTTTAATGATAGGTTGTTAGTTTTCTTATTTCATTTTGCTTTTTTTTTAAAAGTATTCAAATCTGAGGAAAATGAAAAAAAATTACAAGAAATATATGATTTTAATTTCAGACAATTAGAATTAAGCATTAGAGAAATCGGATATGGTGATCAATCAATTAATAAAAAAATGAAAGATTATATCAATGTTTTTCATGCTATTGTTTCTGATATCCATTTTTGGGATAACATAGAAAATATTAAAAAAAAAGAGATTGTATCAAAATTCTTGGAAAATTTTAAAAATATTGAGGAATTAGTTCATTATTTCAATAATTATTATTTAAATTTATCAAAAAATACTTTGAATTCTTATTTAAAAAGTGTAATTAACCCATAATTATGGCAGTTCCAAAACGTAAACAAACCCCCTCAAGAACAGGTATGAGAAGATCTAAAAATATGAGATTTTCAGCTAAAAATGTAGTTGAAGATAAAAAGTCAGGTGAATACAGATTATCTCATCATTTGGATTTAAAAACTGGCATGTATAAAGGCCGTCAAGTTATAGACCCTAAAGATTAAATAAATTAATATTGAGTTATGTCAGATTCCATTAAAATTGCAGTTGATGCAATGGGCGGTGATAATTCTCCTAAAAAAATTATTGATGGCATAATTCACTACCACAAAAAGAGTAAAGGAAATTTTTTCAAAGTTTTTGGTGATAAAAATAAGATTTTCACATTACTTAAAGATGAAATTGAGGATCAATATTATGAAATAGTTCACACAGAAAATTTTGTTTTAAGTACTGATAGTCCCTTAGAGGCAGCAAAAAAAGGCAAAGATACAAGTATGTGGTTAGCTATAGAAAGTGTTAAAAAAAAAGAAACCGACATAGTTATATCTGCAGGAAATACTGGCGCCCTATTAGTAATTGCAAAATTAAATCTAAAAATGATCAAAAATATAGATAAACCTGCTTTATCTGCACTATGGCCCAATAAAAATGGAATGAGTGTGGTACTAGATTTAGGTGCTAATATTGATTGTAGCTCAAAAAACTTGTTTGATTTTTCAATTATGGGTGCATCTCTTTACACATCTTTATATCCAAATAAAAAACCAAACATAGGTTTATTAAATATAGGTTCGGAAGAACTTAAAGGAAATGAAACAATTAAAGAAACTTTAAAGATATTGAGTAATAAAAAATCAGAAAATTATGACTTTGCTGGATATATTGAAGGTAACCAAATTATGGATGGTAAAATAAATGTAATAATTTCAGACGGATTTACAGGAAATATAGCTTTAAAAACAGCAGAAGGAACTGCAAATTTTATTGTTAAAGAATTAAAAAAAGCAATGACAGATACAATTATAGGAAAAATTTCCTCAATATTAAATTATTATAATTTGAAAAAATTTAAGAAACGATTAGATCCAAGATTATATAACGGTGCAATTCTTTTAGGTTTAGACTCTCCAGTGGTGAAAAGTCACGGTGGAACAGATTTTATAGGGTTCTCAAATTCCTTGGATGTTTGTAATAAAATTGTTAAAGGAAACCTAATAGAGAAAATAAAGCACAATATTTAAAGATGAGAATAAATTTAACCAAAAAAGACTTAATCAACCAAATTTATATGCAATTAGGTTTTTCAAAATTAATATCTGAAAATCTTATCAATGATTTTCTGTCAACAATAATTCTTAATTTGAAAAATAAAAAAAAACTTAAGTTATCTGGATTTGGGACTTTTTCTGTAAGAAATAAGAAATCTAGAGTCGGCAGAAATCCTAAAACTAGAGAACCAATAGTTATTTCAAGTAGAGATGTTGTCTTATTCAAACCTTCAAAAGAATTTAAGGAATTTATTAATAATAAAAATGACCGATAAATCTGAGAATGCTTATAAGACAATAGGGGAGGTAGCTGAAATTTTAGAATTAAAATCAAAAAAAAAGGGAGTTTTTTCAACCCACACTATTCGATTCTGGGAAAAACAGTTTAAGCAAGTTAAGCCGAAATTATTAAATTCTAATAGAAGATATTATGATCAAAAAACTATCGATATTTTAAAAAAAATAAAATTTCTTCTTAAAGATCAAGGTATGACTATTAATGGAGTTAAAAAAATCTTAGATAATTCAAATAATTATGATACTTTAAATCTTGACGAATTTTCAAATAATTCTATAAGAGCAGACAATTTTAAAAATAAAGTTTTAAAAATTTCTAAAATTGTTAAAAATTTGAAAAATTTTAAGTAATGGCAAAAAAAACACATATTAAAGTTAGATTGGTTCCTGAAACCAAACCAGATAGTCCATTTTTTTACTATGTAAAAAAACCAGCTGGTGGTGAAAAAGCTAAAATTAAACTTTCAGCAAGTAAATATAACCCGAGCACTAGAAAACATGAGGTTTTTGTTGAAAAAAAACTTCCCCCACACAGCAAGTAATTATTTCCTTTTAAAATTTCTTTTTTCGTAATCAATATAAGACCATATCATATTTTTCCAAATACGATTTGTAATTTTAGGGTCTATCTTATTTGCAAGAGACTTTTTTCTTATGTTTTTTAATATGACGTTAATCCTTTTACTGTCAATAATTTCCTTTTTTTTATCCTTAAGTTTTAAAACTTGATTTACAAGATTAGTTCTTTGTTTTATTATTCTAATTAATGAATTATCTAATTTATCTAACTTTAATCTAATTTTATTAAGTTTTTTTCTTTTTAAAGGCGACATTTATATATTTGGATAATATGAAAATTATTATATTTATCCCCACATGTATACAACAAATACAAAAATAAATAATCAACTATCAATTTGGTTAATCGTTATGTTCTGGATTATATCTTTTATGATAATTGTTGGCGGCCTAACAAGACTTACTGACTCAGGCCTCTCAATAACTGAGTGGGAATTATTCTCTGGATTTTTCCCACCTCTTAACCAGAATGATTGGATTTTATATTTTGATCTTTATAAACAAATTCCTGAATTCAAATTACAAAATTACAATATGACCCTAAGTGAATTTAAAGTTATTTTTTGGTGGGAATGGGCTCATAGATTCCTTGGTAGATTGATTGGTCTTGGATATTTGATACCGCTGATTTATTTTTCTTTTAAGATAAAAGTCACTAAATTATTGAATCTGTACTTCATTTTTTTTCTCATATGTTTTCAAGGGTTTATTGGTTGGTATATGGTTAGTAGTGGACTAGTTGATAGATTAGATGTAAGTCACTTTAGGTTATCATTACATTTACTTTTTGCGTTTCTGATTTTATCATTAATATATTGGAATTATCTAAAGATTAACATATCAAGAAAAACAACAAATAAATTAAACATATATATTCCCTTGTTCTTCTTATTTTTAGTTTTTTTGCAAATTTCAATTGGTGCTTTTGTTTCAGGCATGGATGCTGGAAAAATCTATAATTCGTGGCCTCTGATGGGCAATTCTTACTTCCCTGATGATAATAATATTAATAATCTTTTTGAAGTTGCAGCTTTAAGTGATCCATCTTTAGTGCAATTTATTCATCGTAATTTAGCTTACTTGATAGGAGGCTTTTATATTTTAATTTTTTATAAAATTTATAGAAACAAGATGTATGATTTATATAAATCTGTTAATTATTTGGGAGTATTTATAATTCTCCAAATTATATTAGGTATTTTTACAGTTTTATATGGTGCACAGATTTATGTTGCATCTATGCACCAAATAAGCTCAATTTTTTTAGTTAGCTCGAGTATTTATTTTTTTTATATAAATACCAAAATTAACTAACAGCTTTCAAATTTCCTTTTGATGATTTGTTTAAAGCTTGATCTAAATCATCAATAATGTCATCAATATGCTCAATGCCTATACAAAGTCTAACATAACTTTGCGTCACACCTGAGGCTGCTAACTCTTTTTCATTTAATTGACTATGAGTAGTGCTAGCAGGGTGTATAGCTAAACTTCTAGCATCACCAATGTTTGCTACATGATAGAACATCTTCAAAGACTCAATAAATTTTTTCCCAGCCTCAATACCACCTTTAAGTTCAATACCAACCATTGGCCCATTTCCACCTTTAAGATATTGTTTAGCTCTATCAGCAATTTTCTTTTTATGTTCAGTGGAATATATAACTTTAGTAACCTCTTTATGTTTTTTTAAGAAATTAACAACTTTTTCAGCATTTTCGCAATGTTGTTTCATTCTAAGAGCTACAGTTTCAAGTCCTTGGATTATTGCAAAAGCATTATCTGGTGCTAAAGCTGAACCTAAATCTCTAAGCAAACAAACTCTTGCTCTGACTGCAAAAGGCACATTAGCTCCTGTTAACTCTGGCACAGCTTTTCCCCAAACTACACCACCATAACTCGCATCAGGTTTATTAAATAAAGGTTGTCTCTTAGGATCTGCAGTCCAGTCAAAGTTACCACTATCAACTATACTTCCGGCAACAGCGGTTCCATGTCCACCAATATATTTCGTTAATGAATGTATAACAACAGCCGCTCCATGTTCTATTGGTTTACATATCACTGGTGCAGCAGTATTATCCATTATTAGCGGAATATTGTATTTTCTTCCAATATCAGAAACTTCTTTGATAGGGAAAACTCTCAAATATGGATTAGGTAATGTTTCACCATAAAAAGCTCTGGTCTTATTATCTATTACTTTTTCAAAGTTTTTAGGATCACTTGGATCAGCATATCTTATTTCTATTCCAAGTTTACTCAGAGTATGTGTAAATAATGAAACTGTTCCGCCATAAAGATCTGTGGAACTAACAATATTATCACCTGATTGAGCAACATTTAAGACTGCAAAACTTGAGGCTGTTTGTCCTGAAGAAACTGTTACACAAGATAATCCACCTTCTAATGCAGCAACTCTTTTTTCTAAAACATCATTAGTAGGATTCATAATTCTAGTATAGATATTTCCAAATTCCTTTAGTGCGAACAAATTTGCTGCATGTTCAGTCCCTTGGAATTGATACGATGTTGTTCTATATATTGGCACAGCAACAGCATTAGTTGCTGGGTCACTTCTGTAATCACCACCGTGTATGGCAATGGTTTCAGGGTTATTTTTTTTTTTACTCATATTACTCCTTTTTTAGTGCTTTAGCTTTATGCAAGGCGCACAATACAGTTCAAATGCCAACCGATTTAGTTTGAAAAACTCCTCTTTAGCTGCAAGCCCGCAATAGGAACAAATCGGCAAAATAAATATAACAAAAAAAAGCCTTAAAACAATATAAATATCAATTTGACTTTAGGTTTATAAATAGTATTAATCCTCGCACAATGACAAAATTCCTCAAAAAAGATCAATTATCGTCTAATTGGTATGAAATAGATGCTAAAAATGCAGTAGTAGGAAGGTTAGCAACTATAATTTCTAAGATTATTAGAGGTAAAAATAAAACAACTTTTACACCACATATGGACGATGGAGATTTTGTTGTAGTCAAGAATATCGAACAAATTAAATTTACTGGAAATAAATTTCAAAACAAAAAATATTATAGACACACAGGACATCCTGGTGGAATAAAAGAGATTACACCTGAAAACCTTTCTAAAAAAAAACCAGGTGAAGCTCTAAAACTTGCCGTAAAAAGAATGCTTCCAGGGGGAGTGTTGGGCAAAAAACAACTTACTAAACTAAAGATATATGTAGGAAATGATCATCCTCATACAGCTCAAAATCCTCAAGTTATACAATTGGATAAATTAAACTCTAAAAATATAGCAAGAAATTAAAATGGAAAATACTCAAGCATCAATTAAAGTCACAAAAATAAAATTAGACTTTAAAGATAGTAAATATGCTACTGGAAGAAGAAAAACTTCAATAGCTAAAGTTTGGTTAAAAAAAGGTTCAGGTAAAATTTATGTAAATGGTAAACTTTTTAGCGATTATTTTTCAAGTGATAATCATAAAATGCAAGTGGTAAGACCTTTTGAACTTATAAATCAAGCAACAGAATATGACGTAAAGTGTAGTGTAAAAGGTGGAGGCCCAACTGGACAAGCAGGAGCAATGGTACACGGCATTTCTAAAGCTTTAGTTTTATTTGATGAAAGATTGAAATCTACACTTAAAACTGAAAAATTGACCACCCGAGACTCTAGATCAGTTGAAAGAAAAAAACCTGGTCGTAAAAAAGCTAGAAGAAGCTTTCAATTTTCTAAAAGATAATTCTTTTTTAACTTTTAACTGTTATAATATTAAATGCCTAAGCTTAATGTACTAATTGCTGGTTCAACTGGATATATTGGTGTTCAATTAATTAAATTATTAATTAAACACAAGAATATTAATATAAAGTATCTATGTGGTAATTCCTCCGTTGGAAAAAAAATATCATCTTTTGACACCTCGTTAAAGTCAAAAAAATTACCAAGAATTACTAAGTATAATAAAAAATATTTAACTTATGTTAATATTATATTTACCGCGCTACCGAATGGAGAAGCTCAATTAATTTCAAAAGATTTATTAAAGAAAAATACTTTAATTGATTTAGCAGCAGATTTTAGACTAAATAATGCTTCTGATTATTTAAAATGGTATGAACAAAAACATAAGGCCTTAAGTAACATAAAAAATAGTGTTTATGCCTTACCTGAAATAACAGGAAAATTAATTAAGAAATATAACATTATTGGATGCCCGGGGTGCTATCCCACATCAATACTTTTACCGCTTATTCCATTAGTTAAAAAAAGATCAGTTAGCTTAAAGAATATCATTATAGACTCAAAATCTGGATATTCTGGAGCGGGTAGAGGGGTGCATAAAAAATATAAAAACAAAAATTTACACGAATCTCTTAGTGCATATGGCTTAGGTTTTCACAGACATAACTCAGAAATTCTTCAAGAATTAAAAAATCACACATCTTCAAAAATTAATTTTACTTTTACACCTCATATTATTCCAATGTTTAGAGGTATATTAAGTACAATTTATTTGGATTTAAAACCAGGTACTACTTTAAATAAAGTACAAAATATTTTAAAAAAATTTCATAAAAAGAATAAATTTGTTAAGATAAAGAGAGTTAACACTTTTTTAAGCACAAACGATGTCATGAATACCAATTATTGCTATATTTCTGTCTGCAAAACTAAATTTAAAGATAAGATCATAATTTTATCAGTTATTGACAATCTTATAAAAGGAGGAGCAGGTCAAGCAGTTCAAAATATGAATTTGAAATTTGGTTATAAAATTAGTGAGGGATTATTATGAAAAGATTATCATTATTGATTCTGTTTGTAGTTATTTCTTGCGCCCCTGTTCAAACTGAGAAAAAGATAAACTTTTCAAAAGAACTAACTTTTGAAGAATTTAAATCAAATTTAAAAGTTTATGTAGATAACAGTGATTATCCCAATATAGATGAATAAAATAGTAAACATCGCAATTGTTGGTTTGGGTCAAGTAGGTATTTATCTTTACAATGAATTAAGACTAAAAAAAAAAGAAATAGAAATTAAAACAGGAAAAAAGATAAATATTGTTGCTATATCTGCTAAAAATAAAAATAAAAAGAGGAAATATAATATTAATAAAAAAATCTTTTTTACAAATCCCTTTGAAATTTTAAAAGAAAAAAAGATAGATATTTTATTTGAGTCTATTGGCCAATCTGATGGAATTTCAAAAAAAATTGTTGTGATGGCTTTAAAAAATAAGATTAATGTTATAACACCAAATAAAGCTTTAATTTCAAAACATGGAAATGAATTAGCTAAGTTAGCTCAGAAGAATAATGTAAATTTAGAATTTGAAGCCTCTGTTGCTGGAGGAATTCCAATACTTAGAACAATTAAAGAGGGTTTGGCTACAAACAAAATAAAAAAAGTTTATGGAATTTTAAATGGAACTACTAATTACATTTTAACCGAGATGGAAAATTCAAATGAAACTTTTGATAAAGTTTTAAAAAAAGCACAAGAACTTGGTTACGCTGAAGCAGGTAATCCTAAATTAGATTTAAACGGGTTTGATGCTTTTGCAAAGGTTAGAATTTTATCAGCTCTTGCATTTAATAATCAAATTTCAAATCACAAATGTATTATGGAAGGTATAGAAAATATTGATTTAAAAGATATTAAAATTGCAAATCAATTAAATCTTAGAATTAAGTTACTTGGCATATCTGAAATGATAAATGATCGATTATTTGAAACTGTTCATCCGTGTTTAGTTAGTAAAAATACATATATAGGTAATGTAAATGGTGTCATGAACGCTGTTATTACGGAGGGGAAACCCGTTGGAGAAAGCATACTTCAAGGGGAGGGTGCAGGACCAGGACCAACTTCATCTTCCTTATTGTCTGATTTATTGTCTATTCTTAGAGGAAATATTAAATATCCTTTTGGAATTTCTTCAAACAAAAGAAAAGTTGTAAAGGTTTTTAATAACGATGACTATTCTAACTCATTATATTTAAGATTTGAAGTTAAAGATAAGCAAGGTGTTCTATCCTCTATAACTAATCGACTGGCTAAGTATAAAATATCTGTAAAAAGAATAATACAAACACCTGATAAAAAAAGAAATTCAGCTACAATTGTTATAATTACTCATAAAACATCAGAAAAAAATGCAAGAAATTGTCTATCAATATTTAGAAAGAATAAAAATATTTTAAAATTTCCAACATTAATTAGACTATATAATTAATGGAAATTTATATTAAAATTTTTGAAGTTATTTTTCCTGTTTTTTTTGTTATTGGCGTTGGTTATTATCTCGGTAAGAAAAACCCTAAATTTGATACTAATTTTATAACAAATTTTGCTGGCAATATTGGGACACCAGCAATGATTTTTTATACAGTAACAACAACTGGAATTACCTTAAGTATTTTTATTCATTATTTTATTTACGCTATAATAATGATTGCTGGTTTTGCAATTGTTGGACTTTTGCTTCTATTTTTTCTTAAAAAGGATTTAAGTATGGAGCTTCCTCCATTAATTCTACCAAATACAGGAAATATGGGTATTCCTATTTGCCTTTTTGCATATGGCACTCATGGTCTTGGTGTTGCCTCTGCTATAGCTTCTGTCATAATTTTGTTCCATTTTACGCTTGGTGTTTTTTTAGCAAAAAAAAGTTTTTCTTTTGATATTTTAATTAAAAGTCCACCTGTATACGCTATTATTATATCTGTTTTCTTTTTATATTTTGAAATTGACACACCTTTATTTCTTGAGAACACAACATTCCTTTTAACATATGCAACAATTTTCTTAGTTTTAATGTCATTAGGTATTGCTCTTACTAAATTTAAATTTTCATTGAAAAATTCAATTATTTTATCCTTATGCAGGGTAATATTAGGACCTTTAATAGCATTTGCTTTGATTTACAATTTTAATTTAAATGGTCTAGCTGCGGGTGTTTTACTTATACAGAGTGCAATGCCCAGTGCTATATTGAACTATTTAGTTGGAACCATGTATTCACCAAAAAAAATTGTTGATAGTGTTGCTAGTACAATAGTTGTTTCAACTTTAATGTCCTTTATATCTATTCCAATTGTTGTATTCTTTGCTTTGAAATACTTTAATTAATCTATATCCTTAAAGTCCATGAAGGCTATAACTTTCAATCTTTTAGCATGGGTAATGCTTCCAATTATGGACGGATTTGCCAAGTATTTAAGTGCAGATCTTCCTGTTTTACAAATTACATGGGCAAGGTATTTTTTTACAGTTGCATTTATTCTTCCAATTATGTTTTTCTTTTTTAGAGAAAATCTTGTTTGGACAGATAAACCAAAATTACAATTTATAAGAGGTCTAATTCTTTTAACAGCTAATATCTGTTTTTTTTATGCAATCTCAGTAATTTCTTTAGCAAAAGCATTAACATTAGCTTTTGTTGCACCTTTAATTGTTACAGCTTTTTCTCCAATTTTTTTAAGAGAAAAAGTTGGTTTTAGAAGATGGTCTGCTGTAATTATTGGATTTATAGGTTCATTAGTGGTTATAAGACCTGGGTTTGTAGAAATAAACTTAGCAAGTATAGCTGCCCTTGGAACCGGAATAATGTATGGGTTTTATTTAATTATTACTCGTAAATTAAGTACTTCAGACAACCCCTTGTTAACTCTATTATTGACCGGTGTAGTAGGGGCCATAATAGTTTCCATAATTATGCCATTTGTATGGGTTACGCCTACTTTAAATCAGTGGTCTATGATGGCTGCTATAGGGATTTTTGCTTGTATTGGGCATCTATTTTTAATATTATCTCTTAAATATGCTGATGCATCTAAATTAGCTCCATTTAGCTATTTTGAGATTATTACCAACATAGTTATAGGCTATTTTTTCTTTAGTGATTTTCCAGATAATTGGACTTTCTTAGGATTATTTATTATCGTATTAAGTGGTATCTATATCTCTAGAAGAGAAAACATAGTTAAAAAAATTAAATAATAGGTATTATCTATTTACTAATATCTTAAGTATTAGATTATATATAGTATGTAAACTATTGTAATTATTACATTTTATTAAATTCAAAATATTATAAAAATTAACCAAAAATTGGTTTTTTCTATATTAAAATATCGTTGGTTTCAGTTAAAGTTAAAAATTTTCGATTAAATCTGAAAAATTTTAAATAATCATTTAAAATCTAGACTTTTTAAGCATAAGGAAAATGAAAATCATGAATATATGGAGTTGTTTTAAAGCGTTGATATAGTTGAATAGTAGAGCGATGCACTAATTGAATATAGCATTTAAACGTCCAAATAGGGGTCTCTTTTAAGCGTAGGCTCATATATGGTACAACTAAAGGGTGAATTATGCTATTTTATATCAATTTAATTAAAAAGATTAAAAAACGTTGATTTTACTGGGATTTTTAACATTAAAAAACGTTAAAATGAGGTTAAATAGCTGCTTTTTCAGATTTAAGTAATTTAAACTTTTGCTTGATTCCACCTCTTCCAGAGTATCCTCCAAGAGCTCCATCCGATCTAATCACTCTATGACAGGGTATTTTTGGGGCATATGGGTTTTTAGCGCAAGCATTAGCCACAGCTCGAGCTGATTTAGGGCTTTTTATGCTAATAGCCACTTGTTTGTAGGTTTTTACCTTACCTTTAGGGATGGTTCTTAGATATTTCCAAACTTTTAATTGAAATTTAGTACCTTTGAGTATCATTAGAGAAAAACCCCTGTTTCCTTGCACTTTTAAGGGTGCAAAGAACAGTTGTTTTGGCACGTCGTTGATGCGCTACCGCCATGCCTCCCGCTTCACATGTTCAGCGATGCTTTGTGAAGCTTTCTGCCCCCTGGAATTGTACCTCTCGGCTTTTCTCCAATTGGCCAGTTAAGAGTTGCCTCTTAATTCACAACAAACATAACAAATACTGATTTTAAAATGTATCACTTTTTAGGTGATTCTATTGTTTTTATCATTTCCCTGTGAATAGTGGGGATAAATCAAGTTTTAAAGAGTAATATAAAATAGCTGCATAAAAACAAAATGGCCATTATGCTTAAAAAAAATGTATTAATACTTTTACCAGTATTTCTATATTGAATGAAACTCAAAATAATAAAACCAATTGAGCTTATCAAAAACCAAACAGCTGGAATTTCACCATCAATTGAACCCATAAATTTATAATTTAAACTATTGACATAATAAATCACTTGATATATTACTAACGATAATTAATTGTTATCAATAGTAATAATATGAGTGAGCTAACAACAGACCTAAAATCACTACATGAGGCAACTTTAAATAACCTCAAAAACTCTAAGGCAAATAACACGTTAAGAGCTTATAAATCTGATTTTAAAGACTTTGGGGCATTTTGTGCAAAGCATGGCTTAAATTCATTGCCAACTGAACCAAAAATAATTTCCTTGTACCTTACTCATCTTTCTAAAAATTCAAAAATAAGCACTTTAAGACGAAGATTGGTTTCAATAAGCATGGTTCATAAGTTGAAAGGGCATTATCTAGACACAAAACATCCAATTATAGTAGAGAATTTAATGGGAATAAGAAGGGTCAAAGGAAGTGTCCAGAAAGGTAAAAAACCATTATTAATCAACTATTTAAAATTAATTATTAATGTAATAAATGAACAAAAAATTGATGAAATTAAAAAACTCAGAGACAAATCAATCATACTAATTGGCTTTGGAGGTGGATTTAGAAGGACAGAACTGATTTCTATAGATCATGAAGATTTAGAATTTGTACCGGAGGGCCTGAAAATCTCTATCAAAAAATCTAAAACTGATCAATTTGGCGAGGGGATGATAAAGGGACTACCCTACTTCACTAATGAAATTTACTGTCCTGTTATGAATTTAAAAAGATGGTTAGAGGTTTCTCAAATTAAGTACGGACCTATTTTTAGAAGATTTTCTAAAGGTTTATCCTTAATGGATAATAGGTTAACTGATCAATCAGTAGTTTTATTGATAAAAAAATATTTAAATTTAGCAGGTATAGAAAATAAAAATTTTTCTGGTCACAGTTTAAGGTCAGGTTTTGCAACAGTTGCTGCTGAATCTGGTGCAGATGAACGAAGTATAATGGCTATGACGGGTCATAAAACAACACAAATGGTTAGAAGGTATATCAAAGAAGCTAATATATTTAAAAATAATGCACTTAATAAAGTAAAAATATAGATTGAACTTTACAAGACAAAAAGCCAAATATATATCCAAGGGTTATACTAGGTTCTTTCAACGGTCCATTATATTTAGTTTTTGATTTTAAATAATGTTTTTTAAAAAACTTCGTTGTGATTCCCCATTTTTTTAAAAATGTCTTGTCCCCTCTATTTTGAATAAAATTCTTTTTTTTTCTGGTTGTTAATGAACCAAAATGATAAACTTTAAAATCATTTAGACCCTTGAATATTCGGACACCTTCTTTCCATAATTTCATATTAAAATCAGGATCGGAGCCTATGCCAGGATTAAATTCTTCACTAAAACCACCTACTTTATCCCACATTTTTTTTGAAACTAAATGTGGAGCAAAATGACTGCCTTGATGATCATAAAAATTAATATTCTTATATTTAGATAATAGCTCATTTTCTTTAAAAGTACCAAGATCTACTCCAAAATTACAAACTATATGACCAGAGTTAGGTTCAATCATTGTGCCAGATAGATAGAAATCATCTCTATTTAAACTTTTAACCTCGTCTAATAAAACTTTATCCCAATTTGGACAAAAATACATATCATCATGACTATAAAGAATATATCGACTCGACACTAATTTTGCAGCTTTATTTATTGAGGAACATAGACCAATATTATCATCTGAGATTGTATGTTTATAATTGTTAGCTTTAACAAAATTTAATGTACCATCTGAACCATCATTAACATGAATTATTATTTCATGTTTAAAATAAGAATTTTTTTCCAAACTTTTTAAACAAAGTTTTAGATAATCTAAATTATTATAAGTCGGTATTAATATGGAGATCATTTTATGGTTTATGCCATAAATACTTTTTTGTGCCATTTATCTCATAGGTCTTATTAATGATAAAATCTGCCACAAGTGTTGAATTAAAATATTTCATGTATTTAGTTTTACCTTTTTGTCCAATTGTCTTACGAATTTTTTCATCTTCTGAAATTTTCTCAATTTTTTCAGATAAATCTGATATATTCTTATAGAAAACCATTTCTGTATCATCAAAAAAATCACCATAACAAGTTTTTTCATCAATTAATGTAACTAAACCATTACCTATAATTTGAGTAATTCTATCACTACTATAATATTTTATTGGTGTTCCCCTGCTTAAGTTAAGACCCATTTTTGAATTAGATATATTCTTAAAATATTGATCAGCCCAAATTGGTTGAATATTATCCATACCAAAAATATCAAATCTGATATTTTTACATTTATTGATTAGAGATTTTATGAACTTTTCTCTATCATCCGTAGATCGGCTTTTTAATTGACCCCTATGTACACCATGACTTAAGGCAAAAAAAACATCATTCGAACAATCTTTCTTAAAATTATCCAGTGTTTCCATCGATTGATCTGATGGATTAGGTACAAAGTAATTCATCTTTTTTTTTGATAAAAAGCCCAACGCATCAGGTGAAGTGGTTAAAAAATTTGAATCTATTACATCAGACTTGTCTAAAATTCTTTTTTTGTTTTTCTGAAAATCGGGACCATTTTTGTTTAACGGATCAAGAAACCATTGAGCTATTTTAAGATTAGAATAATCTTTTTTGAGATTATATAGAATATCTTTTGATATCATGTCTGCATGTCCCAAAACTATTAAATCCGGCTTAAAATGATAACAAGTTTTAATTAATTTATCATTTAATGTATCAGATCCATAAAAATCTTTTAAAGATTTACCTCTACTTACAATATCTCTATCACTAAATTCTAAAACGCTATGTCCAAGTCTAATGAAACCATTATTTAATCTTCTTCCAGTATTAAAGAAAAGTCGGCCATTATGTCTCTCATTAAAATTGGTAATGTGTAATATTCTAAGATTTGATTGTGAAGTAGACAAAAAAGGTTTGCTTATTTTACTTAAATTATTTCTTACCTTATCAATTTGGTCAGAAACATATTCATGGGATAAATAAAAGTTTTTATAAGATAATTTTTGATATTTTTTTCTAATAGATGAATTTTTAATTAAATTTTCAATATTTTTGCAAATTTCATTAACATTTAATTTTTTAAGTATTCGACCATTAGTGATAGTTTCTGGTAAACCACCCCTGTTACTAATAATTACAGCACAACCATTTGCTGCTGCTTCTAAGCTTGTTCTGCCAAAAGGTTCATCCCATCTTGAGCAAACAACAGCTATACTTGTTTCCTTATAAATCTTAATAACTTCTTTATGTTCTCTGAAACCAAAGTTTTTTAATCTTTTATGTTTAAAATTAAGTTTATCTCGTGGTTCATCTCCAACTACATAAGCAGACCAATCTTTGTACTTATTTAATATTTTTAAAACTGCTTTACCAAAAAGATCGTATCCTTTGGATCTATTGAGCTTACCTACAAATGTTATCAACTTTTTTTTATTATTAAAATTTATTTTATTTTTTGAAGCTGACTGATTAATTACAATTAATTTTTCACTATTAATTGCATCAGATTTCATTTTTTGTAAAAATCTTTTTTTAGACCAATTACTGTTAAAAACTATCCTATAACAATTATTCAATAAAAATGATCGCTCTTTAATGCTATTTGATCCCGACATTGTAAGAGGATCATTGTGAAAATACAAAATATAATCTCTCTTTTTTAAATCATTTACAAGATATTTTAGATAAATTGGTCTATTATGTAGCTCTATAATCTGAGAGTTATTTTTTTTTTCTATTTCGATAAATTTTTTTACATATTCTTTATTTTGGCTTGAAAAAATTTTTTTTTTTATATCAATGTTAAAATATCTTTGGCTAAATTTTTTTTTATAGTTTGTGTGCCCAAAAACTGTAATATTTTTTTTAAATTTACTTGATCTTAAAGTATCATTTATAAACAACGAAACAGCACCTGCATAAGATGGTGAAAAATTTTCTTTTAAAGGAAGCAATATGGAAATTTTCATTTGTTTTTAATTAATTTCTTTCTTAGTTCATAATCTTTTTTTAATCTATACTCGTTTTTCATCGCATCTGATTTTGTGTCGTATTTTTCATAATAAACTAACTTCCATTTTTTTCCTCTTGTAAACTTTGCCCCCCTACCAGCGTTATGTAAGTTTAACCTTTTTTTTATGTTTACTGTATAACCAACGTATGAAAACCTTTTTTTATTTTTATTTTTAGTGATAATTAGATAAACAAAATATGGCATTTTGGCGGTCCCTAGGGGAATCGAACCCCTCTTTCGAGGATGAAAACCACGTGTCCTAACCGATAGACGAAGGGACCAAATTTGGATCTTTTATTGTAAAAAATTATATTTATCAAGTTTTTATAGTGTCTTCTCTTGTAACAATTTTGCAAATATTTGAGTTTTTGTGTGTAACTAGAGTTTGAGTGATATATTTATTATCTTTGAGATTTATACCTTTTACTAAATCACCTGATGTAATACCTGTCGCACAGAATATAGAGTCACCTTTAATAATTTCTTTTAAATCATATTTTTTATTTAAATTTTCAATACCCATTAGCCTAGCTCTTTTTATATCCTTCTCATTATCAAAAATAAATCTTCCCTGAAACTTGCTGTTATATGCGTCAATAGCTGAGGCAGCTAAAACTCCTTCGGGTCCACCCCCTATACCCAAAAAAATGTCTACATTATATTTATCTTCTGTTACCATTAATGCTCCAGATACATCACCATCAGAAATTAATTTCATATTTACATTCATTTTTTTTAGTTGATCAATAATTTTCTTGTGCCTAGGTCGATCCAATAAACAAGCAGTAATATCTGTTAAATCTTTGTTTAAAGAATCAGCTATATTTTTAATATTTTTTTCAACTGAAAAATCTAAATCAGTTGCTTCAAAAGGTATTTTGTTTGAAACTGCAATTTTGTCCATATAAGTTTCTGGTGCATTAAAAAGATTCCCTTTTTCCGCAATAGATATTACTGATAATCCTCCAGGAAGATTTTTTGCGACAAAATTTGTTCCCTCTACTGGATCAACTGCTATATCGAGATTTAAATTTCCTCCAGAACCTAATTTTTCACCTATATATAACATAGGTGCTTTATCTAGTTCACCCTCACCTATAACAACTTCTCCATTGATGGAAAGTTTATTGATTTCATTCCTCATTGTGTCCGTTGCAGCTTTGTCAGCGTTTTTTTTTTGATTTTTTCCAATAAAATCGTAACAAGAAATAGCTGCTTTTGACGTTACTGTTATTATATCGTTTATTAAATCTTTATTTAAAGCCACTAAATTTTTTCTTTAGATATATTTTCTGTATTTAATTTTAGTTTATTTTCAAATTCATTAAGTCTTTTCCAAACTGATATAAGTTCAACAATAATAGGCCAGCTTCTTACTAAATATTGAAGTGAAGTCTCGACTCTACCAAAGGCTCTTATTATTTGTTGAACAAAACCTAAAGTAATGGCTCCTGTTACAATTGTTGGTGCTAACGCAAGATAAGGAACAATTACCATTCCTTGCAAGTAACTCCATTTGACAGCATTAAAATAAAGATAATGAAAATACATCTTATAATGAATTTTTCTCACACCACCGTACAAACTATCGATTGTCATTGGTTGAGCATTTTCCTTAAAATCTTCACCGAGAACTAATTCTTTTCTGTATGCAGCCTCTTCTTTTTGAATATCATATTCAATACCAGGTAATTTGATTCCCACAGCAGCGAGTATAAATGTACCACCTAAAGCAGAAATAATAGCTACCCAAACTAAAGCGTGATTAACTTCACCTATCCATGGCAGAACAGTAATACTTTTAGATAAACCCCATAAGATTGGAGTAAATGCAATTAATGTCATTACACTTCTTAAAAGTTCTGCACCTAAACCTTCCATTATTCGAGCAAATTTAAGAGTGTCCTCTTGCACTCTTTGAGAAGCACCTTCGATTGACGAGGCAAAATCCCATTTATCATGATAAAAATTAGCCATCGCTGTTCTCCATCTAAAAGTCCAGTGGCTTGTAAAATAGTCACTAAATATAACAACTAAAATATAAACTGCTGCAATTTTCGCAAAAGTAAAGAGATAAGCGATGAATTCATTTTCAGTAACTGCACCTGGCTCTGCAAGTGCTTTTTGTAATGTATCATAAAATTCACCAAACCATTCATTAATTCTTACATCAAGTTGAACTTGATACCATGTGGCAGCAAGAATTAGTATTGTTCCTCCAATACTCCATAAATGCCATCTTTTATCTGTAAAAAATTTAAACATTAATTTAGTTTAAAAAATTATCTGCATAAGATTTTTTCATTACTTTTCTTTGTTTCGGTTCTATTATTTCAAAATCAATTTTATTTTTTTTTGCATAAGTAATCGCTAGTTCTTTGGTGGTAAATTCTAATTTTAATTCTGTATAAGTATCAGATGAACTCTCCCATCCCATTAATGGATTTTTTGTAGGGTCTTTAGTTTTAAACTCTAAAACCCATTTGTCAATTTTGCCTAAACCAGACTGTGTGGCTGTTTTATTAGGTTTATAAATTTTTGCTTTTTTCATAATTATGGTCGGAGTGGCAGGATTTGAACCTGCGACCCTCTGGTCCCAAACCAGATGCGCTACCAGGCTGCGCTACACTCCGAATGAAGTACTAATACAGTAGTTATTTATTTTTTCAATGTATAAAGATGTGTAAAACAAGGGATTTTTAATCAGAATCTGTTATATAGAGCTAATGATTATAGTTTGTCCTTTGTGTGAAAAAAAGTTCGAAGTAGACGAAAATTTAATTCCAGATAAAGGTAGATTATTAAAATGCGGATCATGTGATCAAACCTGGTTCTTTAATAAAAATTTTAGTGAACAAACAGAGCCATTAATTGACAAGCCTACTAATCAAAAAAAGATTTTATATAAAGATGAAAATATCAATAAATCAGTATCCGATTTACCTATAAAACCAGGATCAGAATTAGTAAAATATAAGTCAAAATATAATTTTACATTTGGAAAATTTTTAAGCTATATAATTGTCGCTATAATAACTTTTATCGCAATTATAATTGTTCTAGACACATTTAAGGATCCATTAAGTAATATTTTCCCAAATTTAGAACTTGTATTGTATAATTTATTTGAGACCTTGAGAGATTTTATACTTTTTGCTAAAGATCTGAATTAAATGATTAATTATTTATCAAAACCCTTTATTTGGTTTTTTAAACTTGAAGCCGCTAGTGGTTTAGTTTTATTATTTGCAGCAATTATTGCTTTGATAATAAGTAATTCAGGTTTTTCTGAATTATATTTTTTAACCTTAGATAAATATCTATTCATTGGCATAAATGATTTTGGATTAAAATTATCAGTTCTTCATTGGATAAATGATGCTTTAATGGCAATATTCTTTTTTTTCGTTACTTTGGAAATAAAAAGAGAATTTTTGCAAGGTGAGCTTTCTAATATAAAACAAGCGCTACTCCCAATAATTGCAGCAGTTGGTGGAATGTTAATCCCAGCATTATTTTATGTATTTGTCAATTTTGGAGATAGCGAAACAATGAATGGATGGGCAATACCCTCAGCTACGGATATAGCCTTTTCTCTTGGAGTGTTATCTTTGTTGGGTAAAAGAGTACCTTTATCATTAAAAGTTTTTTTAACTGCACTAGCAATTATTGATGATTTGGGTGCTATCGTAATTATTGCACTATTTTACTCGGGAGATTTAAGTATTAAATATTTAAGTCTAATGTTGTTAGCATTTTTAATATTGCTAGTTATAAATAAATTTAACATTAAAAAATTCTTACCTTATTTGATTGTTGGCATTTTCCTTTGGGATTTTACTCATAATTCTGGAATACATGCGACAATCGCAGGTGTTTTATTAGCAATGACAATACCTCATCGAAAAAAAGAAAAAGATTTTTCCTTATTAATCAAAATTGAACACGCTATAAGCCCTTATGTTGCTTTTGGTATCATGCCTTTATTTGCATTTGCAAATGCTGGCGTTTCATTAGAGGGTTTATCTCTTGGTTCTTTACTAGATAAAGTACCATTAGGAATAGTTTTAGGGTTATTTTTAGGTAAACAATTAGGTGTATTTGTTTTTTCATATGTTGCTATAAAAACAAAAATAGCGCAGATGCCAAATAATACAAGTTGGTATAATTTTTATGGTGTAGGTGTGTTAACTGGTATTGGCTTCACAATGAGTCTGTTTGTTGGAAATTTAGCATTTGTTGAAAACATGCAGTATATGGATGGCGTAAAAATAGGTGTGTTAACCGGGTCACTATTATCCACTTTATTTGGCTACTTTTTGATATTACTTACACCCAATAAGTAATTTATAAATGAAAAAATTAGTATTTATTGTTTTGGTATTTATTATGTTCTTTTTTAAAAATTATGCATCTGCTAATTACAATAAGGTTTTTTATGATTTGCAGATTAATAGTATTACTGGAGAACTAATAAATTTTAGAGAATATAAGAATAAAGCTGTTTTGGTAGTTAATACAGCAAGCTATTGCGGGTTTACAAAACAATATGAGGGCTTACAAGAATTATGGGAAAAATATGAAGCAAAAGGATTGATCGTACTTGGAGTCCCCTCAAACTCATTTAATCAAGAAAAAAAATCAGGTAAAGAGGTTAAAGAATTTTGCAAGGTAAACTTTGACATTAGTTTTCCACTCACTGCTATCTCAGATGTAAAGGGTGAAAATGCACATGAGATTTTTAAATGGGCTAAAGAAAACCACGGAAAATCTGCAGTGCCAAAATGGAATTTTTATAAAATTTTAATTAATACGGAAGGTAAAGTCGAAGATACATTTTCATCATTAACTAAACCTATGTCACAAAAGATAATACAAAAAATAGAGGAAACTTTAAAAATTTATTGAAAGACCGTCATAAGCAGGCTCTACATTTTTAGGCAATCTATTTTTAAGAATATTATAATCTAAATCGGTATGTAGATTTGTTAATATCGATTTTTTTGGTTTGAATAATTTGATTAAATTTAAGGTTGTTTCCAAGTTGAAATGAGAAGGATGGAAATCATATCTTAAACAATCAATAATTAGATATTTTAAATTTTTAAAGAATCTATGATCCTTATTATAAATTTTATTAACATCGCTTATATAAGCCAACTTTTTATTAATTACAAAACAGTTTGATTTTACTTTGCCATGTTTAACCTTTATAGATTTTACATTTATTTTGCTTTTTCGATTTAAAATTGAATGATTGTTTTTTAATCTATTTAACTTTAAAGTTGCAGGATATTCTCTAGAATGACTATTAAAACAATACGAAAAACTTTTTTTTAAATAATTAGATGTATCTAAATCTGCATAAACATTTATTGGTTTTCTGTTTTTAATATAAAAAATTCTAAGATCATTAATCCCATGTGTTTGATCACTGTGAATATGTGAATAAAAAACTTTATCAATTTTAGAAATTTTATTACGTAATAATTGTTGTCTTAAGTCTGGAGAGGTATCTATTAAAACATTTTCATCTGAAGTTTTTAATAAAGCTGAACATCTAGTTCTATAATTTTTTTTATTCTTTGGATCACAATTACCAAAAAAACCGTCTGCTCTTGGAACACCCATTGAACTTCCACAGCCAAGTATTATAAATTTCATAAAATATTATTGAAAAAATAATCTATTGAAATTATCTGTAGTTATATCTATTAACTCTAACTTGGAAATTTCTTTTATCTCAGAGAGTTTATTTGCAGTAAAATCAATAAACGAAGGCTCATTTTTTTTTCCTCTATTGGGAACTGGTGCCAAATATGGACTGTCGGTCTCTATCAAAATTTTATCAATTGGTAAAGATTTGAAAGTCTCTTGAAGATCAGTTGAGTTTTTAAAAGTAATAATTCCACTAGCAGAAAAATAAGAGTTTAATGTTAGTAGTTTTTCTGAAAATTTTTTTGATCCAGTAAAACAATGCATTAAAATTTTAGGATTTTGTTTTTTATATTCATTAAGTATTTTATAAGTGTCATCCTCAGCATCTCTTGAATGTACAATAATAGGAACGTCACACTCTATTGCCGCTTCAATATGTTCTTTAAAACTAATTATTTGTTTCTCTTTATCACTGTTTTTATAATAATAATCTAGTCCTGTTTCCCCTATTCCAATTATTTTAGGGTTTTCTTTAAGACTTTTAACTATTTCATTCTTAGTTATTATATTAGTGTCACTTTCATGTGGATGTATGCCTACTGTTCCATATATGATCTCATCTTTATTGACTATATCTTTAATTCTAGAAAAACTCTCAAATGATGTAGATATAGTTAATAACTTTTTAATACCAACATCTTTGGATCTTTTAAGAACATTTGAAAGATCACTGAGTAACGGTTCATGATCAAGATGGCAATGTGAGTCAATCATCTTTTTTTTCTATTTTTTTAATTAATATATCTATCTTATTTATCATATTACCTTTAATAATAAATTCATTATTAGAAATAGTTTTTAATTTGATATCTTTTTCTGAGAAATTAAAAATTTTTAATGCTTTCAATGATGTTTCGGGAATAATTGGATAAAGTAAAAAGCTAATTTTCCTCACTATTTCTAATGTTGTATAAACTATAGTATTTAATCTTATCAAATCACTCTTTTTTTTCCATGGCTCCTGATCATTAAAATATTTGTTTGCCTCAAATAGTGAATTAACAATGAAATCGATGTAAAAATTTATATTTTGCTCATTTATTTTAGACCTTATAGTATCTAAATTTTCTTGAAATTTGTTTAATATCTTTAAATCATCTAGTTGAAAATCAATTTTTGCAGGAATTTTTCCATCACAATTTTTCATCGCAAAAGCAGTAACTCTTTGACATAAATTACCATAATTATTTGCTAAATCGCTATTTATACAATCTTCAAGTCTATCTTGAGAAATATTACCATCATTTCCAAATGAAACTTCCTTAATCAAATAATATCTCAAAGGGTCTAAACCGTATTCTTCAATAATTTTTAATGGATCTAAAATATTACCCTTAGATTTTGACATTTTTTCTTCACCAGATAATATCCAACCATGACCATAAACTTTTTTTGGTAATTCTATTTTAGCAGCTAAAAGGAAAGCAGGCCAATAAACTGCATGAAATCTTAGGATATCTTTACCAATTAAATGAATAGATGCTGGCCAAAATTTTTTAAAAAGTTCATTATTTGTATCTGGATAATTTAAAGCACTTAAATAATTTGTTAATGCGTCGAGCCATACGTAAATAATATGTTTATCATTACTAGGAACTGGAATTCCCCATGAAAAAGTTTTACGACTTACAGAAAGATCTTTAAGACCACTTTTTACAAAACTAATTACCTCGTTTTTTCTAGACTCAGGTAAAATAAAATCTGGGTTTTTCTCATAAAATTCTAATAAAGGTTTTTGCCATTTAGAGAGTCGAAAAAAATAAGATTCTTCCTCTATCCATTCAACGTTAGATTTTGACGATTTCGCAATTTTTTTTCCCTCTATTTCCTCTATTTCATCTTCATTGTAAAAAGCCTCATCTGAGACTGAATACCATCCGGAATAATTTGATAAATAAATGTCATCATTTTTTTCAAGAAGAGACCAGAGATGCTGAACTGTTTTTTTATGTCTATCCTCAGTAGTTCTTATAAAATCTGTATTAGACAAATTTAATGTTTTTGAGAGATCTTTAAATGTTTGACTAATTTGATCACAGAATTCTTTAGGCTTTTTACCCACTTTTTCAGCTGATCTTTGTATCTTTAAACCATGCTCATCTGTACCAGTTAAAAAATGAACGTTATAATCATCAATTGATTTAAATCGAGCAAAAAAGTCAGCTATAATGCTTGAATATGCATGCCCCATATGAGGTCTTCCAGATGGGTAATATATCGGAGTAGTAATATAAAAATTTTTATCCATTTAAAATTTTATATTCAAATTCCATAAATAAAGACTCTTCATCTAAATTAAATTTTTTAGTGTCATTTATTCTCTTTAAAAAATAATCATAATATTCAAAAGTTCTTGATTTTGCTAATTTTACTTTTGTTAAAAAATAAAACTCAAAATATTGAAATATTGTATCTTTAATTAAAGCATCTTTTTTATACAAATTATCTTTGATAACAAGTTTTAGAAAACTTTTTAAATCATAATCCTTTAAATCACGTTTCTGTATTTTAAAAAATTCAATTAAATGATATATTTGTCCAGGTGTTAAATAGTAGTTTATCAGTTCTTTATTAATAAATTTCATAATATCATTATCTAAAATCTTATTAATAACTGAAATCGAAGTTTTGTGATCTAAAGATATTTTAAAATTGATACATCTCGATTTTAAAGTAGGTAAAATAAATCTATCGTTATTTATCAATATAAAATAAGCGTTTGATGGTGGTTCCTCTAAAACTTTTAAAAGTGCATTAATAGAGGAAATATTTAATGTTTCGATATTATCTATAATTATAAATCTTTCCTTGTTATTAAAAGATGATTTATTCAAATTATTAATCAATTCTCTAATTTGATTAATATCAATATTTTTTTTTTCACTTGAGGTATCAACTAATAATAAGTTGGGATTTGATCCATTTATTACAAGCTTATAAGATTTATTGTCAGGATTAATTTTAGATTCTCTAATAATATAGGGATGTTCTTCGTTAATTGACAATATATAATTTACTAAATGAAATGCTAAAGTTGACTTACCCAAACCTTTGTCACCACTAAGTAAAATCTTTGTAGGTAATCTTTTTTTCTTATAAAGTTCTACAAATTCTAACAGATAGTTATCGAGTGAAAACAAATTAGTTTGATTTATTGGACTTAGGCTCATTTTATCAATTTTTCAATTTTCTTTAAAACGTATTTTTCATTCAACTTAATACCTAAATTTGAGTCAATTATTTGGTATTTTCTTTTATTCTTATTTGATAGTTTTACAAAACCTTTTTGAACTTTATTGTAAAATTTTTTTTTGAAGTTATCATACCTGTTAGTAGATTTTCTTGATCTAAGTCGCTTTACCATATTTTTATGATTTACTAGATTTAAAAAAGTAAAAGAGACTTTAAAATTTGATAAAATATGTTTGTTAATACTATTTATTAAATCTAAATTTACACCCATACCATAGTGTTGATACGCAATAGTTGAATCGACAAATCTATCTATTAATATAATTTTTTTTTTGTAATATTTTCTTAGTAGATTGATATTTTCACTTCTAGAAGCTAAATAAAGCAGCAAATCAGTATTTTTGTTAAAATTGGATTTTTTATTAAGTATCAATTTTCTTATTTTTTCTGAATTTAAACTTCCTCCTGGTTCTCTGATCTTGATAAAAGAAAGTTTTCTTTTTTTAAAATATTTTGAAATTTTATTTAAATGATGAGTCTTCCCACTTCCTTCAATACCCTCGAAAACAATAACAGGTTTCCTAGACATCGCCCCAGATTAAATAATTCAATGATTTAATTAATCTAGAAAAAATATTTACTTTTTGAACATCGTTAGATGCTAATAGATCATATTCGCCTATCAATTCCTGATCAAATACTACTCTGTATGTTCCAATTTTTTGATTTTTTTTTATCGGTGCTTCTACTGGTCCATCATATTTCAAGGATATTTTTAGTAATCTCTTTTTTGCTTTTTTAATTGTTTTATAAATATCACTATCAACATGAACATCAACATAGCCTTGTTTACCAAGCCATACCTCTACTTTATCAATAGGTTTATTAGCTTTATTTATCTCAACAAGATCAAAATTTGTTAATCCATAAGTTAATAATCTTGAACTTTCTCTTGATCTTGAACTTTTGGTTTCAAATCCACTTCCGACAGCTATTAATCTTCTTCCCTTTCTATTAATTGAGGACGCTAACGAATATTTTTCGACAGCTAAGTAACCTGTTTTAATACCATCGGCACCAATATTTTTGTAAAGAAGAGGGTTTCTGTTACCTTGTGTGATTGGATCACCTCCAGTTCTATTCCAAGTAAATTCTTTTTCTGCAAACCACTCATAGTATTTTGGATGTTCTTTTATTAAATATGTAGACATAATCAAAATATCTTTAACAGTTGAATAATTGTCTGGATCATTAATACCAGATGAGTTCGCAAAATTCGTATTTTCCATACCTAGTTCTTTTGCTTTGGATGTCATTAAGATTGCAAATTCTTCTTCAGTGCCAGCTATTCCTTCCGCAAGTGCAACACATGCGTCATTACCAGAAGCAATAATTATACCTAAAAGTAAATCCTCTACAGAAACTTCATCACCAACCATTATAAACATAGATGAATAACCTGCGGTTGATAATCTCCAAGCTTTTTCAGAAATTATAAATTTATCATTTAAAGCTAAATCACCTGATTTTATTAAATCAAAAGCAATTATTGATGTCATTATCTTAGTCATCGAAGCTGGATAAATTGATCTATCTGGATCTTTCTCATATAAAATTTCTCCAGATAAGAAATCTTGTAATATTGCTGTTCTAGCTTTTATTTCAATATTTGCATTAACAGAAAAAATTAGAGATAAATGTAATAAGATAATGATAAAAATTTTTTTAAGCATCTTTAATTATTTCTAGGTTTTCAAAATACAAAGAATTCATTTTTTCAAATGAGTCTTTAAGTGACTGTATATCATTAAATGGTCCCAATAATAACCTATAATTAGTTTTAGTAAGTTCAATGATTTTAATATTTTTCAATTTAACTTCACTTTTAATTTTATTACTCATATTTTTAGCAGATTTTTTATAGTAAAAATCAGCTACCTTAATATAATAAGAAAATTTATTATTTTTCTTTAATTTTTTTTTAGTTTTATTGGATAAGTTTAGATCACTAATCTTAATACCATCTATAGGTGCCTTCTCAGCAACTGTTTTTTCTTCTTCAAAAGTCTTAGTCTTTTTGGCAATATATGTCGAATTTTTTGAAATCAAAACTATATCTATATATGGTTCGTTAAAATCAAGTTCTAACTCCTCAGCAATTCTTTGTGTGATAATCGAATTATAAAATGGTGAAAATTTTACTCTATTCGATTTTACTTCTGCAATAAGAGATTTTCCATTTAAGGGATTAGTAATTTTTACAGATGATTTTCTTTTTAAATTCTTATGAAATAATGTTAATGATCTTTGATCAATTTT
This sequence comes from uncultured Pelagibacteraceae bacterium, assembly GCA_902524545.1. GTDB lineage: Bacteria > Pseudomonadota > Alphaproteobacteria > Pelagibacterales > Pelagibacteraceae > Pelagibacter. The sequence goes on from CABZDW010000012.1 coordinate 35,537, forward strand.
TTTAATCTTTAATTGATCATTATAGATTAGTGAAAATCCACTATTTTTATATTTTTTTTCGAACGGTATGTCTATTTTTTTACTTTGGTTAATAGTAGTTTGATCACAACTTAATAATAAAAATAAAATACTTAAAATAACAAAAATGTTAAATTTCATTTTTTAATTTATCCTTTAAAGTACACACAGCAAGTGCAAATCTTAGAGATCTATTCCATTTTAAAATTATTTCATAATTTTCAAAAACTATATAAGCAGGATTTAAAGTTTGTGCATCCGGTATAATATCTTTATCCGGTGTTATAATTGCTATTTTCTGGTTTTCATTTTTTATGTTTAATTCAGAATAATTTTTAATGTATTTTTTAAATGATTTAATTTTTTTTTTATTATGTATCTTTCTAGCTGACACATTCAGAAATTTGACAGGAATATTTTCATCTAATTCAATTTTTTTAAAACAATTATCATTTTTTTTCCACCCTATCTTATTTAAATAATTAGCAGCAGATGCATATGCGTCTTCAGAATTTTTCAAGTCAATATAATTATCCTTATTATAATCAAAAGCGTAATTCTTTATTGTAGATGGCATAAATTGAAAAAAACCAAATGCACCTGCCCATGAACCATATAATGTTTTATAATCTATTTGATCATCGTCAATTAATCTCAATAAAGTTAAAAGTTCATTTGAAAAAAACTCTGATCTTCTTTTATCATAACTTAATGTAGCTAATGATGATATTATATCCATTTTTCCAACATAGGTGCCAAAGTTAGTCTCAATACCCATTAAAGATAAAAGTAATTCTTTTTCTACTTTAAATTTTTTTTCGACTAAATTTATAAGGTTTGAATTATTTTCATAAAAATTCATACCCTTTTTTAATTTTTTAGTTGAAGTACGTTTATTAATATATGTTTTTGTATCTTCATAAAACTCTGGTTGAAATCGATCGTATTCAATAACTTTGGGTAGAAATCTTGCATTTTGCATTGCTTCATCAAAGGTCTTTTCTGAAATATTATTTGCTAATGCCACTTTTTTGAAATTCTTTTTCCATTCTTTAAAATTGACATTTTCACTAGAATAACAGTTTAATATTGTTAACAAAAATAAAAAAAATATTTTGCTAATTAATTTCATAAAGATCTTTAAGATATATAATTACAGCAATCCAGATGATAATAAAACTAACTAATTTAATTATTGAAAAATCTTCATTATAATAAAAAAAGCCTAAAATAAACTGCAACGTAGGTGTAATATAAAAAATCATCCCTGTAGCTCCAAGACCGATTAATTCAACACCTCTTACGTATAAGAATAAAGGAATCACAGTCATAGGTCCCGCTAATAATAGAAATATACTCAGACCAGGGTTAGATAAACTAAAGTCATGTAATCCCTTATCAAAAATAAAGTAAAAGACAATAAGAGCAAAAGGAAAAATATATAAACTCTCTATAAGAAGTCCTATATCAGTTTCTATATCAATTTTTTTTCTTACTAAATTATAAAATGCCCAACTCAAAGCTACAATTATACCAACCCAAGGTAGTGTTTTAATATTTAGAAAAATCATAATCAAAATAGATATCATCACTAATAAAATTGAAAAAATTCTTTTTTTGTTCAATTTTTCTTTAAAAAAAATGTATCCCAACAAAACACTTATGATCGGCATAATAAAATAACCAAAACTGGCGTCTATAATTCTCTCTGTAGCTACAGCATAAATCCAAATAGCCCAATTAATAAAAATCAATGAACCTGAGATAAAAAGATAAAAAAGATTTTTTTTATTTGAAATACTTTTAATAAAAAGATTCCATTTTTTTAAAAAAAGAGTTGTCATTATTAGCATAACTGCAGTCCACAAACATCTATGTACAACTAATTCAA
>CABZDW010000013.1 GCA_902524545.1 uncultured Pelagibacteraceae bacterium
GATTCATTTACAAACTGATTTAATTGGATCAACTTATTTGCCTTATTTATTCATATTTGTTTTTGAATCTTTCTTGTTTTTGTTATTTTTTACGATTGGAATAGTAACGTATAAAAAAATCATAAAATTTAGAGTCAAAAATTATTTTTATAAAATAATATTTCTATTAATTTTTATATTTGTTAATCCAGCAACCATATCATTGATAAAAAGCTATCAAATGACATATGGCAAATTTGATATCAATAATGAATTTAATTTTCGTGATTATTTTACTAACGTAAAAGAAGTTCCTAAAAACTTCTTAGAAAGAGATTTGGTTATTATAGCTGCTGAAAGTTTGGAAAGAACTTTTTATATAAATAAAAATCTTGACCATTTAAACTTAACACTACTTGATCGCGATGATTTAATTGATTTTACAAATATAAACCAAGCGAAAGATTATACTGATTGGACAATTGCAGGATTGGTTGCCAGTAATTGTGGCTTACCTTATGTAGATCTTACCTTTTACTCTAATTTCAATTGTCTTTCTGACTTGCTAGCTAAAAAAAATTATAATTTGATGTCGATTCAAGGAACATCAGAAAAATATGCAGGAAATGGAAATTTTTATAATGCTCATAGTGTCAATAAGATAAAAGGATTAAATACAATTAAAGATTTTTATGGCGATAAGAATTTACAAATAAGTCCTTGGGGAATTCATGATGATATAGTGCTTGACTATGCCCTAAATCAAATTCAATATTTTGAAAGTGAGGAGAAACCTTATGCCGTTTGGATAAGTACCGTAGATAATCATCCACCAAACGGACTGTTGTCAAAAAATTGTGAGAAAATAAGTGAGCATATATCGTTGAATCATCTTAAAGTTGTTTATTGTAATGATTTATACCTAAATAATTTGATAAATCGGATAATTTCTAATGATAGGGCAAAAAATAATTTGATTATTATTCACTCAGATCATCTTCTAATGAATTCCAATGTTTCAAGAAAATATTTTAAGGATCAAAAAGATAGAAAAAATTTATTTTTAATTATTGATCCATATAAGATTCAAGAAAAAAAAGAAATAAATTTAAAAGGTAACACTTTAGATATACCAGCAACAATTCTAGATTATTTAAATGGGACTAATAAGTTGGGTTTGGGTGTAAGTCTTTTTGATGAAGACGAAATGATAATGAAATCTTTATCTAGTAGTAATCAAGATATTTCAAAAATAATTAAATCTTTTGAAAATGATTTAATAGATATCAATGAAAAGCTAATCCTTTTTAACGGTAAAATTTCACAGGACAAAAATTCGGTCGTGTTTACGTCCGGGCTGAAGATGTCTATGCCACTTTTATATATCAAAGAAAAAATAATAAAAATTGAGACGGATGCGAAAGGCGTTAGCAAGAAAAACATAGAGGCAATGATTTTTGATGAGATAATAAAAAATGACAAAAAAATTAATTTTAAAGCAATTGGTGAGTGTAATAAATTTAATTATGCTTTTATTTCAAATAAAATTGAATGTGAATTCATGCTTATTGATGTGAAAGAAAAAAAAGATATGATAATTATTGATGTTTATCCTTACTACGAAACCTTTGATAAAAAATTTAAAATATCTGAAAAAATAAAAAAGAATAAGTTTACATCGAAAATAAAGAACCTTAATGAAAAACCTAGTTCAGTAGAAATCTCATGGAAGAATTTTAGAAGATATACAAAAGAGAATATTTCTAACTTTATACCTTGGGCGTACCCGTTAATTAATAGGTTTTATTTATCTGCGAAATTGAATTACAAAAAAATTATCTTTAAATTTACAAAAGATAGAAAAATTATTGATAAAGAATTTCTTCTTAAGAAAGATACATTTATTGCACATGCGGGAGGCTCTATTGATAGCCATGTATATACAAATTCATTAGAGTCACTAAGAAATAATTACAACTTAGGAGCTAGATATTTTGAATTAGACTTACTTTTAACATCAGATAATAAAATTGTTGCAGCACATGACTGGGCATCTTGGAAACAAAGAACTAAATATGAAGGAGTTATGCCTCCCAACTTAGAGAGTTTTCTTAACTATAAAATTGATGAAAAATTTACTCCTTTAAGTGAAATTGAAATTATAGATTGGTTTGTTGATCACCCTGATACTACTTTAGTCACTGACAAACTTGATGATGCTTTATTAATAAAAGAAAGATTCAAGAAAATTCAAAACAATTTAATTACTGAGTTGTTTACAAAAAAATCTATTGAAGAAGCAATTAAGCACAATTTTTCTAAAATTTTAATCTCACAACGTATGATTTACAGAAATAGATATTCAAAGAATTATCTAAATTATCTTGTTAACCAAGAAAACGTTCCTTATGGTTTTGCTGTAGACCATCAAACTGTGTATAACTATCCTGAATTTTTCAAAGAAGCAAAATCTATGGGTTTTAAAACTTACGTTTACAACATTAATAAAAAATTTAACAATTATGTTTTAGAGTTACCTGGAAAAGAGGGGGAAATTCTCTGTGACTTACATAATTACATAGAAGGAATTTATTCTGACATTATTTTCTCATCCACTTCAAATATATTTGATTTATGTAATTAAATTTATTAATTGTTTTTTTCAATTTTCTTACTGTTAAATTATTACTTTTAAAGATAGACTTTTAAATTAGTATATTCTTAACTGTTAAATTTATTTGATAATATAAACAGTATGTCGGAAAAAGACTAGAAAACGAATTAAATGCAATATTGGTTATTAAAATCTGAGCCTAATGTTTGGTCAATCGATCAACAAAAAAAAGCTGGTAAAAAAGGGGCGCCCTGGGATGGTGTAAGAAACTATCAAGCGTCAAAATATCTAAAAAGTATGAAAAGGGGTGATCAATGTTTTTTTTATCACTCAAATATTGGTAAAGAAATTGTTGGAATTGTGGAGGTAGTGAAAGAACATTACATTGATAAAACAGACAAATTAGGAAGATTTGTTGCAGTAACTGTTAAATTTTTGAAAAAACTTGATAATCCTGTATCTTTAGAAGAAATTAAAGAAAACAAGGATTTAAGCCATTTATCTTTAATTAAACAAAGTAGATTATCTGTAATGCCTATTGACTCTAAAAGCTGGAAGATTTTAAATAATATGAGTAAATATTGAATAAAATGCCAAAAAAGAAAAAAAACAAAAAGAGAAAGAAAAAAAAATCTTCAAGAAAAAGAAAAAAAATAAAAAAGGCTTCAAAAGCTAAAAGGACCTCTGTCAAAAAATCTAAAAAAAAAAATATCGATAAAACATCATCTAATGATCAGGTTATTAAAACTAAACCTGAATGGGTGAAAAGAAGTTTAGCTAATAAAACTCAATATCAAAAAAAATATTCTGATTCTATTAAAAATAATAATTCATTTTGGAAAAAAGAGGGAAAGAGAATTACTTGGATAAAACCTTACAAAAAAATTAAAGATGTCAAATATAGTAAAGAAGAAGTAAAAATTAAATGGTTTGAGGATGGTACCCTTAATGCATCTGCTAATTGCATTGATCGTCATTTAAAAGATAAAAAAGATAAAACTGCAATTATTTGGGTTGGGGATGATCCTAAAGATACTCAAAAAATTTCTTACAAGCAATTGCATCAAAAGGTTTCAAAAGCTGCTAATGGTTTAAGAAAGCTGGGGATACAAAAAGGTGACCGAGTCACTATTTACCTGACAATGATACCTGAATTAGCAATCCTAATGTTAGCATGTGCAAGAATAGGTGCAGTTCATTCTATAATTTTTGGTGGTTTCTCTGCGGAGTCAATTTCAGGAAGAGTTAATGATTGTAAATCAGAATATATCATTACTGCCGATGAAGGAGTAAGAGGAGGCAAGACCATTCCTTTAAAAGCAACTACAGACGAAGCTTTAGTTAATTGTCCAGACGTAAAAAAATGTATCATTGTAAGGAGAACTGGTAATTATATTTACTGGAATCAAGACAGAGATGTTTGGTATCACGATTTAATTAAAGATGTACCGAATTATTGTGAACCTGAAGAAATGAGTGCAGAGGATCCTTTGTTTATTCTTTACACATCAGGTTCAACTGGAAAGCCCAAAGGAGTTTTGCATACCACTGGAGGGTATATGGTTTACGCTTCCATGACTCATCAATATATCTTTAATTATAAACCAAATGATATTTATTGGTGCACGGCAGATATTGGATGGGTTACCGGACATAGTTATATTATTTACGGACCTCTTGCAAATGGAGCTACGACTATAATGTTTGAGGGTGTCCCAAATTATCCTGATAGCTCAAGGTGGTGGCAGATAGTAGACAAGTATAAGGTAAATACTTTTTATACAGCACCAACAGCTATAAGAGCTTTGATGAGAGAGGGTGATGGCCCAGTGAATAAAACTTCTAGAAAATCTTTAAAATTATTAGGAACTGTAGGAGAACCAATAAATCCAGAAGCATGGATGTGGTATTTCAAAACTGTTGGAAATTCAAAATGTCCAATAGTCGATACTTGGTGGCAAACAGAAACAGGCGGGATTCTTATAGCGCCACAAACTGGAGCTATACCACTTAAACCTGGATCCGCAACAAAACCTTTTTATGGAATTAAACCTGTATTAGTTAATAAAGATGGTAAAGAAATTAAAGGTGAAGGGGAAGGTAGACTTTGTATAGCTCAATCTTGGCCAGGTCAAATGAGAACTGTATATGGTGACCATCAAAGATTTATTGATACTTATTTTTCACAGTTTGACGGAAAATATTTTACTGGTGATGGATGTAAGAGAGATAAAGACGGCTACTATTGGATAACAGGTAGAGTTGATGATGTAATCATTGTCTCTGGTCATAATTTAGGTACTGCAGAAATTGAGAGTGCCTTTGTTGCACATCCAAAAGTAGCGGAGGCTGCAGTTGTTGGATATCCTCATGATATTAAAGGCAATGGCTTATATTGTTATGTCACCCTTAATGCAGGTGAAAGCGAGACTGGTGATCTAGATCGAGAGCTTAAACTTTGGGTAAGAAAACAAATAGGACCCTTAGCAACACCAGATCTAATTCATTTTACCCCAGGTCTTCCAAAAACAAGATCTGGGAAAATTATGAGAAGAATTTTAAGAAAGATTGCAGCAAATGAGCATGGACAACTAGGTGATACAACTACTCTTGCTGATCCAGGTGTAGTCGATAGCTTAGTTGAAAACAGAAAAAATATCTAAAATTTTATTCTTTCATTAAATTCTTTTTTTACAACATCCCATTTTAAAATAACTGAATTTAGAACTATTTTACGATCTAAAGTTTTTAAATCTTCTGCAATTGGTGCCCACTTGTATAAAGATAAAGCACTAGGATTAAATGGTAAATCATTGTGATGATCATCCCAATTTATATTTTGTAATCTTTCATCAAAACTTTTTTTGGCATTTTCTATAATATCAATTGGCATTTTATTTGAAGTTTCATCATCTAGAATTTTTAAAAAAATTTCTTTTGCGTTCTCTATGTCTTGATAATTAAAATTCGCTTTCAATTTTGAAAATGTAAACAATGTAAGATCTTGAAGAGCAACAGCATAAATATTCCACTTAGCCAAGTTTACAGAATCCATAAAAGTATCATTCTCAAAATGAAGAACGTACCTAGTTCCCATCCTCGTTTTAAGATAGCCATAAAGAGTAACCTGACTCACCCAGGCAGATTTTGTTTGGATAAACATTTCAAGTTCATCCAAATTGCTAATTTTGCCCTTCGGAATGAAAGCTTTGAACATGGCGAAAAGATAAGTTTTAAAATCATGCCAGGTTAAGTCCCTCCACGTTAATTTGTATTTTCCCATAAAAAGCCCTATTTTTGACACTTATAACTTCAAAAGGCTAGTAAATTTACCAATTTTAACACTTTAAATCTATTTCATAATGGTTATGGTTTTCGCCAGTTATAACTAAAAAGAGAGAGGTATAAATGTCAAAACAAGAACAACACTGGGAAAAATCCAAAGGTTTGCTAATGGTTACCTTAGCAATTTGGTTTGTTTTCTCAATTGGCATCTTCTTATTCGGGGCTGAAATGAACGAAGTTACGGGACCATTTGGTTATCCGTTAACTTATTGGTTCACATGTCAGGGTTCTCTTGGAATTTTCGTGATACTAATTTTCTGGTTTGCGAACAGACAAGAAAAAATTGATGAAGAGTTCGGCTTTAGTGAAAGAGGAGATGACTAATGATTAAAGGTAATTTTATAGACAATTTACCTAAGGTTTATGGAATCTATACAGGTGGTTTTTTAGCTTTCATAATCATTATGTCAATTGGAGAGCAGATGGGTATGACAGCGAAAGTAATTGGTATTTGTTTCGTTGCCTTCACAGTAGCCATCTATGCTATAATTGGTTATCTATCACGTACAGCTCAAGCTGATGCGTATTACGTAGCTGGAAGACAAGTACCAACCGTTTTCAACGGAATGGCGACAGCGGCAGACTGGATGTCTGGTGCATCGTTCGTTGCGATGGCAGGTGGTATTTACTTTAAAGGTTACGGTTATATGGCACTACTTGTAGGTTGGACTGGTGGATATGTATTAGTTGCATCACTATTAGCACCTTACCTAAGAAAATTTGGCTGTTACACAGTTCCAGATTTTATAGGTACTAGATACGGTGGTAATTTAAGTAGATTCATGGCAGTAGTAGTTTTAACTGTTGCTTCATTTACTTACGTGACTGCACAAATTAACGCCACAGGTACAATTGCATCTGTTGCACTTGATATTCCATTTCAATACGCTGTATACGTTGGACTTATAAGTATCTTACTTTGTTCAATGCTTGGTGGTATGAGAGGGGTAACTTGGACACAGGTAGCTCAATATATCGTACTAATCATAGCTTACTTATTACCAGTATTCTGGATCAGTAATAAAATGGGTGCGGGTTTTTTCCCTCACTTTATGTTAGCTGATGAAGTTTCTAGAATAGCGGAATTAGAGGCTCAGTTTGGTTTTGTTAAAAACACTGCTGAAAATCTAAAAGAAGTGCCAAAAGGTTTGGCTGGAATAACTAAAGCTCACTCAGCGGTGAACGCAACACCTTGGGCATTTATTTCATTAGCGTTAGCGATGATGATGGGAACAGCTTCATTGCCTCACGTTATGATGAGATACTTTACTACTCCAAGTGTAAAAGCAGCTAGAAAATCAGTAGGTTGGTCATTATTCTTTATCTTCCTTCTTTATTCTTCTGCTCCAATGTTAGCGACCCTATCTAAGTTGTCATTGATTGATCCATCATTACCAACAGGTATTATTGGTAAATCAATAACTGAAGTTCAAGCGATAGATTGGTATCAAAACTGGAACCAAGCAAACTTAATGTTTGTGAGCGACTTTAACGGAAATGGAACTCTAGAGTTAAATGAGTTTTTCATGGGTGGTAAAGCCGTTGTGTTAGCAACCCCAGAGATAGCTGGATTACCATATGTAATCTCAGGTCTAGTTGCTGCTGGAGGTATGGCCGCTGCCATGTCAACAGCCGATGGTTTGATTTTAGCAATTGCAAACGCAATCTCACACGATGTTTACTATAAGATCATCGATCCAAAAGCTGAGACTGCGAAGAGACTAGTTGTTGCAAGGGTATTACTTGTAGTAATTGGTTTTGCAGGAGCAACAATCGCTGCTCTTGAGATCCAAGGTATTTTAGGTTCAGTAATATGGGCTTTTGACTTTGCGATGTCAGGACTATTCTTCCCACTAGTACTTGGTGTATGGTGGAAGAGAGCTAACAAAGAAGGTGCTATTGCTGGTATGTTCTTAGGATTAGTTTCTGGTGCTGCTTACCTAGTTTGGGTAAGAACAGGCGGAAGTGGATTCTTAGGAATTACTCAGTTAACGTTTGGTATCTTTGGTTCAGCTGTCAGCTTAGTGTCTATGGTTGTAGTCAGTTTAATGACTTCAGCACCTAACGCAGCTACACAGAGAATGGTTGACGAGGTTAGAGTACCATCTGGTAGATCTATCATCGGTAAACAGTAAAAATAATCTTTTTAAGGGGCGATTAATTTCGCCCCTTTTAATTCCACTCTTTTTCCAATATAAATTTTAAATGTCGGCTAACTTTCATCCTTTAGTATATATAATCGACTATATTCTTGGGGTAATTATGTGGACTTTGATTGGAAGAGTTGCAATGAATATTTTTCAAAGAGAAGATTCTCAATTTTTTTTTATGAGAGTCTTTGTTAAATTTACTAATCCTTTGATCAACTTATTTAAGCCTATAACTCCATCTTTTATCATACAACCAATTGTGCCTCTTTATGTTGCTTGGTTTTTTTTCATGATAAGATTTTACTTTATGCCTTGGGTTCTAGGATACTCGGTGATGGGTATGTTATCATTTCCATTAGAAAGTGAGATTTCAAGACAAATTTATCAATTTTTTAATTAAATTAGATTTTAAAATTTGGTACTAGTTGATTTAATAATCTATGAAAAAAATACAAATTTCCCCCTCAATATTATCTGCTGACTTTAGTCAATTAGGAAATGAGATTAAAAGACTCGAAGATGCAGGTGCAGATATGATACATGTTGATGTAATGGATGGTCATTTCGTCCCTAATTTAACAAAGACTCTCATAAAAAAAAATTGAGAATCTTCCTTTGATGTGCATTTGATGATTTCGCCTGTTCATAAATATATAAAAGATTTTGCAGATGCAGGAGCTGATATAATTACTATACACCCTGAAGCCACTGATAATTTATCAGAGTCAATTAAACATATTAGAAGTTTTAAAAAAAAGGTTGGTATTTCTTTAAATCCAAATACAGAGATCGATATAATTAAAAATGAACTAAAAAATGTGGATTTGATTTTAGTCATGAGTGTATATCCGGGTTTTGGAGGACAGAAATTTATTCCTGAAGTTATTAAAAAAATTAAATTATTAAAAAAACTTAAAGACGATAAAAATTATAAGTATGACATCGAAGTGGATGGTGGCATAAATTTTTCTAATTCAAAAGATGTAATAAACGCAGGTGCCAATATACTTGTATCAGGAACTACGATTTTTAAAGAAAACAACGGGAACATAAAAAAAAATATAGAAACACTTAAAGAAGTGTAGAATGCTGTTAGATGGATTTTTTGAAACTTTAAATGAGTTTGCAGAAATAATAAAAAAAAAATTCATAGGTATTTATCAAAACTCAAGTTTATATGAAAAAAAAATCTCTAAAACCTTAAACAATGAATTTATATATAAACCAAGTCCTCACTTACTTTCATCGATAATCAAATACCAAAACAAGAAATATAAAATTGAAGATTTTGAATTTGAGACAGTTTGGAATAATGAAATTAAATCCAAAGATTATGAAAAATTAAATAATTTTTTTTGGTTGTTCAGTCTTGACTTAAAATCTTCAAAAAATTCTGTGAAAAAAGTTATAATTAATTGGATAACCAATAACCGTAAATTTAAAAAATCAAGTTGGGAATTTGATATAACCGCTAAACGTATTATATCCTGTTTATCTAATCACCAACTTACTTATGACGATAATGATAAAGAATATAAATCTATATTTGACCACATGATTCAAAAGCAAACAAATCATTTATTAAACGAAATAAAAAACTCTAAAGATTTAGAAAACAAAATAATTGGTTGCTCAGCTATAATCTTAGCGGGGCTGTGTTATAAAATTGAGAAAAACTATTTAAATATTGGCTTAAATTTTCTAAGAAAAATTACTATTTCCTCGATAGATAACCAAGGTTTTACTTACTCTCGCAATATAAAACAGTTAATATTTTTTTTGAAATATTTTATAATAATTAAAGAATGGTTTAAAGAGTCTCAAGTAGAAGTTCCAGAGCACATAGAAGAAAATATTTATTACTTTGGACAAAGTTACGCTTTCATAAAACAAAATGTAAATACAGATCTTTTGTTTAATGGTAATAATAATTCTAATACTCAAGATTTTGATAATTACTTAAAAAGGCTTGGTTATAAATTCAAAAATGAAAATAAAGATTACGGTGGATATATAATTTTAAAAAGTAAAAAAATTTGCTTAGCAATGGATGTGGGATCATCACCGAATCCCAAGTATACTCGAGATTACCAATCAGGCGCTCTCTCTTTTGAAATAATTTCAAATGGAAAAAAACTTATAACCAATTGTGGTTATTACAAAAATGAAAATCAAAATCTTAATGAATTATCAAAATCTTCAGCCGCACACAGTACGTTAATAATCGATGATAATTCTTCTTGCAAATTTATAAAAAGGAATGATGCATTAATCTTAAAAACAGGTTTAAAAATTACTCAGAAAAATTCCATATATGAGAAAAATTATTGGAGAATTAATGCTGCCCACGATGGATATTATAAAAAATTCAAATCAATTCACGAGAGAAATATTGAATTTTTTCCTGAACAAATGAAATTTGTTGGAATTGATAAAGTTATTCAAAAGAAGAACAATCATAATTTCAAGTTTGATATTCGTTTTCATTTGGAACCAAATATTAAATTAATGAAAACTCAAGATAATAAATCAATTTTAATAGAATTAGATGATGAAGGATGGAAATTTACTTGCGATAATTATGAAATAAATATTGATAATGGTTTATACTTCGGTAATAAAAATTCATATACTGAGAACCAAAATATTTTCGTATCCGGAATATTAAATGATAATGAAGAGAATATTAAATGGGAAATTAAGAGGATATAATGAAAAAAATTAGGTCTGCTCTAATATCATTATTTGATAAATCTAATCTTAGGCCTCTGTTACAGGAATTGAGGAGAAATAATATCAAAATAATTAGTTCTGGTGGAACATTTAAAGCAATAAAGAAACTTAAATTCAAATGTATAGATGTTTCAAATTTTACAGGATTTACAGAAATACTTGATGGAAGAGTGAAAACCTTACACCCAAAAATACATGCGGGAATTTTGAACAAAAGAAATAACAAATCTCACTCTAGTGATATTAAAAAAAATAATTTTGAGAATATAGATTTAGTAATAGTAAATTTTTATCCATTTGAAAAAACAATTGAACAAACAAAAAATCATTCAAAAATATTAGAAAGTATTGATGTTGGTGGACCAACTATGGTTAGAGCAGCTGCAAAAAACTATAATGATGTGACTGTAATAACCTCTGTCGGTCATTATTCAGAACTTATAAACGAATTAAAGAAGAATAAAGGTAGCACTACTCTCAAATTTAGAGAAAAAATGTCTAGGCTGGCATTTAGTGAGACTGCCTATTACGACTCTGTGATTTCAAATTATTTTAATAAGTTTAATAATATCGATTTCCCAAAAAGAAAAATTCTTCACACTAATTTAGTGGAAAATCTTAGGTATGGAGAAAATCCTCACCAAATGGGCGCTCTTTATTCTCAAAATTTAAAAAATAACTTAAAACAAATCCATGGGAAAAAATTAAGTTATAATAATTACAGTGATATTTTTGCTGCGCTCACTATTTCAAAATCGCTGCCTAAAAATACTGGTACAGTTATTATTAAACACGGAAATCCTTGTGGTGTCTCAGCTCTAAAGAATAATTTAGATAGCTATAAATCAGCATTAGAGTCTGATCCCATAAGTGCATTTGGTGGTATCGTTTCGTGTAACTATAAGATTAATCAAAAACTTGCATCAACATTAAATAAAATTTTTCTTGAAGTAGTAATAGCCAATGGGTTTGATAAAAAAGCTCTTAAAATATTAAAATCAAAAAAAAATCTCAGACTTATAGACTCATCAAAAATTTTTTTCAATGAGGTTTGGAAATTTAACTCTGTAGATAATTTTACACTTATACAATCAGAAGATAAAAAAAAAATTTCAAAGAAGGATTTTAGAATTGTTTCAAAAAGAAAACCAAATAAATCACAACTTGATAATTTAGTGTTTGCTTTCAATGTTTGTCGTTACACAAAATCTAATGCTATCGTTCTTGCTAGTAATAAATCTACTATTGGTATTGGGTCGGGACAAACAAGTAGATTAGACAGTTGTGAAAGCGCAATAAATAAAATGAACAAATTTTCAAAAATCAAAGATGAAATCGTAGCTGCTTCAGATGCATTTTTTCCTTTTGTAGACGGGATAGAAAAATTAGTTCAGTCAGGAGCTAGTGCAATAGTTCAACCAGCCGGATCTATAAGAGATAAGGAAATAATAAAATTTGCTAACGAGACGAATACTGTTTTAGTTTTTTCAAAAACTCGTCATTTTAGACATTAATTATCTTATCAATTTTGGCAGCTAATATAAAATCATTTTCAGATAAACCTTCTATGGCATGAGTTGTAATATTAATCTTGGCATATCCCCACCCAAAAATAATGTCTGGATGATGACCCTCTTCCTCTGATACCCTTCCTACCTCATTTACAAATTTTTGACTTTCTAAAAAATTCTTAAACTCAAATTTTTTTTCCAAAAGATAAGCAGGTTTATCATTTTTAATAATTTTCCAGCCATCAACTTTTTTTTGATACTTGTGAATTTCAGATATATCAAAAGCTTTAACTCCACCTTCACAGGGAACACATTTTTTATCTAATAAATCGCTCATAAATAAATTTATAATTTTTTTAAAATCATAATTCCATTCCAAAAACTTGGATGACAATGATTATTAGCAGTTTTTATTTCTTTTACAATTTTAAATTTAGAGTTAGGTTTGTTTATAAAATCTAAAGTACCCTCATAGACCTCGTCAAAATTTATATCATCAACCAAGACCAAAGATCCAATATTTAAAAAATTATCAACAATTTCTAAATTCTTAAGTTGGTTATCGTAAGAATGTTCACCGTCATAGAAATAAAAATCAAATTTATCCTTAGTATGATCTAAAGACTCGAAATACGCCTTATAATCTTGCTCAAAAAAAAAATGATTGTGCTTTTTTAAATTATTAAAATTATTAAGAAATTCATTTTTAGGTCCGCTGAACTGAGAAAAATTATCAACACCAATCACTTTACATTGAGTGTTTACCATTCCAGCAATTAAAGAAAAACCTTTCCAGCAACCAATATTAAGGTACACCTGACTTTTGGATAAATTTTTACATATTCTATTTATTAAGTATCCTATGGCGTAGGTTGACATACTATCAATTTTGATTAATTCTTTTCTCAAATCTAAATCAATTTTTTCTTTTTTAATAATACAATTATCAAATAAGTAATCTTTTTGCTTACCTAAGAGTTTATAAATCGATTTTATAAATCTAAATTTATAAGAGGACCTATAATTATTATTTGGATTAACTTTAAATCTTAAATCCTCAAATATTTTTTCTATATTCATTTTTAGACAAATTAAATTTTGGAGCGGGCAAAGGGGGTCGAACCCTCGACCTTCTCGTTGGCAACGAGACGCTCTACCACTGAGCTATGCCCGCAAAGTAATTTAATATAAAGAAAGTAAAATATTTTTTCAAGAAATTTTAACCATTATAATCTAACTCATCTAAATTGTTTTCAAAAATATTATTTATTTTTTTCACGAATTTAGAGTCAAAATTATTTTGCCATTTATTTTTAGGTCCTAAGTGAAAAAAAGGTATCTTTTTTTCACTAACTCGTGAAATTATTGACTCGCTAAATCCTTTGTTAATTTCGATCTTTTTTAAATTTTCAAAAGAAGTCGTTTTCACCGCATTTTTAGCTTTTTCCCTACTAAATCCACTTTTGTTATTTGTCAGTTTATCAATAAATTCAACGATGTCTTTAAATACAAAAAAAGTTTCTGATAATAAGTCTTCATATTTTAAAAATTTTATTGGCAACAAATTATTATTTTTCCAGGATTGATAGTTTAATTCCCAAGAACTAATAAATTGGTAGTCACTATAATCCTTTTTCTTTTTAAAATCATAAGTAAAGTTTTTTTTATCTTGCATTACCTCTAAAGCCTTATCATGATCAATTTGAAAATGTCTTGACATAGAGTCTAGAACATTTCTGGGGTCTCTTACTATATAAATTGCTCCAAGAGAATTAGCCTGATCTGTAAAGTCATTCTTACCCAATTTCACTAAAGCACAATGAGTCTTAAAAAATCTTATCTTTTGGTCTTCATTAATTTTTTTTTGAGCTGATACCCAAAACCTTGGTGTATCGCCTGGTATACTCAAATCATAATCAAAATTTTTTAAATATTTTTTTGCAGGAAATTGATCTATATTCTGTAAATGCCTATCACCCAAAAAATTCCCATCTTTTGTATAATAATAAGCGCTTATCAATGATCTTAACCATGTATTTCCGTTTTTCGGGTAAGAAGCAAGCCAAATAATCATTTATTTAATTTTTTATTTAATCTTTAAAATATTTTTAATATTATTAATATATATTTAATTAAATTATGAAACTTCCAAAAACTATACCTGTTTTTCCATTAAGTAATTTTATAATTTTTCCAAAAACTACTGTGCCGTTAAACATTTTTGAGCCAAGATATATAGATATGGTCAATGATAGCATGAAAGCTGACAAATTTATCGGTATGGTACAACCAAAAATAATTAAGAGTTTCGATGACAAGAAATCACCTTCGTTACACAAAGTTGGTTGTTTGGGTAAAATAACCAGCTTTAAGGAAGCTGATGATGGAAGATATTTAATAGATCTAAAAGGTGTAATTAGATTCGAAATAGAAAATGAAATAGATTCAGATAAAAAGTACAGAGAATTTGAAATAAATTTCAAGAATTTTTCAAACGATTTAGAGGAAAAAAAAGAAGATTTAAAATTTTCTGATTTAGAACTTATTTTTAAAGATTTAAAAATTTTGTTTGAAAGAAGAGGATTTATTATCAATTGGAAAGCTCTTGAAAAACAAAGTTTAGATGAAACAATAAATGCTCTAGCGATGACGTCACCGTTTAGTTTAGAGGAAAAACAAGTTTTGTTAGAAGCAAAAAGTCTAGATAATAGAAAAACAAAAATTTCTGAAATTTTAAAAACTTATACTTACGATCAATTTGACAATACTACCCTTCAATAAATTAAGTTTACAAACCTATATCAGCAATTGTTTTGAAATATCTATTTAATATTTTATTTCCTCCAATCACTTTAGCTGTTGAGTCAATTAAACCATTTCCAATTTTGTTTTCAGAATTAAAATATTCATAGATAAAATTAATCCCTTCGGAAAAAACAAAGTTTTTACTTTTTGTATTATTTTGGAATTCAACACATACACTTTGATCTAAAGCTAAGCCATGTTTAATTTTTTGGTCAATTATTTTTAATAATTCTTGTATATCTCTTATTGACATATTGAAACCTTGGCCAGCTAAAGGATGAAGTCGATGTAATAAATCACCAAAAGCTAATATGTTATCTTTATAATATTCTCTTAAATTTAAAGATTTTAACTCAAATTTTGAAATTTTATGAATTTTTTTTATATGATATTTGGGATTAAATTTATTTATTATTTTTTTGATCTCTAGCTCATTCTTATTATTTTTTATTCTAGCAGAATAAACGATTGAAGTTTTTTGTTTTGACATTGGCAAAAATGCTATGGGACCTTCATTTGTAAAGATCTGAATTGCTTCGTTGTTAAATGATAACTTTGTATGATCTATAATTGTTGTGAAAGCAATACTATTGTATTTTTTTTCAAGCTTTTTTGAAAAAAATTTCTTTGTTATTTCGTTCTTAGAGTCACAATTTATAAGTAAATCGTATCCTAAATTATTTAATTTGTTATACTTAACAACATCTTTAAATTTAAAAAATTTATTTTTTTTTAATTCTGTGATGAGTTGATTAAATATTTTTTCATTCTGTAATATTGAAAAAAGATTATATTTTGAGTCTTCAAATTTTAAAATTTCCTCATTGTTAGAGTTTTCTGTGAAAATTTTTATCCTTTTTATTGGCCAAAGTATCTTATCGATATTTGATATATGTCTCCTAAAATAATCAATATTTGATTTTGAGATTCCTATGGTTCGTGTCGCATCTATTTTGGTATTTTTTTTCTTACAAATTAATTCAACAAATATATCTTTTTTAACCAAGGCTTTAGCTAGAGCTAAGCTTGTAAGGTTAAAGCCTAAAATACATACTTTCATAATAAATTTAATTTTAACAAGAAAAATTAGATGATACAAAGTGATTAATTTGATTCACTAAATATGAATATAAAAAAAATTGTTAATACTACACTTCTTTTTACTGCTAAAAGATTGTCAGAAATATTAGGATTTTTAATCTTTTCTTCGGGTACTATCTTATTAATAGCATTAATCACATATTCGCCAGAGGATCCAAATTTTATATTTCCAGAAAATACTGAAATTAAAAATCTTTTGGGTATTAGGGGAAGTTATATTTCCGATATTTTTTTTCAATCAATAGGTTTAATTTCTTATCTAGTCTCATTGACCTTGATTTTGACCGGTATAAATATTATTTTGAAAAAAGATTTTTTTTTATTTATTGGAAACATTTTTTACTCAATTTTATATTCAATTTTTGGATCACTATTTCTAAATTACTTTTATAATACTACTTTTGCTCTTTTTATTAATGGTAATGGAGGTTTTGTTGGAAATTACCTAAACGAAAATTTTTTTAACAGTCTTATAAATATGAATGAAAATATATTTTTTTATTTTCTAATGATTTTAATAATCGCTTTTTTTTTACTTAGTATTAA
This sequence comes from uncultured Pelagibacteraceae bacterium, assembly GCA_902524545.1. Classification (GTDB taxonomy): domain Bacteria; phylum Pseudomonadota; class Alphaproteobacteria; order Pelagibacterales; family Pelagibacteraceae; genus Pelagibacter. The sequence continues at coordinate 16,785 of CABZDW010000013.1, forward strand.
CTTTAGTCCAAAAAAAATTTATAATTTTTTTAAAAAAATTAATTTATTAAATTCTAAAAAAAATAAGAGTTACACAGACAAAAGTGAAATTATTAGTGAATATATCCCACAAGATCAAATTAAAAATTTAATTCAAGAAGATTTGCCTTTTATAAAAGCTGATGAAGTTAAAAAAACAGAAGTACAAAAATTTAAATTACCTAGCTTAGATTTACTTAAAATTCCAACTAAAAAGGAAAGAGAAAATTCTGAAAAGAACCAATCAGGTGATCCTACATTTTTAGAAAAAATATTATTAGACTTTGGTGTGAATGGAAAAATTAAAAAAGTAAGTCATGGGCCTGTTGTTACATTAAATGAGTTTGAGCCTGCTGCTGGAGTAAAAGTTTCGAAAATTATAAATCTATCTGATGATATCGCAAGGAACACTAGTTCAGAGTCAGCTAGAATTTCAACCATCCCAGGAAGAAATACTGTTGGAATTGAATTACCTAATTTATCAAGAGAAAATGTTTACTTGAGTGAGATTTTAAATAACTCCGACTTTAAGAAAAAAGAAATTAAATTACCAATTGCTTTGGGTAAAAGTATATCTGGAAATCCAATAGTTGGAGATTTGTCCTCAATGCCTCATTTGTTAATAGCTGGAACAACTGGGTCTGGAAAATCAGTTTGCATCAACACCATAATATTATCACTGCTTTACCGCCATACTCCTGAAAGATGCAAGTTTATTTTGATTGATCCTAAAATGCTAGAGCTATCAACTTACGAAGGTGTACCTCATCTTTTATGTCCGGTGATAACCGAGGCAAAAAAAGCAGCTTCAGTTTTAGGTTGGGTTGTTAAAGAAATGGAAAATAGATACAGACTAATGACTAAGGAAGGAGTTAGAAATATAGATGGTTATAACTCAAAACATAAACTTCCAATGCCTTACATAGTGGTAGTGGTTGATGAAATGTCTGATCTGATGTTGGTTGCAGGCAAAGAAATTGAAAATTATATCCAGAAATTATCTCAAATGGCAAGAGCAGCTGGTATACACATTATCATGGCTACTCAAAGACCAAGCGTTGACGTGATTACAGGAACAATTAAAGCAAATTTTCCTACAAGAATATCTTTCCAGGTTACGTCTAAAATTGATAGTAGAACGATATTAGGAGAACAGGGTGCTGAACAATTATTAGGTAAAGGTGACATGTTATATATGTCATCTGCTAATAGAATTATAAGAATACATGCACCATTTGTATCTGACAATGAAATTGAAAATATTAACAATTCTTTAAGATCCCAAGCAGAACCAGATTATGTGGATGAAATTCTAAATTTTGCGGATGAAAAGGAAATAAGTGATGGATCCAAAAATGTAAGTGATAAAGATGAGCTTTATCAGACTGCTTTAGAAATAATAAAATCCGAGGGAAAAGCATCGACGTCTTTTTTGCAAAGAAAACTACAAATTGGGTATAACCGAGCAGCAAGAATAATTGATATGATGGAAGAAGAAGGTATTGTAAGTAAGGCTAATCATGTTGGAAAACGTGACGTTCTCTAATGATAAATAAATTTATTTTTTTTTTTTTATTATTTTCGATTTTTGAGGCTTCAGCAAATGTTAAAGAAAAAATTATTCAAAACTTAGAAAATATTAATAACTTGACATTTAACTTCGAACAAAACATTAATGGCAAAACAGAAAACGGTCGTTGCGCTCTTTCATATCCAAAAAAAATATTCTGTGAATATAATTTAAAAAATAATAAAATTTTAGTTTCCGATGGTAAATCAATAGTCATTAAAACTAATAGTAGTTATTACCTATACCCACTTGCACGAACGCCATTAAATCTAATATTAAACAAAAAATTTTTAATTAACAAAATTGAAAATTTGAATGAAAGAATTTTAGATAATAAATTTATAAATTTTAAATTTTTTGAAGAGGATTTTGAGATAAATATTTTCTTTAATTATAACACACTTGGTTTGATAGGTTGGCAAACTAAAGATATTTATCAAAATCTAAGTATCACTTTCTTAGACTCAGTTAAAAAAAATCAGAAATTGAATAATAATTTATTTATTTTACCCCAACAAAATTAGATTGAAACAGACTCCGTTTTATAAATTCTCATACCCCTTGAAATATAATTATTTAATGCATTTTTATGATCTAAAGAGCAAGTGTGTACCCATACTCTATTAGTGTTATCTAAAAATGAATTTTTTATAGCTGATGTCAAAAGGAAAGAGCCTAATTTTTTATTTTGATATTCTTTCAACAAACCTAGATAAGCAATTTCTGTCTCTTTTTTTTCCTCATGAATAATAAGTTCAAAATATCCAGCAAGGTCGTTAGCTTTTTTTAGAATGTAGGTTTTTACCTTTTGATTAGAAATATATTCAATCCACTGCTTATCCGTCCAAACTAGTCGATCAGTCCATCGATGTTCTTTACCAATGCTTTGATAAAAAAACTTATTTATTTGGAAATCTGCTGGATCACTAAGATCAATAAAACAATCATCTGGAGAAAATTTTGGTTTATTTAAGTCTTTTAGTGAGTTGATTTCTAAGTAGTTTCTTTTAACTTTTATGCTCACTCGACCATCTTTCCAACTTTTTCACCTCCGAACAAATGAAAATGTAAATGGGGTACTTCTTGGCCCCCGTGTTCAGAAATATTTGCTAAAGCTCGATAACCTTTGCCGGTATCTACTGAAATACCAAGCTTTTTAGCAACTAAATTAATTCCCTTTAATAAACCTACCATTTCTTCAGAGGAGGCTTTTTGACTAAAATCGTCTAAATCGATATATTTTCCTTTGGGTATTACCAATGCATGAACTTTTTTTTGTGGATTAATATCATGAAATGACAAAACGTAATTATCTTCATAAATCTTTTTACAAGGAATTTCTCCTCTTAGGATTTTAGCAAAAATGTTATTATCATCGTAACTCATTTTTTTCTTTTATTTAATTCTTCCATAACATCTTCAATTTTTACATCATTTGCCTCAAGATACATTATCAAATGATAAAAAACATCAGCTGCCTCATGAATTTTATTTGAATTTTTTTCTACTGCCTCAATAAGTTCATTAATTTCCTCTAGAACCTTTTCTTTGCTCAAAGATTTATCACTAAGTAATTTATTAGTATAAGAACCATCTACTGGAGTTTTTTTCCTCTCTCTTGCAAGATTAAATAAGCTTTCTAAAGTATTGAGCATATTAAATTCTAACAGGTATTCCTTTTGAGTCCAAATAATCCTTAGCTTCTTTTACCGAGTATTTTCCATAGTGAAATATAGAAGCTGCCAAAACTGCATTAGCTTGTCCTAATTTAATTCCATCCACCATATGATCTAAATTACCCACACCGCCAGATGCAATAACAGGAATATTTACTTTAGATGAAATTTTTGACATTAGATTAATATCATAACCTACTTGTGTTCCATCTCTGTCCATAGAAGTTACTAATAGTTCCCCTGCACCATTTTTTTCCATTTTTTTTGCATACTCCAATGCATCAATACCGCTATTATTTCTTCCACCATGAGTAAACACTTCCCACTTATCTCCATTTTTTTTCGCATCGATTGCAACTACAATACATTGAGACCCAAATTTTTTTGAACTATCCACAACAACTTTTGAATCTTCAACTGCCGCAGTGTTTATGGAAACTTTATCAGCCCCACAGTTAAGTAATTTATTTATATCCTCGACACTTCTAATACCACCTCCTACAGTTAACGGCACAAAACATTTTTTTGAAGTTTTCTCCACAACATCATAAATGGTATCTCTATTTTCATTTGAAGCAGTAATATCTAAAAAACAAATTTCATCTGCTCCACCATCACTATAAATTTTGGCTTGTTCCACGGGGTCTCCTGCATCTTTTAGATCAACAAAATTTATACCTTTAACAACACGACCATTTTTTACATCTAAACAAGGTATTATTCTATTTTTAAGCATCTTCTTTTACCAATTCTTCTAATTGTATATCACCATCATATATAGCTTTACCGACAATTATACCCTCTACATTTTTTAAATTCTTCGATTTTTTGATGTCATCCATCGATGAAACTCCACCAGATATAATCACTGGACAGTTCGACATTTCTGCGATTTTGATGGTTTCTTCAAAATTTGGGCTTTGTTTCATGCCATCCCTATCAATATCAGTATAAATCAATCTACTTACACCATAGTCGTTTACTTCTTTTAAATACTCTAAAGTCAATTTATTAGAGTTTTCTTTCCATCCAGATACTGACAAATATCCATCTTTTGCATCTAAACTTAGAGCAATCTTATCCGGAAATTTTTTACATGACTCTTTTAAAAAATCTTTATCTTTAATAGCGGCACTTCCTAAAATAATTTTTTCAACACCAATGTCAGCATACTTCTTAATACTATCAAGATTTCTAATACCGCCACCTACCTCGACCTTTAAGTTAAATTTACCAACTATATCCTGAATAATATCTAGATTTACTGTTTCACCAATTAAAGCACCGTTCAGATCAACAATGTGCAGATTTCTAAAACCATGATTTTTATATTTCCTCGCTTGTTCAACTGGAGACATTTCATACTCAGTCTTTTTTTTGAAATCTCCTTTAACTAATCTTACGCACTTTTTATCTTTAATATCTATAGCTGGAAATATTTTCATTTTTTTTTACATATAAATATATCGTGTTCAATTTCCCATAAAAAATCATTTTCCTTACACCAGTCTACCAAAAAGTCTTTGCTTGGATAATTTTGAAAACTTCCATTAAAAAGTCTTATATCGTCTATTAGAATATTTACTTTTTTGAAACTTTTTAAAAATTTCTTAATCAATTCCATCTCTCTAAGTATAGGGGTGGCATCAATCTCATTACCAAAAGTTTTGGTATTTTTTAAATGGTCTTGGCATAGGTGTGCATCTAAATAAATACAAATATTTTCAAAATCTAAATTTTCTAAGATGACTTTTTCTAAAAGGTCCTCACTTCTACCTAAAATTATTTCAACGTTACCAAAATTACTCAAAATTTTTTTTGAGGAGTCGTACAGATCTTTTTGAGCTTCAATAGATACTGTTTTTTTTGATATTTTTGACAATACTTTCGTTGTATTTCCATAGTAAGTTCCAGTCTCGATCCATAAGCTATTATTCAAATTATTTTTAATTAAAACTTGATGCTTGATAACATCTGGCGAGGGAGTCGAAAAATTTCTATTTTTCCAATTTTTAAGAGATTTTATATTCAAAATTGTCCAGAGAAAATATTTTATAGTTCTTAATTTCATAGCCAATTCAAATATTAATAAAATTTTTGATTATTTTTAAACCGGTCTTGTCACTCTTTTCAGGGTGAAATTGGGTTCCAAAAATATTTTCTGTTTCAACTGAGCAAACAATATTAGATGAATAATCTGTTGTCGATGATATAACTTTTTTGTCATTTGGTACAAATTCATAACTATGAACAAAATACATATGAGAATTATTTTCTACATCTTTAAAAATTTTACTATTCTTCACAATATTGATTTGATTCCAACCAATATGAGGCAGCTTAAATTTTCCGTTTTGATTATCTATTTTTAAAACTTTGCCTGGAATCCATCCTAACCCTCTAGTTTCAGTTTCTTCGTAACCAACATCAGCAAACATCTGTAAACCAACACAAATTCCAAGAAGAGGTTTTTTGTTATTTATTGTAAATTCATTTAAAGTATCTGTGAGACCATTAATTTTATTTAAAGCATCTACACAGCTTTTAAATGAGCCCTGGCCTGGTAAAACTACTTTGTCACTTGATTTTATCTTATTTAAATCAGAGGTAACCTCGATATTTACTTTATCATTTGCAACCTCCTTAAAAGAATTTATCACCGAGCTTATATTGCCCGATTTATAATCAACTATTGTGACATTCATTAAACTTATAAAGAACCCTTTGTAGAAGGAATCGTTTTTTTATTCCTCGGATCTAATTCCAATGCAGTTCTTAAAGACCTTGCTAACCCCTTATAGCAAGACTCAATAATGTGATGACTATTGTCACCATAAATATTTTCGACGTGTAAAGTAATTCCAGCGGCTTGTGAAAAAGCTTGAAACCATTCTTTAAAAAGTTCTGTATCCATCTCACCAAGTTTTTCGACCTTTAAATCAACTTTCCAAATTAAATAAGGACGATTTGAAATATCAATAGCCACACGTGATAAAGTTTCGTCCATTGGAATCATCGCGTGAGCATATCTTTTAATTCCAACAGATTTTCTCAAAGCTTTTTTCAAAGCTTCACCAATAGCAATTCCTGTATCTTCAGTTGTGTGGTGTAGATCTATATGAGTATCTCCTTTAGCTTTAATATTCATATCTATTGAGGAATGCTTAGATAGTTGTTCAAGCATGTGATTTAAAAAACCAATTCCTGTGTCAATTTTGTATTTGCCTTGGCCGTCAATATTTAAATCAACACTGATACTTGTTTCTTTTGTTTTTCTGCTTATTTTACCTTTACGCTTCATAATTAAAAACAGGTATACATATATTATTCAATTATGGCAATAATACTAAACCTGGGCTTGAACTATCAAATTTAGTATCCATTTATAAGCTATGACAACAATAGTGTTAGTAAGAAAAAACAACGAAGTAGTAGTCGCTGGCGACGGACAAGTAAGCATGGGAAATACTGTCGTGAAAAGCACTGCCTCAAAAGTCAGAAAAATTGAGAAGAGAGATGTAGTAGCAGGTTTCGCCGGATCAACAGCTGATGCTTTAACATTATTTGAAAGATTAGAGGGAAAATTAGAAAAACATGCAGGTAACTTATCTAGAGCTGCTGTGGAGTTAGCTAAAGATTGGAGAACGGATAAATATTTAAGAAGGTTAGAAGCACTAATGGCTGTAGGCGACAAAAATAATAGTTATATAATTTCAGGTACTGGTGATGTTCTAGAGCCTGAGGGAGATGTCATTGGCATTGGCTCTGGTGGCAATTATGCTTTGGCTGCTGGTAAAGTTTTAATGGAAAATAACATATCAGCAGAAGAAGTTGCAAAAAAAGCTATAAAAGTTGCAGCTGACATTTGTGTTTTTACAAATGAAAATGTCAAGGTTGAAAAAATATAATGGATAAATCAAACGTAACTAAGTTACATCCTAAAGAAGATCAACAAAAAGAAGAAGCTTCATTAGTGAGCTCTTTGTCGCCCAGAGAAATTGTATCTGAATTAGACAGATTTGTAGTTGGTCAAAATAAAGCTAAAAGAGCTGTTGCAGTTGCTTTAAGAAATCGATGGAGAAGGCAAGCTTTAAAAGGTGAAATGAGAAATGAAGTTTTACCAAAAAATATTTTAATGATCGGTCCAACTGGAGTTGGAAAAACTGAAATTTCAAGGAGACTTTCAAAATTAGCTGAGGCTCCATTTGTAAAAGTCGAAGCAACTCGATTTACCGAAGTTGGTTATGTTGGAAGAGACGTTGAACAAATTGTTAGGGATTTGATAGAAATAGCAATTTCAATGGAAAAGGTTAAAAAAAGAAAAGAGGTATATGCAAAAGCTCAAAAGTTAGCTGAGGATAAAGTGCTTGATGCATTAGTTGGCAAAAAAGCAAGCACAGCTACAAGGGAAAGTTTTAGGAAAAGACTTAGAGATGGAGATCTTGATAATAATGAAATCGAAATAGCTGTGAGTGACACGGGAAATAGTAGCACATCTTTTGAAATTCCTGGAATGCCTGGTGCGAACGTAGGAATGATAAACATCGGAGAGATGCTTGGAAAATCTATGGGGAAACAGGAAAAAAAGAAAAAAATGACAGTAAAAGAGTCTCATGAAATTTTAATAAATGATGAGTCTGATAAATTAATTGAACAAGATAAGATAATAAAAGCAGCAAAAATTTCTACAGAGAATAATGGAATAGTTTTTTTAGATGAGATTGATAAGATTTCAGGAAGAACAGATAGAGTTGGTGGTGACGTTTCAAGAGAAGGTGTCCAAAGAGATCTATTACCTTTAATTGAGGGTACAACAGTAAATACAAAATATGGACCTATTAAAACTGACCATATTCTATTTATTGCATCAGGTGCATTTCAGTTAGCAAAACCCTCTGACTTGCTTCCAGAATTACAAGGAAGACTTCCAATCAGGGTTGAGCTTGAAGCTTTATCTAGTGACGATTTTAAAAAAATCCTGCAAGAGCCTGACTTTAGCTTAATTAAGCAATATGTGGCGTTGTTAAAAACTGAAAATGTTGAACTTGAGTTCACTGAAGATGGGATTCAGGCTATTGCAAATATCGCATCTGAGGTAAATGCCTCAGTCGAAAATATAGGTGCAAGAAGATTACACACAATAATAGAAAAGATTCTTGATGAAATTAGTTTCACAGCAACCGATAGATCTGGCGAAAAAATCTCGATAGATAAACAATATATAAATAAGAATCTTGATAATCTTGTTAAAGATACAGATTTATCAAAGTTTATTTTATAATTTTTTTTTTAAAAAAACATAAAAAGCCCCACTGCCTCCATCCGCAATTTCAGCATCAGTAATACTTTTTATTATCCTCATTAAGCTAGGATTATTTTTGATAAATTCAGGAATAGAATTTTTTAGAATACCAAATTTCTTTGAAATATATGGATCTTTATCATTTTGGGAATGCAGTCCTTTACCAGTGACTATTATAACTTTGAAAACTTTTTGATCAAAACAATCAATTAAGAAACTTTCAACCTTCTTATTTGCATCCTCTAGCGTAAAACCATGAAGATCGAGTGATTTAATTATATTTGGCTTATTTTCTTTTTTTTCTAAGTCTTTATTGGGTAGTTTTTCGTTTTTTTCTAAAAAGTTTTTCCAATCTCTTTTGTCTTTATCTGAAATATTGCTATTCAATTACGTGAGAGTATCAACTAACTGCCAATTTGGATTATTTATACTTGTATCTCTTGAAAATACCCAGGTGTCATAAATCTTTTTAATTTTTTCTGGATTTCCAGATACTATTTTTTTATCTTTATCCCTAATGCAAGTTATTACCTCAGCTACAAATTCTACAGTTACTTGTAAAATTTTTCCTAAATACTTGTGTTCTTTAATGTTTGCCGAATTTACACCAATAAAAGTAATTTCAGCAAGATGACCCCTCTTGCTTCTCTCTTTAAGGGCAGTATTAAATTGGTCAAAAATTTTATTACTTAATAAAGGTTTGCTTGTGGTCAGTTTATTGTCGCTGTCACCAAAATCTGTGATGATGGTCTCATATGCTATTTGAGCGCCCTTTAAGAAATCTTTTTTCGCTTTGTCATCAAAATCAGTTTTTTTATCTATTTTCATTTCAGGATTTATGTTTTTTAGAATTTTTTCAAACTGAGGAGAGGCTTTTCCCTCAAAACCTGTTCTTTTGCCAAGGATTCCTCTCAACCTTAAAAAGATAAAGCCTGCAATCATCGCCAACAAAATGATATCAATATATTCAAAACTATAATTCATACTTTAAACTTAATTACTATGTTGATTAATTTCAACTAACAATTACATTAAAGACAAATGAACACAGTACTTTTAGCTGTTATTTTAATCCCTATTGTGGAGATTTACCTTTTTATAAAGATTGGATCTCAAATAGGTGCGTTTAGTACAATATTTCTAATATTTTTTACTGCAATTGTGGGAGTTTACTATGCCAGATACGAAGGGATTAATACTCTTAGATCTGGAATGATGCAAATAGTTAAAAATCAGATTCCAGCCCACGAATTAATTTCTGGTGCTGCAATAGCATTTGCAGCTGTTCTGTTAATTTTGCCGGGATTTGCAACTGACTTAATTGGTTTCCTCTTAATTATCCCAATAACACGTAAGTTAATATTGGGAAAATTTAACAAAAAATTTGAAAATAAAAAAACGAAAAAGAGTGATTTTATCGAAGGAGAATTTGAAGATATAGAGGATGACAATGACAGAAAAATTTAAAATTTTAGCAAAATACATAAAAGATATGTCTAGTGAAACACCGGATATTGAAACTTACATATCTACAGGAAATAACATGGGTAAATATCAATTAGATATTGATATCAAATCAATAGCCCTTAAAAATAAAATGATCGAGGTTAATATAACATTAAAATTTCAGCAGAAAGAGACTCAAGTAAAGAAATCTCATTTTGAGGTTATTTACGCAGCAGCAGTAAAAATTGATGAGTCCATTAAAGAGAAAAAAGATCTAGAAAAAATTATTCTATGTGATGTACCAAATTCAGTTTATCCAGATTTAGAAAAATCATTTTTAGATATGATGCATAATTCTGGATATCCTAATATCAAATTAGAAAAAAAGATTGATTTTACCAAACTTTATTTAGAAAGATCTAATTAATAAAAGTTTTTTTTAAGAGAGGTCTTTAAATAAATTTGATGATTTTTAAGCTCATCAGAAGATGGTTTGATAACTTTTGTAGAATAGACAACTTTTTCAAAATTCAATTTTAAAACGTCTTCCTCTTTATTTTTAAAATTTAAGGTTGGTTCTTTTTGGTCTATCAGATTTATATATACCTTAGCTAGTAAATCGCAGTCGATAAGCGCAGTATGTTGGACTCTTTTTGAATTGTCTATTCTATATCTCTTACATAAGGCATCCAGACTATTTTGAGATCCTGGAAATTTATTTCTTGCTAGTACTACCGTGTCTACTACTTCATTATCAATTTTGTTTTTTCCGATGATTTTAAGCTCGTTGTTTAAATGAGATAAATCAAATTCTGCGTTATGAATTATTAATCTTTTATCTTTTATAAATTTTAGAAAATCATCAACTATTTCCCTAAATTTCTTTTTTTCTGATAAAAAACTATCTGAGTATCCATGTACCTCTAATGCCTTCTCTGATACTTTTCTTTCTGGATTTAAATAACAGTGAAATCTATTTTTTGTTGGTATCAAATTGTCTAATTCAATACATCCAATTTCTACAATTCTATGTCCATCTTTGACTGAAATACCAGTTGTTTCTGTGTCTAGAACAATTTCTTTCATATTAATTTTTTTATAATTTCCTTTACTCTAATTCTAACAGAATTTTTCTTAAAATTATTATTTATTATAAATTCTGATTTTTTCTTTTTTAGATCAAGTGACAGTTGAATTTTTTTAAAATTATTAAATATTTTCATATTAAAATTTTCTCTTTTTTTAAGTCTTTTTAAAATTTCTGATTTATTAGATTTAACAAAAATTAATATATCATTTTTTTGATTAATCTTATTCTCCAATAGAAGGGGTATGTCTAAAACTACGATTTTTTTATTCTTATTTTTTTTTAAAAAAATGCTCAATTTTTTTCTGACCTCATAATGAACGATTTTAACAATCTTTTTTAGATTTTTCTTGTTAGATAAAATTGCATCAATAATTTCTTTTTTTTTTACAGGAAAAGAGTCAAAACATAATGGAAGTTCTTTTTTTAATTTTTTAAAAACTTTTTTGTTATTTTTATAAATTTTTGCAACTTCAAAATCAGCATTAAATACAGGAAAACCAAAACATTTGGCCACATAAGTTTTACCAGAACCTATGTCTCCTAAAATACCTATTCTTTTCATAAGTCTAAAAAATTCTCTAATTCTTCATTAATTTCAGGCTTTACCTTGTGCCATAATCTAAATGCCTCAAAAGCCTGATAAATAAACATCATTTTACCATTAGAAACCTTGCAGCCCAAGCTTTTACCAGTCTTTAAAAAATTAGTCTCTTTTGGATTGTAAATAACATCGTAAAATAACTTTTCTTTATTTATATTTTTAAAATTCAAACCCATATCATCTTCTTTACTTAGACCCAAACTGGTAGCGTTAATAATCATATCAAACTCTGGTTGATCCCCCCAATCTACTATGTTGATGTTTGAGAAGTTTTCCTTTAAGTTTTCAGCTTTCTGCTTTGTTCTATTGCTTATTGTTATTTTCGAAACACCAAGTTTTTTTAAAGCATAAATTATGGAGGGCACTACACCTCCGGCCCCTAATATAAATATTGATTTGTCTTTTAAATGAAATCGGGTTTTTTTTAAACTTAGTTCAAAACCTTTTATATCGGTGTTGTGACCTACTATCTTTTTATCCTTTATATATACAGTGTTAACAGATTCTGTTATCCTAGATTCTTCACTCAGGACATCCAAAAAAGAGATAATGTCTCTTTTAAAAGGAACAGTAACATTTATTCCGCTTAATTTATTATCTTTAATTTCTGAGATAATTCCTTGAATTTCACTTTGGTTTATTTTTCTTTTACTATAACTTGCGTCAATATTATTTTTTTCAAACCAATAATTGTGTAATTTGGGTGAGAGTGAGTGTTCTATAGGATTTCCAATTACAAGATATTTTTTCATTTATAATTACTTAAATATCTTTTAATTTTTTCAACTGGAAGCCCCATAATTGTATTTTCGTTTCCATCAATACTTGAAAATAAATTTTTTCCCTCTCCTTCAATTTGATAAACATTATAAGCATATAGCGCATCATCCGAAATTCTTGCTAAATAGTTTATTAATTCATCGTCTCTCATTTTTTTCATTGTTAAAAGTGCTTTTTCTGTATGATTCCATATCATAGATCCGTTTTTAGATATACATGCTGAACTAATTAAATGATGTTTTTTACCATTAAGTTTTTTTAAAATTTTTAAAGCCTCATCTCTATCATTGGGTTTTGATATAAGTTCTCCCTCTAGATCAATGACACTATCAGCACCTAAAACCAAAATATCACTATGCTTATGACTTACCTTATTGGCTTTCAACTCAGCTAAGTTTTTCGATATAATTTCTGGTGAAGCTTTCTTTTTTAGTAAATTTATCTTGACTGTATCTTCGTCAACATTGGATGGCTTAACTTCATTTAAAATATTGTGTTCATCAAGGATCTTTTTTCTAACCCTACTTTTGGAAGCTAGAATAATCTTAAGCATTTCCTTTATATATTTCGTATATTTTAATTATTGAAGCTGCAGTTTCTTCCACTGACTTTCTTGTTACATCGATGGATGGCCAACTATATTTTTTAAAGGTGTTTCTTGCCATGTTCACTTCTTTTTTAATTTGCTCTAAATCTGTATATAATTTATTTTTATTTTCCTTAAGAGAGTTCATCCTATTTCTTCTAATTTCAACAAGTCTATCGGGTTCTGTATTTAATCCAACAATACATGAAATTTTAGGGTTTTTTTTTAAAATTTCTGGTAGAGAATTTTCATTTATAAGAGGTATATTGGATGTTTTAAAGCCTTTATTGGCTAAGAAAATTGCTGTTGGAGTTTTACTGGTTCTGCTAACCCCTAACAAAATTATATCAGATTTTTTTATTTCCTTAACAAGATTACCGTCATCATGATTCATTGTAAATTGGATGGCCTCTATTCTCTTATAATACTCCTCATCAAGAGCATATTGACCGCTTGGTTGGTGTGATGCTTTTTGATTTAAAAGTTTTGAAAAACTTAATATCAGATCACCCAAAACCCCGAAGCATGGAATTTTCTTCGTATCACTATTCCTAGCAAGATATTTAGCTAAATTACTATCAACGATTGAATATAAGATTATAGAATTTTTTTCTTTTTCTGCCTTTTCTAAAATTTTTAAAATTTGGTTTTCTGTTCTTGTAAAAGAGTAAGTATGTATCTTGTATTTTATGTTTTTAAATTGAGCTTTAATAGCTATAAAAATACGATCTAAGGTTTCACCAGTTGCATCTGATATAAGATAAATTTGATATATATTAATCATGTATAATATGTGTATAAATTTGTAATTTCTCTATCATATTAAACATTTTTCATATTTTTAAATTTATGTTGTAAAACAATACTTTTATTAACATTATTAAACATGTTGAGATCTTAATTAACCATTTAATGTATTTAGTTAATAAGCTTCAATTTTACGTGTATATTTATTAAAATTTAAGCTCTAAATGTTAACAAACTGTTTATAAAATGTTTAACAAATATAATCACCATTATTCACAAAGTATACTAACATTACTACTAATTATATTTAATTATTAATATGTCTCCAATTGAAGAAGTAATATTTAATAAAAAGAGTAATATTAATCCTATATGGATAATGAGACAAGCTGGAAGATATTTACCGGAATTTAGAGAGATAAGGAAAGAAAATCCTGATTTTATTAAATTGTGTCTCAACACAAAATTATCAAGCGAGATTACTTTACAACCTTTAAAAAGATTTGACATGGATGCAGCAATAATTTTTTCTGATATTTTAATGTTACCATATGGTTTAGATCAAAACGTCGAGTTTAAAAAGAATATGGGTCCATTACTTGGTGATTTAGACTTAAAAAAAATTTCAAATATTGAAGAAATTGATTTTACAGAAAAGCTTTCTCCTATTTATGAATTAATTAAATTAATTAGCAATTCTCAATTTACTAAAAATAAAACTACTATAGGTTTTGTTGGAGCACCGTGGACTTTATTAGTTTATATGATAAATAAAAAGTCACCTAAGTTTAGCCTTAACGAAAATTTTTATGGTGATAAATATTTAATTGATAGAGTTTTTAAAATTCTAGATAAATTTTTAAAAATACATATTAAAAACCAAATTGATAGTGGTGCTCAGATAATTCAGATTTTTGATAGCTGGGCTGGTCTCTTAAAAGAAAAAGATTTATCACATTACATTTATGAACCGACCTTAAGTTTGGTTAACTATGTCAAATCATTAAAAGTGCCTGTTATTTGTTTTCCACGAAGCATTAAAAATTATAAAGATTTTTGTGAAATTACTAAACCAGATGCGATTTGCATTGATTATGAGGTCGATCCAGTAAAAATTAGTAGAGAAATAAAAATTCCCGTCCAAGGTGGAATGGATCCAAAAGTTTTACTTTCTGATAAAGAAAATTTAAGAAAAGAAACAATAAAATATTTAGACATATTTAAAGATCACCCATATATATTTAATTTAGGACACGGTGTTCTGCCAGAGACCGACCCTAACATGATGGATTATTTGGTTAAAACTGTGAAGGATTATTAATGGAAAACAAACCCGAACATCCAACTATTAATTTCGGAAAAACAGGAGTTTTGATAATCAATCTTGGAACTCCTGACTCAACGAATTGGTTTGATATAAGAAAATATCTAAAAGAATTTTTATCGGACAGAAGAGTTATTGAAGTCAACCCGATAATTTGGCAAGTTATACTAAATGTTTTTATATTAACCTTTCGTCCATCCAAAACAGCAAAAGCTTATAAAGAAATTTGGATGAAAGATAAAAACATTTCTCCTCTTTTGCACTATACTCAAAAGCAAGCAGAGAAACTTTCAAATTTAATGTCTGAAAAAAACTTAATTATAGATTATGCTATGAGATATGGAAATCCCAGCATAAGAAGTAAAATTACATCTCTTCATGAAATGGGTTGTGAAAATTTGATAATCCTTCCGCTTTATCCTCAATACGCTGCAGCAACTACCGCGACTGTTTGTGACGAAGTTTATAGAACTCTTATGAAAATGAGATGGCAACCGTCATTAAAAATAGTACCACATTATGAATCTAATTCATTATACATAGGGGCGCTTGTAAATTCTTTAAACAAGAAAATTAAAGAGATTAATTGGAAACCAGACTTAATATTAGCTTCTTATCACGGAATTCCACAAAAGTATTTTGATAAAGGAGACCCTTACCATTGTTACTGCCACAAAACCACAAGATTAATATCAGAAAAGTTTAGTTCAATTGAAATTAAGACAACATTCCAGTCTAGATTTGGTCCAGAGAAATGGCTTCAACCTTACACAGACAAAACTTTAGAAAGTTTACCCAAAGAAGGCAAAAAAAATGTTTTGGCTATATGTCCCGGATTTTCCTCGGATTGTGTCGAAACTTTAGAAGAAATCCAAATTCAAGGAAAAGAAAGTTTTTTAGAGTCAGGCGGAGAAAATTTTGATATGGTGCCGTGTTTGAATGATAATGATGATCATATAATATTATTAAAATCTTTAATTCAAAATAACATTTAATTAATGAACTCTTACTTGCTTTTTAAATCTTTACATTTAATATCTGTAATTTCTTGGATGGCTGGATTGTTATATCTTCCAAGAATTTTCGTTTACCATTCTCAAAACAATACCCAGCAAATCATATCAGATGTATTTAAGGTTATGGAAAGAAAACTTTTTTTTTATATCATGACCCCAGCCATGATATTGTCTTGGTTATTTGGCTTATTATTAATTCATGAAATAGGATTTGAACAACTTGGACAAGCCTGGATGATTTTAAAGTTGATATTTGTGGCTATATTAACAATTTACCATTTCTATCTTGGACGAATTTTAGGACAGTTTAAATTAGACCTTAATACGCATTCACATAAATTCTATCGATTTATAAATGAAATACCCACATTATTGCTTATTTTAATCATATTTGTAGTGGTTTTTAAGCCCATCTAGGGTTGAATATTTGCTAATAGCATATATATTCTAACCATTATTAAGCTCTTAATAATCTTCAATCATGAACATACAAGAATTAAAACTCAAATCATCTGAACAACTTATTACACAAGCAGAGGAGCTTGGTATTGAGAATGCAAGTACATTAAGAAAACAAGAAATTCTCTTTGCAATTCTTAAAAAGGTTGCAGAGAAAGAGGAAATTACTGGCGCCGGCGTTTTACAATTACTTCAGGATGGATTTGGTTTTTTAAGAGCAATGGAGTCTAACTACCTTCCTGGTCCGGATGATATTTACGTCAGTCCAAGCCAAATAAGAAAATTCGGTCTAAGAACTGGAGACACAGTTGAAGGTCCTGTAAGAGCTCCGAAAGAAGGTGAAAGATATTTTGCTTTATTGCAAGTTAGTAAAATAAACTTTGAAGAACCTGATAAATCTAGACACAAAATTGCGTTCGATAACTTAACTCCTTTATACCCAGACAAACAATTGGTTATGGAAGTTGAGGTAACAAAACCAGATAAAAAACAAGATTTAACACCAAGGTTAATAGATCTTGTCAGCCCAATTGGAAAAGGTCAAAGATCAATAATTATCTCTCCTCCGAAAGCAGGAAAGACTATGATTTTACAAAGTATAGCAAACTCAATTGCTGAAAATTACCCAGAATGCTATCTGATTGTATTATTGATTGATGAACGTCCAGAAGAAGTGACAGATATGCAAAGAACTGTTAAAGGTGAGGTTATTAGTTCAACCTTTGATGAACCTGCACAAAGACACGTTGCTGTTGCTGAAATGGTAATCGAAAAGGCCAAAAGGCTAACCGAGCACAAAAAAGATGTTGTGATACTACTTGACTCAATTACAAGACTGGGTCGAGCCTATAATGCTGTTATACCAAGCTCGGGAAAGGTTTTAACTGGTGGTGTAGATGCTAACGCACTCCAAAGACCCAAAAGATTTTTTGGTGCCGCAAGAAACATAGAGGAAGGCGGATCTTTAACTATCATATCTACGGCCTTGATAGACACTGGAAGTAGGATGGATGAAGTAATTTTTGAGGAATTTAAGGGAACCGGAAATAGTGAAACGGTGTTAGATAGAAAAATTGCAGATAAAAGGATTTATCCTGCTATTGATATAACAAAATCAGGAACTAGAAGAGAAGAATTGTTATTTGATAAAAATGATCTTCAAAAGATGAATGTTTTAAGAAGAATAATAGCCCCAATGGGAACAATGGATGCAATTGAGTTTATTAGCTCTAAGTTAAAGGATACAAAAAACAACTCCGATTTCTTCAATTCAATGAACAAACCTAGCTAATTTAAAGATAGCCAAGTTCTTTTAATTCACTATTAAGCTCAGTTTCTAACTCTTTTTGAATGTCTCTTGGTAGTGTATTTTGCCAAACATTGCTGGGGCCTTTGTTAAAGAATCTTACTTTTTCATTTTTTCCTTTAACGAAAACGTTCTCTGTAAAATTCCCATCATCTTCAATTTTTTTTTAATGCTTCGAAGGAGGTTGATTTTATAATATTTTCTTTTTTGGTATCAGACACCTCTAAATCGATGAAATTTTTAAGAAATGCAATAATTTTATCAACCTCTTGATGTATATTTTTTACTAAGTCTTCGTATTTAATTATTAACAAATTTTCATTATCGTTCGTCCAAAACCTATAATGTTCTTTCCACGATCCAAGATATGTAATTACATTTCCACCTCTTAACTCAATTTCTTTACCAGGAGAAAGAATTTTTGATGTGAGAAGAAACTTTTTAGACTCTTCAATAGATTTACTAAAGTGGTTTGATATGGAGTCAATGAGATTTCTAGGATCTCTAACAATGTAAATCCTAGCTTGTGTGCATTCTTTATTAGTAAAAGGATAATTGTCAACTTTACAGTTTAAATGATGTGTTTTGAAAAATTTTATTTTATTATCTAAATTAATTCTATCTTGAGATGTAATCCAATGCTTTTTTATTTCGTGAATATTATTATAATCTTGTGTGAAGTACTCTAAAAACCGTCTTTGTGGATATTGGTCAATTTTTTTTATGCTGGAAAAATCAAATATTCCATCTTTTGTATAGACCAGAGATGAAATTATAGACCTGACCCATGTATTTCCACTCTTAGGATATGATGCTACCCAAATAATCATAAAGGTTTATAATTATATAAAATAAAAAACCAAATTATATGACAATTTATGCATTATCTAGTGGACCAGGCATTTCTGGCGTAGCTGTTGTGAGGATTTCAGGTCCAGATTCCTCAAATGTGTTAAAATCGCTAACTAAGCATGAATTGCCATCTCCGAGAGTGGCTACCCTTCGAAAAATAAACAATATCAACACTTCCGAGCTTATTGATGAGGGTCTAATTTTATGGTTTCCCGGCCCTCAGAGCTATACAGGTGAAGATATGGTCGAAATACATATTCATGGCAGTAAAGCTGTCGTGGAAGCGCTTTTAAATACTCTCTCAAATGTAAAAAGTTGTCGGCTAGCAGACCCTGGCGAGTTTACAAAGCTAGCTTTTCAAAATGGAAAAATAAGTTTGCTAAAAGCAGAGAGTATAGCTGATTTGATCTCGGCAGAGACGGAAATTCAAAGATTGCAAGCTGTAAAAATGATGAAAGGAAAATCTTCAGAAAAATTTAATAAGTTGAGAGAAAAATTATTGAAAATTTTGTCATTTGTTGAGGCAAAAATAGATTTTCCCGATGAGGATTTGCCAGAAGAAAATTTAAAAAAAATCAAAGAGGACTCATTGAATGTCTTAAATGAGATTAAGAAAA
>CABZDW010000014.1 GCA_902524545.1 uncultured Pelagibacteraceae bacterium
ATTGTTGAAAGAAAAGATCTTGCTGAAAAAATTGGAATTTTAATTTCAATTCTTTTAAATAAGAAACCTGCTATAAGCACTGAAGAAAATGAAACTTCAGAAAATAGTCAATCACTTACAAAAGCTGCATCCTAAGGAAATAGACTTAAGTTTAGACCGTATAAAAATTCTTTGTGAAAAATTAGGTAATCCTCAAGACAAAATAAAGGCAATATCAGTAGTAGGAACAAATGGTAAGCAATCTACAATTAATGCAATTTTTTCAATTCTCAAAGAATCAAAAGTAAAATGCAATGTTTACACGAGTCCTCACATTCAAAAAATCAATGAGAGATTTATTTTTAATAATAATATGCTTAATGATGAAGAATTAAGTGATCTTTTTGAAGAAGTTGAAAAAATAAATAATCAAAATCCTTTGACTTTTTTTGAGGCTTTGTCTGCTTGTTATTTCTATAAGGCTGCTCAATATCCAAATAACATTAATTTGATAGAGGCGGGTTTATTTCATAGATTTGACGCCACCAATATACTAAAAAAATAATTTAGCAAGTATTATATGCTCTATTAGTAAAGATCATCTCGATTGGTTACCAAAGGATCGACAAACTATCGAACAAATTGTATTTGAAAAAACATCCTCTCTTTTAAATTCTAATATAATTGTAGCTAAACAAAACTCAGTTAAAACAAGTGAAAATATCAAAAAATCTATTTCAGAAAACTCATCTAATAAATTGTTCTTTAATGAGGGTTATAGCTATTCTATTCGAGAAAATGGTTTTTTTTATTATGAGGATAAATTTGGTGGCTTAAAACTACCATTGCCAAATATCCTAGGACAATTTCAGTTAGAAAATATTTCAACAGCAATAGCAACTATTAGACAATTAAATTTAGAAATTAAAGATGATGACATAAAAAATGGAATTACTAAAATTGAGAGTATTGGTAGATTGCAAGAAATAAGGTCTGGAAATATTAAAGATTTAATCAAAAATAACCGATTATTATTAGATGGAAGTCATAATGAGGATGGTGCTAGAGTTTTAAATGAATATCTTCAAACCTTAGATTGTAATAAACATTTTATTATAGGAATGATGTCAAATAAAGATCACGAAAAATATATTAGCTACTTCAAGGATATATCATCTGTAACCACTGTTGATATACCTAATCAACAAAACGCTATCAGTGGTGAAAGATTAAAAGAAAAATTTAAAAATGTTTTAAATATTAAATATGAACAAAATATTGTGAAAGCAATCAAATCTTTATCACTTGCAGAAAATGATATTTTAATAATCACAGGGTCTTTATATTTAGCTGGAGAAATATTAAACTTAAATTAAATATTTTTTTCTAAGAAGTCTTTCATATGGCTTTCTGGTACACCACCAACTTTTCTATCAACCTCTACACCTTTTTTATAGATTATCACTGTTGGAACACCTCTTATTCCCGCAGCACTTCCAGTATTAATTCCACCATCTTCTATATCAGCGTAATAAAAACCAGCCTTGTCCTTATATTCGACTGCAAGTTTGTCCATAACAGGTTTTAAAGCCTTACAAGGACCACACCAAGCTGCACTAAATTGAATTACTGAAACGTCTTCACTTTTAATTTTATTTTCAAAATCTTCATCTTTAAAATCTATAAGCATAAATCCTTTCTATTAATTTGTTTATTAAAGTCAACTAGGCAATTTCATATTTCTTTTCAATAGACATAATAAAATCATTTATTTCGTCTAGTTTATTTAATTCATTTTTATCATCTCTTTTATCTGCTTGATCCCTCAAATAGTCGATTTCATTATATGCCATATTTACCGTTTGCCACTTCTCTTTGTGCTTACTTAGTATACGTCTAGCAATTTCACTTTTAATATTTTTATATAAATCAGGTGGTAAAATTTGTGGCGCTTCTTGATAAATAATTTTTTGTCCAAACCAACTACATCTTTTATCTGTAAATTTATCTAGTAATCTCAACTTATCTTCCCAAGATGAACTATGCCAGGTTTTAAAAAGAGCAGTATCTTTATTGGGAATGAATTTTTCATACAAAGTTTCTTCTGGTAACAAATCTTCCTGGGTTTTAGTTTGCTCTTTTTCCTCTGCTGCCTCTCTATTTATAATTTGTATATTTTTACAAAAATTTTCATTATTTCTAACCATTTGCGCTCTTCTTTTTATTGTTTCTAAATCTAGGTCTGAATAGGGTTTTTGTTTTAAGGCAAACTCTTTGTCCAAAATTACTGGAGCTTTATTAGTTTTTAGAACTCTTAAGGGTTTTGGACTATATTTTTTAAAAATATCTCTCAATTGATTTACTGTTAAGTTTAATAGTGGTTCTGGATCTCTTCTTAAATCCCAAACATATCCCCACGAGGCGTAAGATGGATGAAAACAATTATTTGGATGTAGAGTACTAGTGAGATACATCATATTTCTACCCTTCACATTTTCAAAAATAGAATATATGCCTTCATTTTTTAAAAACGTTTCTACGCCTGTTTTAGTTGATGTTTTTAAAAATGTTTCCCAATTTTCTTTATGTTTATCTTTAATAATTCGAAGCACTTTCAATGAATTTAGAGCATCAACATAGGCAGTATGGCTTGCTGAAATGTCAAAACCTTGCATTCTTGATAAGGATTCTAATGCAAGACTAGGGTTACCTGCTTCAGTTAATTCTGTTTTTAAAGTTTCAGAATTTAAGGTTTGAGCTGCCCTGGCTATATGTAAACCATCATGTTCACTATTAGGCGATGAGTGAGTAGCGTAAGGATAGCGATTGCCCTTAAAAAAATTAAAGTGGAACATTCTCCGGTCAAAATTTAGATTTGACCAACCCATAAACATTGCTGGAGCACATTTAGAGAAAAAGTTTTCAACAGCACCTAGAAAGTCATAATGTGAATAATTGCCTTTAGTTAATAAATCAATGCTAGTTGAATTAACAAGTAAAGCCTTTGCACTTGGCACCTCGCCTTCTGGCATTCGCCCTCTAATATTTAGTTTTCCAATTTCCCTTAAATTTTTGTCAACTACAACAGCTCCAACTTCAATTATGGATCCCCATATTGTTGAGTTTGTTGTCTCTGTATCGTAAATTACAATCTTATCCATTTTTATTGAACCAAATTATTCATCTCATTAAATTTTTTTAATCTACCTAAAAACAAATTTTGATATGTTATCAGTTCTGGTCCTTGGATTTTAAATTCTTGAAATAAATTATCTACTGTACAAACTAAAACAACACAAGCATTGATATTTGAATTATAAACAACATTATGCGCTAAAGAGTAAGCCGCAGTTTGTAAAAACCAAGAGTCTATGTACTCTGCTTTTTTTGGTTTGTTGGACTGCTTGAAATCAATTATTGTTTCTTTTCCCTCATAAACACCGACGCAGTCTGCTGTTCCGGCGTATCTCTCAGGATAATGCATTGTACACTCAACGCCGTATATTTCTTCTAATCTGTTTTTTAAGCCTTTATCAATAATTTCTTTTGCCATTTTTTTATGTTGCTCATTGTCTTCAAAAAAACTTAAGTTTTCTCTCCCCAAAAGAAAAGACTCTAAATAGCTGTGCATTTGAGAACCTCTACTGCTCGCTGCCTTTGTTATAGCTTCAGCCTCTTTGTGACCGGTCCTCTCTCTCCAGTTAGCTAAAGCTGCTTTATCTTCCTCGGACTTTGTTACATCAAGTATTGAAGTTACACTCGGTAACTTTGCTTCTCCTAATACGTATCTTCTTATTCCATCTTCTGTCGCTCTTGAACTTGTAGGATAGTCATATTTTTTGTTCCAACGCATGTGATTTCTTATAGTCGGTATTATCTGAAAAAAGAAATTATTTTTTGACTTGTTTATTTCTTTCAACAAAACTCTCAACGTTCTCTGTTAGAACAGCTTTTTCAACTTGCTCGGGATCTTTTATATTTTCTAAAGTTCTAGTAATTGATCTTGCATCTTTTCCAAAACTATCAACAACTGTCATAGCCTCTTCAAGTTTTTTTCTTAATTTATAAATATTATCAAAATGACTAGAAAATCTCGTACTTATAGTTTTTAAATGATCATAAATCTCTGTTGCATGTTTTGAAATTTTAAGAGACTGAAAGCCCATGTGTAAAGACTGTAAATAAGCTGAAAGAGTATTTGGGCCACAAATTACTATTTTATATTTTTTCATTAATTCTTGGGTTAATAGCTCTTTACTGCTTGGGTCTTGATACTCAGTTAATTCTTTATAAAGACTTTCTGTAGGAGCGTACACTATTGCAAAATTTGAAGTTTTAGGGGGAACAATATATTTTTCCATTACACTTTTTGCTTTAGCCTTAAATGCACTTGCTAATTTTGTTCTAGCATCAGCAACTGCCTTCTTATCATCTGCCTCGTGCGCATCTGTAATTGCCTTAAATTTTTCTACTGGAAAATGAGAATCTACCGGAACCAAAACATCTCCTTGAAGCTTGATTGCAAATTCTACGTTTTCACTTGTATCTTCTTTCATTTTGACATTAGTAATATATTGAGACGCAGGTAATAAATCTTTAATTAGAGCATCCAAAGAATACTCAGCTAGAGTTCCATATTTTTTTACTCCTGCTAAAATTTTAGTAATTCCCTCTTGACTTTGATTTAAGAGCTTTACTTGTTCATTAAAATTACCAACCTTCTCATCAACTTTAGTAAGTGCCTCGGTCATATCCTTTGTAACCCCAGTTGATAAAGAGTTAAATGAGGTAGACATCGAACTTAGAGATGTATTGATTGTAGAGTTTAAGCTATCTTTTAATCTAATAATTTCTGCATTCAAATTTGCTATTTCATTAGTCTCATCATCTCTGTTCTCTTTCTTGGACTTTATATTTAAATACAAAATAGCCAAGATTGCTCCAAACATTAAAATCAAAATTATTAATAAAATTGTGTCCATGATTCGTATCTTGTATTATAAGGGATTTTTATGGAATTATATCTTATTTTGAAAATTATTTTTGGAATAGGGGTTCTAATAGCTACTTATGCAATAATAAGAAATTTGGATATCATCAAAATTATTCTCATATACTTCAAAGATAAATTACTTGGAAAGTAATTTAACAAAGTTTTTTAAACCTTTTTTTTTACTATTTTTTTTTGAAGTAAAAATACAAGCTTGAGATTTTAAGATTTCTCCATCTTTCAATATACGTAGGTTGTTCGCTCTAAGAGTCTCACCTGTAGATGTTATGTCTGTAATTAATTCAGCTGAACCAGTAAAAGGGTACGCCTCGGTTGCTCCTAAACTATTAATCAATTTAAATTGGGTAACACCTTTAGAAAATAAAAAATCCCTAGTTAAATTTGGATACTTAGTTGCAACTCTTAATCTTTTTTTCTTTTTATCTCTAAATTCAAATGCAATTTCTTCTAGGTCAGCTATTGTTTGAACATCGATCCAAGGATCAGGTATAGCTACAACTAGATTAGCATTTCCAAAATCAAGTTTTTTAATAACATTTATTTTGTTTTGGATATTTATCTCACTTTCTTTTAATAAATCAAAACCAGAAAAGCCAATATCTAAAGAGCCATCTCCTAATCTTTCAATAATTTCTCTAGCGTGTAAATATAAAATTTTTATGTTTAATTTATTTTTTATCGAACCTATCAAATCTCTTTCCCCTCGCTCAGAAATAAGATTTAATCTTTCTTTAGTAAAAATTTTTAAAACATTTTTTCTTAACCGTCCCTTACTTGGTATTCCTATATTTATTAAATTTTTCATGATTGATAATTTAAATTAAAAGCTGCTCCAACTGCTGGTGTTCGTTTTTTTGAACCAAGATCAGAAATTAATTTGTCATAACGACCACCATTACAACAATTAATAATTTTAGACTTTAATTTGACATCTATTTTAAAAACTATGCCAGTGTAATACTCCAATTGTCTACCAAAGGCTGATGAGAAAACCACATTCAATTTAGATATTTTATTTTTTGAGACAGGAAAGTATTTCTGATCAACAACAAGGTTAATTTTATGTTTTTTAAAGAATTTATTTAATTCCTTTGCAGCTTCATTTATTGGACATTTAATTTTTAGAAACTCTTTAATAATTTTCGATGTATTACTTCCTTCACTGGCTCTTCTTGGATCCTTAATCTTTTTATCAAACCTTTCTAAAATTTCTTTTAATGTTCTGCCTGCAACAATTGATGATTGATTATCCTTTAACATTTTTAAATATCGTCTTTTATCAACTTCAACAATAGTTGGATCTACATCAGAATTTGTCTCTAATCTTTTTAGTAAATCACTGAAATAATCTTCTTGCCAAAAATGTCTTGTAAGTCTTAATTTCCATCTTTTCGGTATATTTAATTTAGATATTAGAAGATTAAAAATTTCCACATTTCCAATAGTGAGTGTGCCAGTTGAGTATTTCAAATTTTTTAGTGATTTAAGTGATGTATTTATTATTTCTTTGTCATCATTTTTTTCATCTTTTGATCCTATAATCTCAAAACCAACTTGATTTCGGATTATAGAGTCCTTTTTATTTTGAGATTTTCTATAAGCCTGTCCGCTATAAAATATTTTTTCTTTACCCTTTAAATTGTTTTCTAAATATCTAAGACAGGACACAATGGTAAGGTCAGGTCTCAAACATAATTCATTACCTGTCTGATCTGTAAATGAAAAAATAAATTTTCTAAAACTTTCACCAGATCTTTGAACTATATGATTAGTCTCAATAACTGATGGTAATTCAATATATTTAAATCCCTTAGACTGAACTGATCTAAGGATTTTGTTAGATAAATTTTTTGATTTCATTTATTAAATTTTCTTTTGGAAATGTAATTTGGTTATTCTTCCCTTTTGCCCCAAGTAGATTTTTTAATGTTATTTTATTATCTTTAAATTCATACTCACCGCAGATAATTGCAACTGGGCATTCTCTTTTATTCGCATAAGTAAGTTGCTTACCTAGATTTTTTTTACTATCCAAAAATATTTCAGAATTGATATTATTTTTTCTTAAATTATCTAAAATTTCGTAATAATTTTTTAAATATTTTTCATCCATTACACAAACAATAACTGGGTTTTGTATATCAATTTCTACTTGATTTAATTGCATCATTGCGAATAGCAATCTATCAACGCCAATACTTACACCTGTCCCTGGAATATCTACTCCCTTAAATCTTGAAATTAGTTTATTATACTGTCCACCTGAGCAAATACTTCCAATATCAACTTCCTTACCCTTATTATTTTTTGCTTTAAAATTTAGATTGGTTTCAACACAAAACCCATCGTAATAGTCTAAACCTCTAACTATGGTAAAATTAGTTTTTACTTGATTGGAGTAACTTCCAAAGTTCAAAACTTCAAATAATTCTTCTAATTCTTTAATGCCCTCTTGGGTAACAGGATTTTTAAAATTTTCTTTAAGTTCCTTTAAATCTTTAATCCTTAAAAAATTTAAAATTTTTGAGGCTTGCTCATCACCTAGGTTTGCTCCTTTTGTTATAGCTCCACTTTTATCTTTTCTCTCTTTTTTCAATAATTCTTCAACACCCTTTAAACCAAACCCAGGTTTATCGAGTTTATCTATAGCTCTCATTACTTTTATTTGTTTATCTTTTTCAATTTTTAAATCCTCAATCAAACCTTGAACAATTTTTCTGTTACTGACATTAATAGTAAACTGATCTTTTTTTAAACCACAATCTACTAAAGTATTTGAGATCAAATTACACAGTTCGGCATTGGCTTGGGCTGAATTAACGTTTCCAACTATATCACAATCTGCTTGAGTAAATTCCCTATACCTAGCATTTCCAGATTTTTCATTTCTGAATACATTTTGAATTGCATATCTTTTATATATTGAAGGAAGCTCTTGATTATTCTGTGCAACAAATCTAGCAAGTGGACTTGATAAATCATATCTTAAAGTAATATTCTTTTCACCATCATCGAATGTAAATACATCAGACATAGGATTATTCTCATCCTCTGCGAGAAAGGAGCCTATATTTTCACTAATTTCAAATGATGGTGTTTCTAATGGATCAAATCCATATTTAATAAAATTTTTCTCAATAACACTTAATAGTCTTTTTTTGAGAAGTAATTTTTTATTCCATCTATCTTCAAAACCTGAGGGTAATCCAGGAATTAATTTATTTTCTTTATTCATTTTTTGGTACCTTGAGTAGGTTACGCTCCTACGACTTCGGATCCACAAACCGACGTGATACTATTTCACCATCAAGGCTTATCCTTTTTTGTTTTATCTTATTTTGTTGTTATTTAAAATTATAATATAAGTGATTATTCGCTAGCTTTAGCCAGCGTGGAAATGAGCGTGCACACCTCTATTAGTTCCTCTAAGAGCAAGTCTAAGAGTACCTGGGTTTAATCTGTAATTAGTCTCATTTTTATTCATGAGCAGCGTTTTAGACAAAAATTGAAATTATTCAAGCCTAAAAAAAAAGAACGTTTTCTTATTTCTAAGAAAACGCCCTTGTAAAATATTTAAATTAATCTAATTTTTTTAAATTTACTGCTGAAGGGCCTTTTGGACCATCCTCTAAGGTAAATTCTAATTTATCTCCCTCATTTAAAAATCTCATTCCTGCTTCTTTTACCGCGCTGGCATGAACAAAGGCATCTTTTTCTTTATCGTCTCTCTCTATAAAACCATAACCTTTTTTGCCATTAAACCATTTTACTTTTCCTTGAATTGTACTCATCTTTTTACTCGTCCTTTTGTTATTTATTTAAGATAGAAGTTAATTTCTTTGTATATTAATTTCAAGATGTTTTGGTGGTGCCTCGGGAAGGATTCGCACCTCCGACACAAGCCTTTTCAGGGCTCTGCTCTACTCCTGAGCTACCGAGGCAAAAATTATCCTCTAAATATGATACGTGCCTTTGTTAAATCGTACCCGGACATTTCTACAGTAACATTATCACCTTGTAATACTCTAATTCTATTTTTTCTTAGTTTGCCAGCTGTATGAGCAGTAACAGTGTGACCATTTTCTAATTCAACCCTAAACATTGCATTTGGAAGTAAATCGATTACTTTCCCTTTAAATTCTAATAAATCTTGTTTTGACAAACTTATTTTCTCCTAATTCGTTTTTTTACGGATTTAGCATGTGCAACTAACCCTTCATAATTTGCAAGAGTTATAACTGATGGTCCAAGCTTTTCAATACCCTTTTTTGATAAGTTTATATATGAAATTCTTTTATAAAATTCATTTACACTTATGCCACTTGAAAATTTAGCTGAACCATTAGTTGGTAATATATGGTTTGAACCAGCATTATAATCAGTCATCGCCATCACAGCATATTTTCCTAAACAAACAGAGCCAGCATTTTTAATTCTCGAAGCAAAAAATTTGTAATTTTTTACATTTAATTCTAAATGTTCAGGAGCAATTTTATTTACAATATCGATTATTTGTTTGTCTGAGCTTACTTGGATTAAAATTCCATTACTCAATAAACTTTTTCTTGCAATAGCTGTTCTTGGAATTTTTTTTAATTGTTTAAAAATTTCGAATCTCGTTTTGATTATCAAATTTTTGCTTTTTGAAATTAATATACATTGAGCAAGTTCGTCATGTTCTGCTTGACCAATAAGATCACTAGCTATCCAGCCTGGATTTGAAGATTTATCTCCAACAACTGTTACTTCTGAAGGTCCAGCTATCATTCCTTCAATACCAACATCTCCAAAAACTTCTTTTTTTGCAGCTGCTACAAATATATTACCAGGACCCACAATCTTATCAACTTTGTTAATTTTTTTTGTTCCATAAGTAACCGCAGCAATCGCTGATGGACCACCGATAGAATATATTTCTTTAATTTTACATTTTTTGGCTGCGTATAAAACAGCTGCATTTTGTTTTCCTTTATATCCTGGATTTATCATAATTATTCTTTTCACTCCTGCAACAATTGCTGGGATAGCATTCATCAAAACACTTGAAGGGTAAGACGCGGATGATCCTGGCACATAAATTGCAACCGACTCGATTGGTAAATACTTGTATTCTAGTTTATTCTTAAATTTATCAGTGTAAGAAATGTTTTTAAATTTTTGTAATGAATGAAACTTGTAAATTCTTGAATAAGCAAGATCAATGGCAATTTTTACTTTAGAATCTAAAAATTTTATAGATCGTGAGATTTGACTCAAGCTTGGGCTGATTATTTTATTATGATTAAATTTTTTTTCATATTTTAACAATGCTTTGTCACCATTCTTTTTTACATCATTAATTATTTTTATGACAGACACTGAACTTGTTTGAACCTTAGTTTTTCTTTTTAATAATAAATCATCTAATTTGTTATTAAAGTTTCTTAACTTACTATTTAATATTTTCATTTTTGTTTAATTTCATTTTGATCCTCTAACCTTACTTCAATTGTTTCTGTAGTCAAAACAATGTGACTATTATTATCAAAAATTAGATTTATCTCATAATCATCTTTATTTTTCAGGTAATCGATGCCAATTAAATTTAATATTTCCTCTTTATTTGCTTGATCAATGTTTTTAGATTTAACCTTATCAACAAAATCAAATCTGCAAATACTATTTATCTTCTTATTTGTTTGATCAGACTCAATTCTATTTCTGTCAATAGATATTAAAAAAACCTTGCTTGATGCTAAATACTTAATATTGCCAACTTTTGTTTTTGAGCCTGAGACACATGCTGAGATCATTTGTAATCCCTCTTGATCATTTGCAATAATTTTAGCTAGATATTTGCTCACTATTTTAATCTTTTTATTTTAACTCCAATTTTTTTTAATTTATGCTCAATATTTTCATAACCACGGTCTAGATGATAAACTCTATTAATTATTGATTTACCTTTAGATACTATTGCTGCCAAAACTAATGAAACTGACGCTCTTAGATCGCTAGACATTAATTCAGCACCTATAAATTTCGTGTTTCCACTAATATAAGCTGTATTATTCTTCACATCTATTTTTGCACCAAGTCTACGAAGTTCTGCAACGTGCATAAATCTATTTTCAAAAATACTCTCAGTGATAGAACCTTTTCCATTTGCTTTGCACATCAAAACCATGATTTGTGATTGCAAATCTGTTGCTACTCCTGGATATTCTTTTGTTCTAATATTTTTAATAGATCTAATTTTTTCTGGACCTTTGATAAAAATTTTTTCTTTATGTGATTTTATTTTTGCACCAAATCTTTTTAGCAGTTCCAACTCAGTTTTTATAATTTTTGAGTCAAAATTTGTTATCTTTAATTTTCCTTTTGCCAATGTTGCGGCCACACAAAAAGTACCGGCCTCTATTCTATCAGACATGACTGAGTATTTTGTTGAATTTAATGTATTTACACCAACAATTTTACATGTTCTACCAATCCATGAAATCTTTGCTCCTGCTAGATTTAAAAATTTTGTTAAATCTTTAATTTCAGGTTCAATAGCACAATTTTTTAAAATAGTAGTACCTTTTGCTAAACAAGCAGCAATTATAGAATTTTCTGTAGCTCCTACAGATAATCTAGGAAACTTTATGATTGTTCCTCTTAATTTACCTTTAGATTTAGCAATAATGTAACCATCTTTCAAAACATAACTCATCCCAAGTTTTTTTAAAGAATCCAAATGATAGTTTATTGGTCTTGCTCCAATTAAACATCCACCAGGTAAAGAAATTTTTGACTTATAATATCTTGCAATTAAAGGACCCAATACTAAAATTGAACCTCTCATTGTTTTAACAAGCGAATAACTTGCAAATGTTTTTAACTCTTTTTTATTATATATTCTAGCTACTCTTTTATCTTTAGATAAAATAATTTTTGAGCCTAAGGATCTTAATAAACTTATCATCGTATTGATATCCTTTACTTTCGGTAAATTTTTTAACACAACTGGTTGATTGAAAAGTAAAGTCGCTGCTAAAATTGGAAGTGAGGAATTTTTCGATCCTGAGATTTCAACTTCTCCCCTTATCCTACTTGGGCCTTCAATAGAAAACTTATCCATAAATTATTTTTTAATTTTTGCTACCTGAATTGTAGTTTGACCCTGATATTTGCCTTTCTTAGACTTATATGTAGTTTCTGGCTGGGTATCTGATTTAAAAAATAAAAATTGAGCTATACCCTCATTAGAATATATTTTTGCTGGAATAGGAGTAGTATTACTAAGCTCTATAACTATATTTCCCTCAAATTCATTTTCTATTGGTGTTACATTACAAATAATACCTGTTCGAGCATAAGTACTTTTTCCAACACAAATGCATAAAACATTTTTTGGTATTCTGAAATACTCAACCGTTTTTGCTAAAACAAATGAATTAGGTGGAATTATACAATGAGGTCCTTTCCTCTCAACAAAATTATCCTCAGAAAAATTTTTAGGGTCTACCAAAGAACTGTTCACATTAGTAAATATTCTGTACTCATCTGAGATTCTTACATCGTAACCCATGCTACTAAGGCCATAAGAAATTTTTCCCTCAGAAATTTGATGATCTAAGAACGGTTCAATCATATTGTGTTCTTTACACATTTTTTTTATCCAAGTATCAGGCTGGATAGACATTATTTGTTTTTCTTTTTATTTTTTTTTTGAAAAAGTTTTCTTTTTTTTAAATTTTTTTTAAGAGCGAAACTCAATCGCTCGTTCTTGTCTTTTGTATTCATTCTTTATCTGGATTAGTTAAAAAATCTAGAGTAATTGGTTTTGATGCATCCAAGACTTTATCTTTGTCACCATCTTTTTTAACTCCTTCTTTTGCTAGACGTTTTGCTTTTCGTTCAGCAAGTTTCTTCTCTCTTTTGGCTTGCTTTTCCATAAGTTTAGCACTTTTTGTTGACTTATAATCGTAATGAATACCCATAAAATTCCTTTATGTTATATAAATCAAATTGGACAAAAAATTAAGGCAATAATTTGAAATAATTACAATATAATCAATTATAAATTGATTTTAAATAGTCTGCCCTGATAGTTAAGTGGTATAACGTATCCATGGTAAGGATAAATCCTAAGTTCGATTCTTAGCCAGGGCACCATTAATTAAAAAATGAATAACACAATTAATGCAAATAAATATCTTAACTTATATATTTTAATATTATTTACTTTTAGCGTTTTTTACTTAAACGTAAAATATAATGTTGGTAACGACTCCACTGTTTCTGAATGGTTGATTAATTATGAAGGTGGATTCACTAAAAGAGGCTTGATTGGGCAAATTGCTATACAGATAAGTGAACTTTTTAACTACAGTTTAAGACAATCGATTCTTTATTTTCAAATTTTTTCTATTGGTATATATTACTTGCTATTAATAAATTTCTTTAAATCACTTATATTTAATAAAATCATCTTATTAAGTATTTTTACTCCTGTATTTCTTTTATATCCTGTAGCAGAAATTGAGGTCTTGGGAAGGAAAGAAATTATTATTTTTTCCTTTTTTTTAATTTATCTGACACTTAAAAATTTCAAACAAAAAAATTACTTTAGAATATTTTTGCTACCCTTATTAATGCTCATATGGGAACCAGTAATATTTTTTTTTATTTTTTGGTTAATAGTTGACTATATAGAAGATGGTTTTAAAAAAAATTATAAGTCAATAATTAGGTATCTATTAACTTTTACGCCAGCTATTTTAATAGGTGTTTATATTGCTCTTAATCCAATTTCTGAAATCAACCATAAAAACATGGCTATTTTTTTAAAAGAAAATTTCAATGAAAATTGTTACATGTCTTGTGCATTATTACTAAGCAAATCTTCAATTTATGATCAATTTAAAACAAACTTTAATATCTTTAATTTTGAAATATTCTTAAGATACTTTTTGATAATTTTAATTGGTTTTGGACCACTATTTATATTGATAAAATTTTCAAAATTTAAAAGGTTAAATTATAAAATTTTTTTAATTTTAGTCACTCCACTAATATTTGTCTTATTCATGATGATGTCCGATTGGGGCAGGATAGTTAATATTTTCTATACTTTTTCTGTTATTTCATTCCTATATCTTTATAAAAAGAAACTTGTAGTGCTTAATAATGAAATTTCAGGAAATTTTTTTGTAAAAGTTTTAAATAAAAAACACATATATACAATTTTTTTTGTAATTTTTTGCTTTGGATGGAATCCAAAAACAAGCCTAACTGGAGATATTGGAACAAATCCACTTTGGAAGATTCCATATAACGCAAGTAAAAAAATTTTAGGATTTGATAGCTTAAGATTATTTCAAAATAATCCACTTATAGAATGGCATAGACGAAATATAGAGTAGATTATTTTTTATAAAAAAATTTCCTACCAATGATACTTAACAATACCAAGATAAAAAATCCAATTAAAGGTATATAGATCTCAGAGGATAATATTAATTCGAAGAATCCTGGTGATTTTAAATTATTATCAATAAATTTTTCTATACCGCTCCCAATCGATACTGCTAAAAATATTTGTGGGATAATACCAATTAAGGTTGCAAAGAAAAAATTTACAGCTCTAACATTAAAAATTGTTGGTAAGAGACAACTAATTTGCCACGGGATACCTCCTATAAATCGATAAACTAAAAGATATATAAATTCTGATTTTTTGAATTTTGTTTCAAGATTTTGATATTTACTTAAAAATTTTTCCCTAATTAAATCTTTAAGGAAATAATTTCCAAAAATATATAAAAAAGTAGCTCCAATACTTAAACCCAAAACTACAACAACAGTACCAATCCATTTACCCAGAACAAAACCGCCCATTAGAGCAACTGGAGATCCAAATCCCAAAAAAGGAAATACCCACAATATTGTAAATAATAAAAAAACTGTTGATACAAGAAATAAATTTGAGTTTTTGAGCGCAACAAAATATAGTCTATTATTTTTTATAAACTCATAAGATGTTATTTCTTGAAGACTAAAGTTTGAAAAAAAAATTAATAAAAATACAATCAATAATACAAGATAAGATAGTCCTATAATTATTTTAATTTTTTTTGTTTTTTCCATTATTAACTAGCCTATTTATAAAATCTTATATTTGCTATTTATATATTTAATTACTATAAAGATCGAAATTTTAATAAATTTAATTCACTATTATGAAAAGAACTTATCAGCCCTCTAAAATTAAAAGAGCAAGAAAACATGGTTTTAGATCAAAAATGAAAACTAAGAGTGGCAAAAAGCTTTTAGCTAGGCGAAGGGCAAGAGGCAGAAAATCCTTAACTGTGTCTGGCTAATCAATGAAAAGCAAAATACTTGCTCTTTCAAAAAAAGAGGAATTTAAAAAGTTAATTCAACAGAGAAAAATTTCAAATAAATACGTCACAATTTTTTTTGGTTACTTAAATAATAAAAATAAAAACAAATTGAACATTTCATTTGTAACAAAGAAAAAAATTGGAAACGCTGTAAGGAGAAATAAAATAAAAAGACGACTAAGAAACATTATGAATGATGCATATAAAAAAATATCAATAAATTCTCGTTATTCATATCTTGTTATTGCTAAGCCAACTATGCTAAATAATGAATTTAAATTGATAAAAGAAACCTTGTTTCTAGAATTTAGTAAAATAAAAAAATGAACATTTTTATATACATATTGATTAGATTTATCAAAATTTACAAATATTTAATAAGTCCTTTAATTGGTCCCTCGTGCAGATATCTACCAACTTGTTCTGAATATAGTATTGAGGCTTTAAAAACTTATGGTTTCATAAAAGGCCTTTTGCTTAGTTTTAAGAGAATTATGTCATGCCATCCTTGGGGAAATAGTGGATTTCATCCAGTTAAAAAAGAAATCAAACCAAAAAAATAATGGATTCGAAAAATACAATAGCAGCTATAGCATTATCCTCAGCAGTAATTGTTTTATATTCTTTATTTTTTGTTCCTGAAAAATCAACAACAGATCAAAATCACGTTGAGAGAGAAAATATTGAAAAAAGTAATGATACACCAAGCTTAGAACAAAAAGAAACTTTTATTGAAATTTCAAGAAATGACGCTTTAATTGAAAGTGAAAGAGTTGAATTTGAAAATTCGAATGTAATTGGCTCGATATCTTTGAAAGGTGCAGCAATAGATGATCTAACTTTTAAAAATTATAATGTTGAACTTGAGAGTGATGAAAAAATAACGCTGTTAGGGCCGAGAAGTATTAAAGAAGGTTACTTAATTGAGAGTGGATTTGTAACGTCAGATAAAAACATAGATATTCCTACGTCAGAGACAATCTGGTCTTTAAAAGGAAATAAAAAATTAACTGACAATTCTCCAATTAAATTATCTTGGACCAGTGATCAAGGAATTACTTTTGAAAAAGAAATTTCTCTAGATGATAAATATTTATTCTCTATCAAGCAAAGAGTTATTAACAAAACAGAGGGGAAATATGACTTTTATTCATATGGACAAATTATAAGAAATGAGATCCCAGATATAATAGATTTTTTAATTCTTCATGAAGGATTAATCGCAACTTTAGATGATGAATTAATTGAGGAAGATTATGACGATATTCAAGAGAAAAAATTTACAAAAACTGCTCAAAAAGGTTGGTTAGGTATAAGTGATAAATATTGGATCACATCACTAATACCTAAACAGAACAAAGAGTTTAAAACTACATTTGATTATAAAAATAAATTTAGAGCCAATTTTATTTCAACAGAGCCTCTTGAATTGGGTCCAAATAATTCTATTGAGGAAAATTTACAAATAATAGTTGCGGCAAAGAGAGTAGACGTTATTGACGGCTATGCAAAAAGTTTAGCTATCGATAAATTTGATCTGGTTATTGACTGGGGATTCTTATATTTTATAACAAAGCCATTGTTTTTTGGTATTGATTATTTTTTCAAATTACTTGGTAATTATGGATTAGCAATTATAGCTATAACGATTTGTATTCGTTTAGTTTTCTTTCCTTTGGCAAATTTTTCTTTTAGAAGCATGGCAAAAATGAAAGCTCTTACTCCTGAAATGGCAAGATTAAAAGACCTTCATAAAAATGATAAAATGAAATTACAACAAGAGATGATGGCTCTATATAAAAAAGAAAAAGTCAATCCAATGTCGGGATGTCTTCCTATTCTTGTTCAAATACCTGTTTTTTTTGCTTTGTATAAAGTTTTATTCGTGACAATAGAAATGAGACATATGCCTTTTTATGGATGGATTCATGATTTAAGTGAACGTGATCCTACAAGTATATTCAATCTATTTGGGTTACTACCTTATGATGTACCATCATTTTTAATGATTGGTGCTTGGCCAGTTGCAATGGGAGTTTCGATGTGGGTGCAACAGAAATTAAATCCTGCTCCTACTGATCCTATGCAAGCTAAAATATTTATGTTCTTTCCACTTTTTTTGACCGTAATACTAGCCCCCTTCCCTAGTGGTTTGGTGATTTATTGGACTGTGAATAATATACTAACTATGGCTCAGCAAGTGTTCATTATGAAAAGAACAACTGTTAAGACTGTCACTTAAAAAGTGATTATCATACAACAATAAATAAATGGATTTAGAAAAAATACTTCCCAAAGATGGACCACCAATAGATGAGGTTTCAAAATATATAGAAAAATACAAAAATGATCTCATCGTAATAAAATATGGAGGAAATGTTTTTATAGACAGAAAAATCTTTGATAATTTTATAACAGATATAAACATACTAAATAAATTAGGTATTTCTTTTACAGTTGTTCATGGAGGAGGTCCTAGAATAAAAAGAGAGCTAGATAAATCAAATATTCAATCGAAATTTATCAGAGGTTTAAGGGTAACTAATGAAAAAATTATAAACATCGTTGAGTCAGTTTTAATTGATTTCAATAATGATATTGTTGACTCTTTGAAAAAGTTTGGAACTGATGCTGTCTCAATCCATACAAAAAAAAATAATATCATTAAAATAATTCCAGAGGCTAATGAGCTTGGATTTGTAGGGATACCTAATAAAATTGATAACAATCTGATTGAGAAAATTCTTAATAAAAAACAAGTCCCAATAATTTCACCATTAGGTTTAGGAAGTGACAACCATCCATATAATATCAATGGTGATACCGCTGCAGGTGCAATTGCGAAGTCATTAAAATCTAGAAGATTGTTATTAATGACTAACGTCGAGGGAGTTTTAGATAAAGACAAAAAACTAATTGATGAAATCACTTCATCGGAAATTTTGAAAATGATTGAGGATGATACAATTACCGAAGGTATGATACCTAAAATAAATACTTGTTTGGATGCTGTGAATAATGGAGTAACAGCAGTTGGAATAATAGATGGTAGAAAACAACACTCTATATTATTTGAAATTTTTTCCGACAAGGGCTCTGGAACTTTGATTAGAAAATGAAAAATTTTAAAAAGATGAAATATCTTTTGTTGGATCTTGATGGAGTTTGCTATGGTAAACATAATAACTACTCTTTGGAAAAAGTGTTTGGTCAAGTATCACAAAGAATGACAATGTTCATATCTGAGAGATTGAAAATAAATATGGAAGAAGCAAAAAAATTACAGACCGATTATTTTTATAAATACAATACTAGTTTAAATGGTTTGATGATACATCATGATATACCCCCAAAAGAATTCCTAAAATATGTCCACACAATAGATCTTTCATTTATGAAAGAGGACAAGATTATGAGGAATGAACTCGAAAAATTAGATATGGAAAAATTTATTTTTACAAATGGGAGCGCCGAGCATGCTGAAAATATTTTAACCCATCTAGGAGTATATGATCTATTTGGAAGAGATAAAGTTTTTGATATTGAAGATGCTGGGTATGTGCCAAAACCTGAGGCTAAAACTTTTGATTTAATGGTTAAAAAATTTGGATTAAATCCAAAAGAAACAATTTATATAGAAGATATCGCAAAAAACCTTAGTATTGGTTATGAAAGGGGATGTGCAACTGTTTGGTTAATTAATGATGAACATTTTGGTAAGATAGATTCAGATAAAGATTATATTACTCATAAAATTGAAAATCTGTCTTTATTTCTTAAGGAAATAAGGTTATTAAAAAGTCAATAAATTATGTCTTTAGAAAAAATTATAAATGATGCTTGGGAAAACAAAGATCAAATAAATCCAAATTCTGATAAAACTTTAAAGGATGCGATCAATCAAGTAATAAGTGACTTGGATAGTGGTAAATCAAGAGTTGCTGAAAAAATAAATGGGGAATGGGTAACTCATCAACACCTAAAGAAAGCAATTATGCTAAGTTTTAGAATTTATCCACTGGAAAATTTAAATGGACCTTATTCTAGTTGGTATGATAAGGCACATTTGTTAAAAGGAAAAACAGCTGGATGGACAAAAGAAGATCATGAGAGGGCAGGTTTTAGAATGGTTCCAAACTCACCTGTTAGAAAAGGATCATTCGTAGGTAAAGATGCTGTTCTTATGCCATGTTATGTAAACATTGGTGCTTACATCGGGGCAAAAACAATGATGGATACATTTAGTCGGGCTGGTAGTTGTTGCCAGATTGGGGAGAATTGCCATATATCTGCTGGGTCAGGAGTTGGAGGGGTGCTAGAACCTGCTCAAGCATTACCCACAATAATAGAAGATAATGTATTTTTAGGAGCAATGTCTGAGGTGGTTGAAGGAGTGATTGTTGGAGAAGGATCTGTGTTAAGCATGGGAATGCTGATCACACAATCTACTAAAATTGTAAATAGATCAACCAGTGAGATCACGTATGGAAAAATTCCGCCATACTCAGTTGTAGTTCCAGGTTCTCTTCCTGATAAAAAAAATCCTTCTGCTCCATCATTAAGCTGTGCAGTAATAATCAAGCAGGTAGACGAAAAGACTAGATCAAAGACATCAATTAATGATCTTTTAAGAGACTAAACATGCAAAAAATTAATGAATTACAGTTAGCTAAAGAGCTAATTCGGTTTCCAACTATTACTCCACTAGACGCTGGGGTGATGAAATTTTTAGAAAAAAAATTGAAAAAACTTGGTTTCAAAACAAAATTACTTGAATTTAAAGAAAAAAATTTCAAACCAGTTAAAAATTTATATGCAAGGTTGGGAACAAAAGGACCTAATTTTTGTTATGCAGGTCACCTAGATGTTGTTCCCCCAGGTAATATAAAAGATTGGACGATAAATCCATTTAAACCATCTGTAAAAAATAATCATTTAATCGGAAGAGGTGCAAATGATATGAAAAGTTCTGTTGCAGCTTTTGTTTCTGCTGTAAGCAGTTTTTTATCAAAAAATCAAAAATTTAATGGATCAATTAGTTTATTAATTACTGGAGATGAGGAGGGAGATGCAATAAATGGTACCAAAAAAGTTGTAGAATATTTAAAAAAAAGAAAAGAGAAGATAAATTTTTGTCTTGTTGGTGAGCCAACTAATCCAAATAAATTAGGTGAGATGATCAAAATCGGACGTAGGGGAAGTTTGACTGGTAAATTAATTATATTCGGTTTGCAAGGTCATGTTGCGTATCCTTCTAGATCAAATAATCCTTCGACAATAATTATTAATATTTTAAAAGAACTGAAAGACATTAAGTTTGATAAAGGAACTAAAGATTTTCAGCCTACAAACTTAGAAGTTACTAGGATAAATATAAATAATACTGCAGATAACGTTATTCCAGCGATAGCTGAAGCAACGTTTAACATAAGATTTAACAATAACCATTCATCAACTTCTCTAAAAAAAAAGACTTAACAAGATTCTAAGAAAAATATCTAAAAAACATAAATCAAAATTTAAAATTGAGTATAAAGTTTCCGGTGAAGCTTTTTTAACAAAACCTAATAAAACGACATTTATGATACAAAATGTTATTAAAAAAAATAACTAAGTTAAAGCCAAAATTATCTACAACAGGTGGAACTTCAGACTTAAGATTTATAAGGACTATATGTCCTGGTCTTGAATTTGGTTTAGTTGGAAAAACTATGCATAAAGTTGATGAGGCAGTATCTTTAAAAGATTTAAAAAATCTAACTAAAATTTATGAAAGCATTTTAAAAAATTATTTCAAGTGAATACAGCGATTATAAATTCTGATTCTTATGAAAAACACGATACTGGTAACGGCCATCCTGAACAGCCTAAAAGAGTAATTGTAATAAAAGAAAAATTAAAAAAAAGAAGTGATCTAATTTGGGAAAAACCATGTAGTGTGCCTGATGATGTATTGGCAATGACGCACTCAAAAGAATATATTCGTAACTTAAATAGTTCCTTTCCACAACAAGGTCTAAAGTTCTTAGATGGAGATACCGTCATATCACCAGACAGTAAAAAAGCAGTATTTGATGCTGCTGGCTCAACAATTAGAGCGATAGATGGAATTGAAAAAAAAGAGTTTAAAAACGCATTTTGTCTAGCTAGGCCTCCTGGACATCATGCAGAAAAAGATAAGGCAATGGGATTTTGTTGCATATCAAATGCTGGTGTAGCCACTAATTATTTAATTAAAAATTATAAATATAAGAGAGTCGCATGCGTAGATTTCGATGTACATTGGGGAAATGGAAATTATGATGTCATGCGTAATAACAAAAATTCGTTATATATATCAACACATCAGTATCCTTTTTATCCCGGAGGAGGTACGGACAAAGATAAGGGTGACTTTAATAATTCTTTAAATATACCTTTGCCAGCAGGCACAAACTCTGAGGTATACTTTAATGCATTCGATAGAGTTTTAGACAGATTGGTCAATTATAAACCTGATTTTCTCATATTTTCAGCAGGTTTTGATGCACATGAAGATGATCCTTTAGCTCAATTTAAATTAAAATCAAAAGATTTCTACGAAATCACTAGAAGAACTTTAGCTGCTACCAACGAGTTTACTAAAGGGAAAGTTGTTTCTATTCTTGAAGGTGGTTATGATTTAAATGCATTATCTGAAAGTGCTAATGAACATGTTAATGCACTTGTAGAATTCAATTAATTTAAACTAAGTAAATAATAAATCTCACACATGAAACTTTATAGAATTAAAAGATCTAAAATCGATAAAAAAGGACGAGGTCTTTATGCTACACGTGATATTAAAGAGGGAACAAAAATAATAAATTATGTTGGCAAAATTATTACAAATAAAGAGGTAGATGAGTCAACTAAGTTTGATAATAGAAAACCTATTTACTTATTCACATTAAATAAAAGATATACCCTCGATGGAGATTTTTCATGGAATATCGCAGGTCTTGTAAACCATAGTTGCAATAATAACTGTGATTATAATGGCAAAGGTCTAAAAGTATGGATTACTGCAATTCGTGATATTAAAAAAGGAGAGGAGTTTACTTGTGATTATGGATTTGGTTATGATGAAGACTATAAACAATTTTCTTGCAAATGTGGTTCCAAAAATTGCTGTGGTTATATTGTAAGAGCAGAGTCTAGATGGAGAATAAATAAAAAGTTTGCAATGAGTAACAAGAAAAAATTAATAAATAACTTTTGCTAAATAAAGTCCCTCAGGTGGTGCTGGTGGTGCACACAAGGTCCTTTTTTTTGAGTCCATAACAAAATTGAATTTTTTTAAAGTCCATTTTTTTTCTCCTACATATTTTAAACAACCGACCATTGATCTAACTTGTTGTTGTAGAAAAGATTGGGATTGAAATTCTATTTCTATTTTATCATTTCTAGATTTTATTTTAACAGATCTCATAGTTTTAATTGGACTTTTAGCTCTACAACTAGAAGCTCTGAAGGTAGAAAAATCCTTTATACCAACTAATTTTTTGGAAGCTTTTTTCATTATTTTTAAATCGAGTTTATTAATAATGTGCCATGCTCTATTTTTATCTATTACAGGTCTACTTAAGCGATTAATAATGTAATATTTATATATTCTCATTCTTGCAGAAAATCTCGCATGAAAATCTTTACCCCTTTTTCTAATTTTAATAATTGTAATCATTTCCTTGTTTAAAAAATGATTTAAAGATTTGACAAATTTATTCAAATTTTCAATTTTTTTTTTACACTCAAAATGAGCAGATTGTTCAAGCGCGTGTACTCCTTTATCTAATCTCCCAGCACCAAACAAAATAATTTTTTCTTTTAACAATCTAGAAATTCTTTCTTGAATAAGACCTTGTATAGTTTTGCCTTTTGTTTGAATTTGCCAACCTCTAAAATTGGTACCTACATACTCTATCAATATTTGATATCTAAACATTAGATATAACTGTGCCTTTCCTGATTTGAGATCCAAGAATAAACTCTCCAATTTTTTGAGCCTTTTTCCCCTCTCTCTGTATTTCAGAAACTTTAATAGATTTTTTATCACCACACGCTA
This sequence comes from uncultured Pelagibacteraceae bacterium, assembly GCA_902524545.1. Lineage (GTDB taxonomy): Bacteria > Pseudomonadota > Alphaproteobacteria > Pelagibacterales > Pelagibacteraceae > Pelagibacter. The sequence goes on from CABZDW010000014.1 coordinate 23,441, forward strand.
TTTCAAGATTGTCTGATATAACCTCACCATTTTTACCAATCCCATTTCCGATTTCTGCTTTTAAAATTTTATATCTTTGACCGTTAAAATTAAAAAAAGCCCCTGGGGAGGGATACAGGCCATTAATTTTTCCAATTATCTTCAAAGCATCGCTTTTCCAGTCTATTTGCCCCTCATTTTTAGTAATCTTTTTTGCATAAGTTGCTTTAGAGTTATCTTGATCAACAAACTTTAATTTATCCATAAAAATTTCATCTACAACATCTGAAATTTTATCTGCTGCTAATAGCGCAAGTTTTTTTGAGACATCTTTTGCATTGAGATTTTGGTCAAGTCTTATTTTATATGTGTTGCTTATAGGTCCACCATCTAATTCTTCATTGATCTTCATTATACTGATCCCTGTTTCTTTATCTAAATTCATAATTGCCCTCTGAATGGGCGCAGCACCTCTCCACTTTGGCAGTATGGATGCATGAATATTTATAAAACCTTTTTTTGTTAAACTTAAAAAATTTTTAGGAATTATTTGTCCATAAGCAACAACAATTGCAAGATCGGCATCTTTTTTTTTTAAAAAGTCATATTCCTCAGTGTTGTTTTTCAAGCTCTGGGGAGATCTGAATTCTATATTTAAACTTTCTGATATAGCTTGAACTGGTGATTTATTTATCCTCTGTCCTCGTTTAGATTTTTGGGGTGGTTGTGTATATACTAATTTTATTGGAAAACCATTTTGGTGGAGAGATTTCAATATTGGAACTGCAAACACGGGTGTACCCATAAAGATAATTTTAGGCATTTTTAAACTAGTATTCTGTCAGGATTTTTTTTTGATTTTGAAATTTTTTTAATAATAATATCTCGTTTTAATTTTGATAAATGATCAATTATCAATTTTCCATCTAAATGATTTATTTCGTGTTGTAAACAAATTGATAAAAGTCCATCACACTTAAGATTTTTTTTTTCTCCGTTTATGTCAATATATTCCACTTCACAAATTTTTGGCCTCTCAATTTCTATAAATGTATCTGGTATTGACAAACATCCTTCCTCATAAATCGAAGTCTCATTACTGACTTTTTTTATAACAGGGTTTATGAAACTTAAAGGCTCTTTTTTTTTATCTTTGGTAGACACATCAATCACTAAAATTCTTTTCAGTATACCTATTTGTACTGCAGCTAATCCGATACCTTTCGAAGCGTACATTGTATCAAATAAATTATTAATAAGTTTTTTTTCATTAGTGCTAACCTTTTCTAATGGTTCAGAAATTTTCTTAAGGGTTTCATCAGGAACTGTAATTATATCTTTAATGCTCATCAGATAAATAAATAAACTAATTTTTAAACTTTTAAAGGAAGAACTTTTAGCAAAATTTTATTACGTATGGAGTCTATATCTAATTGATTAAGTGCACTAATAATAAAAAATAGGGTATCCTCATCTAATACATCTAATTCATCTTGCCCAATAACCTCTATAATTCTCAGAATTGTTGAAGCTAACTCATTGTTATTTATCATGACTTGAATATCTGTTGGCATTTCAGAGTCTGAAATTTTATACAAATTGTTATATTTCTTATCAATTTTAATACCATCTGATTTTAATGACTCAATTAAAATAATGTCTTTTTTTGAGAGAGTATATTTCTTATCTTTTTTTATTTTTTTAAGAAAATTATTTAAATCTTTTTCTATTTTTGTCTGATTGTAATCTCCACTAAAATATTTAATGAGTTTTGATTGATGTAAAACGTCATCATTATATTTTATTTTGTTTTGTTTTTTTTCGTCAGTATTAATATTTTCAAGATAAAAACTTGTGTGCTTTGAAGAAAGTTGATCTAGGTCAACTTCTTGTAACAGATCTTTTAATTTTTCGTCAAAAGCATTCCCAATTTTATCCTTATTAAATGCTTCTTTTAAGAGTTTCATTAACTCTATTTTTTTATTAATGTCAGACTCAAGTAACACTGTTTGATATAGAAGCGCTCTACTTTCAATATTAGTTAAAGATTTAAATACAGCTTTTGCATTCAATAATTGATCAATATTGAATTGAAACCTTTTATAAATTTGAAATAAATCATCCTCAAGATAATTCTTATTGTGTGTGGCGTATTCAATTAATTCAATTTTTTCTAATTCATCTAAATCAATTTCGTTAGTTTGGTATAATAAATTTGAGGCAGCTAAATATTTCCATATCAATGGATTGGTATTTTCATTTGGTTCAAAAGAAAATTCTGGATTTGTTTTATGAGCCAAATGAAAATCAAGAATACTTTTTTCAGAAATTACTTTATCAATTTCATTTGTATATCCAAAAAGATAGTCCAATTTATTTTCAAAATATCGTTCGCTAAAACCTAATTCTTTTTTTAGATCAAAAATTAGTTGTGCTTCATCTTTCTTTCCATTATTTATCAAACAATAAATGTTAAATTTCGATAAATAATTGTTTTTTATCGGTTCGGAATTATTAAAAAAAATTTTGCAAGCTTTATCAAGTTCGGACTCGGATAGATGCTTGTCGACTAAATATTTACTTAATTTAGGATGAACATTTAAAATATCATTCTTAATTAAATATTCTTCTATCAGCTCTAAGTTATTATGTTTTATTAACCAATCTGATTTTATTTTTAAAAAATCTTTCTCACTAATATTTTTAGTTGGATAATAAGCATTGGTTAGTAGAACAATATTCATAAGTTCTGACGCGTCTTGTGATAATTTTATTTTAGCTAAGTTAGAAAAAAGATATTTTAATTGATCACCATTAGAATTTGACCACATATCAATTTTCAATCCGGAATACTCAGGATCGTAGAGACCTATTATTTTAATTTCTTTAGAATTTAAAGTTTCATCAATCTTTATTGGGTCTGAGCTATCTTTAATTTGCATATTAAAAATATTAATTTTTTCCTTTTCAAGTTCACTTTCGGTAATTGAGATTAATTCCTTATTATCAGAATTTTCTGGCGTTTGCTCTTTGTCAATATTCCATATATCTACAGGTTTATTTTCTGAGAAAGAATTCGCCATCGAAAAGAAAAGGATAATTAAAATTGATAAATAACTTTTATTTAACGATTTTAAAATTTTCATTAGGGATTATTTTTTCAATTGCTTTTTTTGGTGCTGGAAAGTCTAATTTATTTAAAAGAAAAATTATTCCAATAAATACGATTGTGATTAAAAATAACTTTATTAACAATCCAATTATACTTTTGCTATAACTTGTTTTTCTTGTAAATTGCATATAGATTTAAATAATTTCAAATTAAGACATATTTGTGTTTTTTCAATAAAGAAACTTATGAAATCAAAGAAAAATTTAGTTTTTATCGGAATGATGGGCTCTGGAAAGACCTCTATTGGTTCTATGGTATCAAAAAAATTAAATCTTAACTTTTTTGATATCGATCAATTAATTGAAAATGATCAAAAAATGAGAGTATCAAAAATCTTTGAAATAAAAGGAGAAAACTTTTTTAGAGATATTGAAAAAAAGATAACTCTCAATATTTTAAAAAATAAAGGGAGTGTAATTGCCCTTGGTGGAGGAGCATTTATAACTCGATCTATTAAAAATGAGGTTCTAGAAAATAACTTATCATTTTGGCTTAATTGGAATATCGATACATTAATAAATAGGATTAAAAACAGCAAAAAAAGACCATTAGCAGTAAATTCTAGTAAAAATGAGCTAATAGAAATGATTAAAAAGCGTTCAATTATTTACTCTAAAGCACTATATAAAATAGATTGTGAGAATTTTACAAAACAACAAATTGCAAAAAAAATTATAGATATTTATGAGGCCGATTAGACTGATAGTAAAAACTAATTCAGAAAAATATCCAATAATAATTGGTCGAAATTTAATTTCTAATTTATCACTAATTTTTAAAAAAAATTCTATTAGCTTTAAAAAATGCTTGTTAGTTTTAGATAAAAATATTCCAAATAGAAATCTCAAACAAATTTCAAAATCCCTCAAAGGATATGAGGTTTACAAATTTGTTTACAATGCAAATGAAAAAAACAAAAATCAAAAGAATGTTAATAAAATTTTAGATTTTTTGCTTAGAAAGAATTTTTCTAGAGACGATTGTTTAATATCTATTGGAGGAGGTATTACTGGTGATGTTGCAGGTTTCGCTGCAAGTTTATTCAAAAGAGGACTTAAGTTTGTAAATATTCCAACAACATTGTTATCTCAAGTCGACTCGTCTGTTGGTGGTAAAACAGGTATTAATACGTCACAAGGCAAGAATTTAATTGGGAGTTTTTATCAACCTAAAATTGTTATCAGTGATGTAGATTTTTTAAGAAGTTTGCCTTTTAGGGAAATTGTTTGTGGTTACGCAGAAATAGTAAAGCATGCATTAATTGCAAATAAAAATTTTTATAACTTTTTAAATGAGAATGTTAATGAGGTACTAAAACTAAAGTCTCCAACTATTGAAAAATCCATTTATGAAAGTTGTAAAATCAAAAAAATAATTGTTGAAAAAGACGAAAAAGAAAAAAATCTAAGAAAAATTTTAAATTTTGGTCATACTTTTGCTCATGCATATGAGGCGAGTTTGAATTTTTCAAGAAAATTAAATCATGGAGAGGCGGTAATTCTAGGCATGAAGTCAGCGTTTGAATTTAGTCGTAACAGAAAGTTTATTGCTTATAAAGAATTTGATTCTGCGATTAATCATCTTAATAATTCTTATTTTCCGATTTCAATTAAAAATTATTTCACAACTAGAAAAATTAATCGGATTGTATCCTTTATGATGAGGGATAAAAAAAATAATTCGAAAAATATAAAACTTATGATTATTAAAAAAATTGGTGGCCCAATAATTGAAAAAGAATTTTCTAGTTATACTGTCAAATTCTTTTTAAAAAAAAAGTTAATTAATTAAAATTCTTAAAGAGTGAATGTGTTTTTTTAATTCTTCATCCAATATTTTATAAATTTTTTTGTTACTTTCAATTTTGTTTAATTTTTTCAGCTCACCTGACTTAATGCTTATTTTAAGGTGAAATTTGTTACCTTGATGTCCTGCATGATTTTTATGTAAAAATGTTTTGTCTTCTATTAAAATATCTTCAATATTTATATTTTTTTTTAATTTTTTTTTTACGTTTATAATTAATTCATTTAAATTCATGTGATATAACTATATCATGAAAAATATCTGTGACTGGAACAATTGCAACGAAATTGGTGAATATAAAGCACCAGTTGAGAAAGATAACAGTAAAAAATTTAGATTATTGTGTTTAAATCATGTGAAAGAATTTAATAAGAATTGGAACTATTTTTCTGGTATGAACGATGATCAAGTAATTGATTTTTTAAAATCAGATATGGTTTGGCATAAACCTACTCAAAGCTTTAGTTCCTCAGACAATTTTTTTAAAGTCTTGTGGAACAATACTCTTAAAGATGAACTTGATAAGGAAAAATTAAAAAGCGATTTTAATCACATGGGACAATTTAGATATAATCACAAAGACATTAAAGCATTTGAAATATTAGGTATTTCAGTGGGGTCTAAATGGGAAAAAATTTATGACAAATTTAAAATACTTGTTAAAAAATTTCACCCTGATATGAATTCTGGAAACAATAAATTTGAGGAGAAACTTAAATCAATAACTTTAGCTTATACTCAACTAAAAAATACTTATAGAAAAAAAAATTGACACCAAACATAAACAATCAACCTGACATAAAACTTTCAATAAAACAGACTTTTGGGATTGAATCTAATTTGGAGGTGGACGCATTTTCTAGTAAGAGTGAGTATGTACCAGAAATAGATAAAAACTATAAATTTGATCGCGATACCACTCTGGCTATCATTTCCGGTTTTGCTTTTAACAAAAGAGTTCTAGTTCAAGGTTATCATGGAACAGGAAAATCTACACATATAGAACAAATTGCTGCTAGGTTAAATTGGCCGTGTATCAGAATAAATTTAGACAGTCATATAAGTCGTATAGATTTGATAGGTAAGGATGCAATTGTTTTAAAAGATGGTAAGCAAGTTACACAATTTAATGAAGGAATTTTGCCCTGGTCTATTCAAAACCCTGTTGCCTTAGTATTTGATGAGTATGATGCTGGAAGACCCGACGTAATGTTTGTTATCCAGAGAGTATTGGAGGCAGACGGTAATTTTACTCTTTTAGATAAAAATAAAGTAATTAAACAAAATAAATTTTTTAGATTATTTGCAACATCTAATACCGTTGGTTTAGGGGATACAACAGGACTTTACCATGGAACCCAGCAAATAAATCAAGGACAAATGGATAGATGGAATATTGTTACGACTTTAAACTATCTTGGCCTTGACAAAGAAATGGAGATTATCTTAGCAAAAAATAAAGGGCTGAATAACACTAAAGGTAAAGAAATAGTTTCCAATATGATTAAGGTAGCGTCATTAACTAGAAAAGGATTTATAGCTGGAGATATATCAACAGTGATGAGTCCACGAACAGTATTGCACTGGGCAGAAAATGCAGAAATTTTTAAGGATATAGGTTATGCTTTTAGAGTGACGTTTTTAAATAAGTGTGATGAAATTGAAAAAAATATAATCGCAGAGTATTACCAAAGGTGTTTTGGTGAGGAGTTACCAGAGTCCTTATTAAATGTTCAAATTTAATGAACAATAAAACTGAGAGTTTAAAAGAAAAGCTTAGACAGGCTCTTGCCTCTACAGCAAGAGTAATTTCAGATGATTTTGATATCAATTCCAATAAGAATGTTAAAAATTCTGAAAAACAAGAACTAATCAATTTAGAAGATTTAAATTCAAAAAATGATTTTATTAAAGCTAGAGCAGAGACAGATTCGAAAGCCCTTAAAAAAAAGTTTTCAAGCGAGTCTATATTTAAGAAAAATTTACCTTCTAGTTATTCGTGTAAATCACTTTATGCGATCTCAGAAAAAATAAGATACGAAAAACTAGGGTCAAAAATGTTAAAAGGAATAAACAAAAATTTAAAAGATAACTATATTCAAATGATTAACCTCAAAAGAAAAAATCAAATTAAAACCAAAGATGATGTACCTGTTATTGAAGCTTTTGAATTATACATGTTGAAAAATTTTCACAACATCAAACTTAATTCTTTAGCAACAAAAATGTTAAATTTATG
>CABZDW010000015.1 GCA_902524545.1 uncultured Pelagibacteraceae bacterium
GGACATCTTGGAGCAAGTCTTGGAGTTGTAGAATTAACTGTGGCTTTACATTATATTTTTAATACACCCAATGATAAGTTAATCTGGGATGTGGGTCATCAGTGCTATCCACATAAAATTTTAACCGGCAGAAAAGATAAAATAAGAACTCTTAGACAAGGAAATGGTCTTTCTGGTTTTACAAAAAGATCAGAGAGTGAATACGATCCCTTTGGTGCTGCACACAGCTCAACATCAATTTCATCAGCTTTAGGTATAGCAGAAGCAAACAAACTGTCTAATAAATCAGACAATGTAATTGCAGTAATTGGTGACGGGGCAATCAGTGCAGGAATGGCTTATGAAGCTATGAATAATGCTGGTGCTTCAAAAACTAAGATGATCGTAATTTTAAATGATAATGATATGTCAATCGCTAGACCAGTTGGAGCTATGAGCACTTATTTAGCAAAAATTTTTTCAGGAAAGATTTATTTTAGTCTTAGAGAGACTATTAAATTAATTATGTCAGCTTTTTCAAAAAGATTTAGTGCTAAGGCTGGTAAAGCAGAAGATTTATTAAGATCAGCTGTGACAGGTGGAACTTTGTTCAGTTCACTCGGATTTTATTACATTGGCCCAATAGATGGGCATGATTTAAATTCATTAATTCCAATTTTAAAAAATGCTAGAGACTCTAAGCATGAAGGACCAATTTTAATTCACATTAAATCAAAAAAAGGAAAAGGTTATACTTTTGCAGAGGCAGCAAAGGACAATTATCATGGAGTATCAAAATTTAATGTTAAAACTGGTGAACAACTTAAGAGTACAAATAAATTACCATCATATACAAAGGTTTTCGCAAACACCTTAATTCAACATGCTAAAAAGGACAGTAAAATTGTAGCTATTACAGCTGCAATGCCTGATGGCACTGGTCTTGATATTTTTCGTAAAGAATTTCCAGATAGGACTTTTGATGTTGGGATTGCTGAGCAACATGCAGTTACATTTGCTGCAGGTTTAGCTACCGAAAACTTTAAACCCTATGCAGCTATTTATTCCACTTTTCTTCAAAGAGCTTATGATCAAGTAGTTCATGACGTAGCAATTCAAAGTTTACCGGTTAGATTCGCGATTGATAGAGCAGGACTTGTTGGGGCTGATGGGCCAACACATGCTGGAAGTTTTGATACAACATATTTAACTACTTTACCAAATTTTATTGTTATGGCAGCAAGTGATGAAGCTGAGCTTGTAAGAATGATAAATACCTCAACGGAGATTAATGATAGACCTTGTGCATTTAGGTATCCAAGAGGAACAGGATTAGGTTCAATTTTGCCTTCAATAAATGAGAAAATTGAAATAGGGAAATCAAAAATTATCAAAGAGGGAAAAAAATTAGCTATCCTTAATTTTGGAGCAAGATTGAATGAAACTTTGAAGGCTGCAGAAAATTTATTAAAAAAAGGTGTGCCAATAACAGTTGTTGATGCAAGGTTTGCGAAACCTTTAGACGAAAATCTTATTTGGCAATTAGCTACAACTCATGAAGCGATCATGACTATAGAGGAGGGTTCAATTGGTGGTTTTGGATCTCATGTGGTAAATTTTTTGACAAAAAAAGGTTTAATGGACTCTAATTTAAAATTTAGATCATTAACGTTACCAGATATTTTTATTGATCAGGACACTCCAGATAAAATGTATAAAGTGGCAAATCTTGACTCAGTTTCAATTGAGGAAAAAGTTTTAGATTTACTAAATTCTAATATAGTTTTGAAAAAACAAAATTAACTACACTGAGCTTTGTGTAGAAGATAATGATCTAATAAAACACAAGATAACATTGCTTCACCCACAGGTACAGCTCTTATACCCACACATGGATCATGTCTACCTTTTACTGATATACTTGTATTCTTTCCAAATTTATTGATTGTTTTTCTACTTTTTAAAATTGAAGAAGTTGGCTTTACAGCAAAAGAGACAATTATCTCTTGACCTGAAGAAATGCCTCCCAGAATCCCTCCAGCGTTATTAGATTTAAATTTTGTTTTTTTTCTATTTTGAGAAATTTCATCTGAATTTTCCTCACCTGACAATTGTGCTGAGTTCATACCTGAGCCAATATTAACTCCTTTAACAGCATTTATACTCATCATAGCTGATGCTATGTCAGAGTCTAATTTTGAGTATATAGGTGCTCCTAATCCAGCAGGAATGCCGTTCGCTCTTACTTCGATTATCGCTCCACATGACGATCCAGCTTTTCTAATACTTAATAAGTATTTTTCCCAAATTTTTAACATTGATTTATCTGGGCAAAAAAATGGATTTTTAGAAATTATTTTATCATCCCATTTATTAGTATCACATCCTAATATTCCAAGTTGGGTTACAGCTCCAGTGATTTTAAATTTTTTCCCTAATTTATTTTCTAAAACTTTTTTTGCCACAGCACCTGCTGCAACTCTTGCAGCTGTTTCTCTTGCAGATGATCTACCACCACCTCTGTAGTCTCTTATTCCATACTTTTTAAAATATGTGAAATCAGCATGTCCTGGTCTAAATTTATCTTTGATATCATTATAATCCTTTGAACGCATATCCTCATTGTAAATTATCAATGATATTGGTGTCCCAGTCGTTTTTCCCTCAAAAACTCCTGAAAGAATTTGAACCTTGTCACTCTCCTTCCTTTGAGTAGTAAACTTTGATTGCCCAGGTTTTCGTTTGTTTAATTCTTTTTGAATATCCGCTTCTTTTAATGGTATTAATGGTGGACACCCATCTATAATACACCCTATAGCTGGACCATGGGATTCTCCCCAAGTTGTAAAACGAAAAGACTTTCCAAAAGTATTAAATGACATTATTTATATTGTATAGATTATTTTGTTAAAATTATGAATCAAAAAAACTCACTTGGGCTTAATAAATGCTTCTTAGATCTTGATAATCCATTTGAACTATTTCAAAGATGGTTTGAGGAGGCTAAAAAAAAAGAAATTAATGATCCTAATGCTTTAGCACTTGGTACAGCAAATAAAGAGGGTATTCCCTCAGTAAGAATGGTTCTGCTTAAAGGTCATAGTGAAAAAGGATTTGTTTTTTATACAAATTTAAATAGTCAGAAAGGTAATGAAATTAAAGAAAACCCGAATGCTACAATGTGCTTTCATTGGAAAAGTTTGCTAAGACAAATAAGGATAGTTGGAACATTGAAACAAGTAGATGATCAAACTGCCGATGAGTACTATAACTCAAGAGCATATGATAGCAGAATAGGTGCTTGGGCCTCAAAACAAAGTAGTATTCTCCAAAATAGAGATGAACTTTTAGATGCTTTAGAGAATTATAAAAAAAAATATAATGACAAAGATAATGTACCTAGGCCAAGCCATTGGTCTGGCTGGAATTTAATACCTTCCACTATTGAATTTTGGTTAGATGGAGATAACAGAATACATGAAAGATTAAAGTATTCTTTAGATAAAAATGGTAGTTGGACAAAAAGTCTTTTAAGTCCTTAAAAATCTCTTGACAAACTAAATGAGGTTAAATTTTCAAGAATATTTCTTTCATTACAGTCTTTAAATATCGATAATGAGTTTGATGCTAAATTTATGTAATGATTTGCTTTTTGATAACATTCTTTAATAATTTCATATTGTTTGATTAAAGATAATGTATAATTAAAATCATTTTCATCTCTTACATCTTTTAAAAAAATACTTTTCAGACTTTCCTTTTCTTTAAGATTTGCTTTTTGAAATAATAAGATTATTGGTAGAGTAATTTTCCCTTCATAAAAATCTTTGCCAATTTTTTTTCCAAATAATTTTGACTCAGAATTGTAATCTAAAGTATCATCAGCTATTTGAAAAGTTAATCCCAAATTCCTTCCGTAAAATTCTAAAGCCTCTTTTTCTTTTGATGACACATCTGACAAAATTGCACCAACTTTGGTAGCTGCTGCAAATAATTCAGCAGTTTTCGCAGAAATTATTCTTAAATAAGTTTCCTCCAACATATCTACCTCTCCTCTGTGTTGTAATTGAAGAACTTCTCCTTGTGCAATCTTAGAGGAAGTTGAAGATAATAATTTTAAAACCTCAATATTTCCATCATCTACCATCATTTCAAAACATCTACTAAGTAAATAATCTCCAACTAAAACAGAAGAGTGATTATCCCAAACTTTGTTTAAAGTTTTTCTCCCCCTTCTAATAGATCCATTATCTATTACATCATCATGCATTAAAGTTGCTGAGTGAATAAGTTCTACACAAGCAGCCAAATTAATATCTCTAGTTCCTTTTGCATATCCACATAATTTTGCAGAACCTAAAGTTAGTAAGGCTCTTAATCTCTTTCCGCCTGTATCAAGGTGATAGTTTGTCATTTTCTGAACTAAGTCTACTTTGCTCTCTAATTTAGACTTTATTTTTTCTTCAACTAACATCAATCTATCTTCAACTGAATTTTTTAGTTGAAAATATGAATTATTAATTTTTTTTTTTAATTGTATGACACTTCCCATTAATCGAGCAAATTAGTATAATAGGTTGCTTTTTATACTTATCAATTGACGCACCTGAATCTTCAATTATAAGGTGTCTTTATATTCATAAAAAAATTCTATAAATATTAAAAATGCTCTCTTTTTTTAAAAAGAAAAAAATTATTCCACATATTAAGCTAAGTGGAGTTATTGGGAATGTAGGGAAATTTAAACAAGGTATAGATTTTTCTGGCCAAGAAGACATTATTACAAAAGCATTTTCTCTAAAAAAAGCACCATGTGTTGCTATAACAATAAACTCTCCCGGAGGTTCTCCTGTTCAATCACATTTAATTTACAGCTTAATTAGACAACAGGCAAAAAAAAATAAAAAAAAAGTAATAGTTTTTGCCGAAGATGTAGCAGCTTCAGGCGGATATCTAATAGCTTGTGCTGGAGATGAAATTTATGCGAACTCAAGTTCAATAATAGGCTCAATAGGAGTAATCTACTCTTCTTTTGGTTTTACAGAATTGATAAAAAAGATAGGTGTTGAGAGAAGAGTGCATACTGCTGGGAAAAATAAAAGTACATTAGACCCATTTCTAGATGAAAAAAAGGAAGACATCGAAAGATTAAAAAATATACAATTAGATCTACATAAAGATTTCATCGAGGTGGTGGAAAAAAGCAGGTCATCAAAACTTAAAAAATCTGAAGTAGAATTATTTTCAGGTGAATTTTGGTCAGGTAGAAAAGCCAAAGATCTTGGTTTGATAGATGATATAGGAAATGCAAATCAGATATTAAGAGAAAAATTTGGAGAAGATGTTGTTATTAAAAAATTTGAAAAATCAAAAAGCTGGCTCAGTAAAAAATTTTCGTCTTCAAATGATCATGTCGATCAATTAGCAAACATATTAGAGGAAAAATCAGTTTGGCAAAAATATGGCCTCTAAAAAAATTAAAAAAAAACCAAAATTTCAAACTTTCCAAGATACAATTATAAATCTTCAAAAATTTTGGAGTAAAAATGGATGTGTAATTTTACAACCTTATGATATGGAAGTTGGAGCTGGAACATTTCATCCAGCTACTACTCTAAGATCTCTTGGACCTAAGCCATGGAAAGCAGCGTATGTTCAACCTTCACGAAGACCCACAGATGGAAGATATGGAGATAATCCAAATAGACTTCAGCATTATTATCAATTTCAAGTTATAATAAAACCCTCTCCAATTAATATTAAAAAACTTTATTTAAATAGTTTGTCGGTAATAGGAATTAATCATAAAGAGCACGATATTAGATTTGTTGAAGATGATTGGGAAAGCCCAACTCTAGGTGCTGCAGGTCTTGGATGGGAAGTTTGGTGTGATGGCATGGAAATATCTCAATTTACATATTTTCAACAAATGGCAGGTTTTGAATGTAAACCAGTGTCAGTAGAGATAACTTACGGTCTTGAAAGAATTTGTATGTTTACCCAGCAGAAAAAAAACGTTTATGATTTAGTTTGGAATGATGAAGGTGTTGATTACAGAGAAGTTTTTCATCAATCAGAAAAAGAATTTTCAGCTTATAACTTTGAGCATGCTAATACAGAAAACTTATTTAAAATATTTGATATGCATGAGAGTGAAGCAAAATCATTAGTTGAAAAAAATATATCTTTACCTGCATACGATCAATGTTTGAAAGCAAGTCATATATTTAACGTATTAGATGCTCGCGGAGCAATAAGTGTTGCGCAAAGAGCAGAATATATTGGTCGAATAAGAGAAATTACAAAACAAGCTGCTACAATTTGGGTACAGTCGCAAATATAGAATGTCAGAATTTTTTTTAGAACTATTTAGTGAAGAAATTCCTGCTGGGCTTCAAAAAAATTTAAGAGAAAAAATTTTTGAAGATTTTAAAAATTTATTTGAGGAAAAATCAATTAGATCAAAAAAAAATTTTTCTTTTTCAACTCCAAATAGATTAGTTCTAGTTTTTGAAGGCCTAGATAAACAAATTAAGATTAAATCTAAAGAGATTAGAGGCCCTAAAACTAGCGCTCCTGAACAAGCGTTGGAGGGTTTTTTGAGATCAAACAAAATTAACAAAAAGGATTTATTTAAAAAAAAAACCGAAAAGGATGAATTTTATTTTTACAAAACTGTAGCAACATCATTAAAAACACATGATTTACTCACTGAATTCATTCCAAAAATTTTGAGTAACTATCAATGGAAAAAATCAATGAAATGGGGTGAATTTGATTTAAATTGGGGAAGACCATTAAAATCAATTTTATCAATATTTGATAAAAAAATTGTAAGTTTTAAATTTCATCATTTAACTTCCTCTAATTTGACTTTTGTAGATAAAGATTTTGAAGAAAAAAAAAGATCTTTTGAAAATTTTAAGAAATATGAAAAATTTTTTGAAGATAATGGAGTGATCGTTAATCAAAATAAAAGATTAAAAATAATTAATAAATCTTTTTTAAAGATATTAGGGAAAAAAGGGTTAAAAATTAATGAAAATCCTAAATTGATTGATGAGGTTGTAAATTTAGTAGACAGCCCAAATGTTTTATTATGCAAATTTGATAAAAAATTTTTATCGGTTCCTAAAGAGATTTTGACCCTAACAATGGAGTCTCACCAAAAATATTTTCCAACATTTAATGACAAAAATGAAATTACAAATGAATTTTTAATTGTAACAAATAAAAAAGATAAAAAAGGTCTCATTAAAATAGGTAATGAAAGAGTAGTTGATGCAAGATTAAGTGATGCAGAATTTTTTTGGAATAAAGATAAAACTCAAAATTTAGTAAAAAAAGTTTCAGAATTAAAATCAATGAATTTTTTTAAAGGGCTTGGATCTTATTTCGACAAAGTTCAACGAATGAGAAAAATTGGTGGAATGATTTCAGATGAATTTTTAATTAGTAAAGAGAAAGTAGAATTGTTAGCATCAATTTGTAAGACTGATCTTACTTCTGATCTTGTTGGTGAATTTCCTGAACTTCAGGGACTTATGGGAGGGTACTTTTCTGAATACCAAGGATTTGATAAAGATATATCTTTAGCTATTTCTGAGCAGTATTTACCAATTGGACTCAATTCAATAGTTCCAAAAAAACCATTCAGTGTCACGTTATCAATTACAGATAAGATTGATACCTTAGTCGGTTTTTTTGGTATTAATGAGAAACCTACAAGTTCAAAGGATCCATTAGCATTGAGGAGAGTTGCTCTAGGTATAATAAGAACAGTTATAGAAAATAGAAAGAATTTGAAAATAAATGATCTTTTGAATTATTCCTCACGCCTTTACGATGACCAGGGATACAATCTTGAAAACAAAGATTTACAAAAAGAATTACAAGATTTTTTAAAAGATAGGTTTAGATACTATCTTAAAGACAAAGAAATACGTTACGATATAATTGAGGCCACTCTATCATCATTTTCATTAAATAATTTATTTTCGTCTTTTGAAAAAGCAAAATGTCTTAATAAGGTAATTAACACCCAAATTGGTATAGACATCAATTCAAGTTATAAAAGAGCATCAAACATTTTAGATCATGAGATGAAAAATAACGAGATTGAAATAAATGATACAACTGATCCTGGTATTTTTAAAAGTGACTTTGAAAAAAACTTATATAAAAAAATTAATGATATTAAAAAATATTATTCTACCGTAAACAGTGATGAAAATTGTGAAAAATCATTATCAATTTTAGCCGAAACTAAAAAAGAAATTTTCGAATTTTTTGATAATGTAAAAGTTAATGAAGATAATGAAACTTTAAGAAAAAATCGTTTGGAACTTATTAATATGTTATGTAAAACGTTTCAAAATTATATAAATTTTCGATTTTTAAAAGCTCATAATGAATAAGTTAATTCTTAATTTTAAGTCTAAAGATTCAAAAAAAATAAAAGATCCAAAAAATTTTTTAGGTGGTAAAGGGGCAAATTTATCTGAAATGGGAAGAATGGGTTTACCAGTACCTCCTGGTTTTACTATCTCAACAAAAGTGTGCGAAATTTTTTATAAGGATAAAAAAAAATTAAATTCCAAATTAATTAGCCAAATAAAAAAAGAAATTAAAACAATAGAAAAAGATGTATCAAAAAAATTTGGAGATTTAAAAAATCCTCTTCTTTTATCAGTTCGATCTGGAGCAAGAGTTTCAATGCCAGGTATGATGGATACAATTTTGAATTTAGGACTAAATGACAAAACAGTTGTTGCTTTGGCTAACAAAACATCTAACGGAAGATTTGCGAAAGATAGCTACAGAAGATTCATCCAGATGTACGGAAATGTAGTCATGGGTGTTGAAAGTTACAATTTTGAGGAATTGATAGAAAATTATAAGTTAACAAAAGGTGTATTGCTTGATACGGATCTCGATGAAGAGGATTGGGATGGTTTAATAAATGATTTTAAGAATGTAGTTAAAGAAAAGACTAATAAAGATTTTCCACAAGATGTTTATCATCAATTATTCGGGGCAATAAGTGCTGTATTTTTATCTTGGGAGAGCAAAAGAGCGAGAGTCTACAGAAAGTTGAATCAAATTCCTTCTGAATGGGGAACAGCTGTTAATGTTCAATCTATGGTTTTTGGAAATATGGGTAATGATTGTGCAACAGGAGTTGTCTTTACTAGAAACCCTTCAGATGGGTCAAATGATATTTATGGAGAATATTTGATTAATGCTCAGGGAGAAGATGTTGTAGCTGGAACAAGAACTCCACAGTACATTACAAAGAAGGCAAGAAAAGAAGCAAAAGTTGATGATGCATCTATGGAAGAGTCGATGCCAGAAGTATATCACAAATTATATAAAATTTTAAAAAAACTAGAGAAACATTATAAGGATATGCAAGATGTGGAATTCACTGTTGAAAGTAATAAACTTTGGATATTACAAACTCGATCTGGAAAAAGAACATCAAAATCAGCAGTAAAAATTGCTGTTGATATGGTTAGAGAAAAGTTAATCAATAAAAATGATGCTGTTTTAAGAGTTGATCCCAACTCTTTAGACACGCTTTTGCACCCTACTTTAGATGAGAAAAGTTCAATCAAAGTTATAGCAAACGGTCTACCGGCGTCTCCTGGTGCAGTAAGTGGAAAAGTAGTTTTCAGCTCAGAGGAGGCTGAAAGATTAAATGATATGATGCAAGATACAATTTTAGTTAGAGTTGAAACTTCTCCAGAAGATATTCAAGGAATGCATGCTGCGAAGGGAATTTTAACTTCAAGAGGAGGTATGACTAGTCATGCTGCAGTCGTTGCTAGGGGAATGGGAAGACCTTGTGTTTCTGGTTCAAGTGAAATTGAAATTAATTACGATAAAAAAGTCTTTAAAACATCTTCGGCTGAGATTAAAGAAGGTGAAACAATTACTATTGACGGTTCTACGGGAAGAATAATTCTAGGTACAGTTCCAACTATAAAACCTGAGATATCAGGAGATTTTTCAAAATTGATGAGTTGGGCTGATAAAATTCGAAAACTTAAAGTACGAACTAACTCTGAGACTCCTTTAGACACTAAAACAGCCAGAGATTTTGGTGCGGAGGGAATTGGACTTTGTAGGACCGAACATATGTTTTTTGATGAGGAAAGAATTTTATCAGTGCGAGAAATGATTTTATCAAAAACGCTGGATGATAGATCTAATGCTTTAAAAAAGATTCTACCACATCAAAAAAAAGATTTTATGGAGATATTCAAGATTATGCATGGTCTTCCAGTTACTGTAAGATTATTAGATCCACCATTACATGAATTTTTACCGAAATCTGATAAAGAAATTTCTGAAGTAGCTAATGTTGTTGGATCAGACAAAAAAGATATTGAAAGCAGGATAGAAGAACTTTACGAACAAAATCCAATGTTAGGACATAGAGGTTGTAGACTTGGCATTTCATTTCCTGAAATTTATGAGATGCAATGTAGAGCGATATTCGAGGCTCTAGCAGACTTAAAAAAAAACAAACAAAAATTTGCTTTTCCCGAGATAATGATTCCTTTGGTTTCAACCGAAGCCGAGATTAAAATAATGAAAGATTTAGTAATCAATACAGCAAGAAAAGTTCAACAAGAAAATAAAACAAAAATTGAATTTCTTGTAGGTACAATGATTGAGTTACCTAGAGCAGCAATTAAGGCTGATGATATTGCGAAACATGCTGAATTCTTTAGCTTTGGCACTAATGATTTAACACAAACAACTTTTGGAATAAGTAGAGACGATAGTGGTAAATTTTTAAATGATTATATAGATAATAAGATTTTTACTATTGATCCATTTGTATCCATTGATGACGGAGTGAAAGATTTAGTCGAAATAGCGGTTTCTAAAGGAAAAAAACAAAATAAAAAGATTAAATTAGGTATATGTGGTGAACATGGTGGTGATCCAAAGAGTATTAAATTTTGTTCAAAAGCTGGGCTAAATTATGTTTCCTGTTCACCTTACAGAGTTCCTGTAGCTAGATTAGCAGCAGCACAGGCTGAGCTTTTGAAAAATGAAAATTAAAAAAAATCAAATAATCTAGATTTCTAGTTTGAAATCTATTGCTGGAGCACTATGAGTAATGCTCCCGATTGAAATTCTATCTACTCCAGTCATAGCAACAGATTTTACAGTTTTAAGATTTATATTCCCTGAAGCTTCTGTCTCATAATTTTTTTTAACAAGTTTTACACCTGCTCTAAGATTTCTAATACTCATATTATCAAACAAAATAGTATTAAATTTAAGGCCAATAATCTTTTTCAGTTGTTTTAAATTATCCACTTCAACTGTAATTTTTTTTCCTTTTTTATTTTTTATTGCTAATGAAACTAATTCTTTTAAATCAGAACTAGCGATATGATTATCTTTTATCAAAAATTCATCACTTAAATTAAATCTATGATTTGTACCGCCACCTAATTTAACTGCGTATTTTTGAATAACTCTATAGTTAGGTAAAGTTTTTCTGGTACAGCAAATTTTGCACTTTTTTCCAGCTAGTTTTACAAATTGATTTGTTTTTGTAGCTATTCCTGAAATATGGGATAAAAAATTTAACGCAACCCTTTCTGCAATCATTATAGAGTTAGCTTTACCTTTTATTACTGCAATTACAGAATTTTTTTCGACTGTAGCCCCATCTTTTTTTTTCAATATAAACTTAATTTTTTTATCAACTTGCTTAAAAGACTGTTTTACAAATAGTAAACCTGCAACGACTGCTTTTTGATTAGAAATTATTTTTGCCTCAATAATTTTTTTATTATTTATGAGGTTAGATGTTATGTCTCCATAAGGATACAAATCTTCAGTTAGAGCAAGTTTTACTCTATCTTTAATAAAAGTTTCACTTAATTTAACTTTTGACACGAAGTGTTATCTACCGATAGCAACCATTTTTTCTACTGACAATCTAGCTTTATCAATCGTTTCTTGGTCCATGATAATTTCACCAGTTTCATTTTCTAGACAGTCTAAAATTTTCGGCAAAGTAATTTTCTTCATGTGCGGACACATATTACATGGCCTTATAAATTCTACTTTTGGATTTTCTACTTGAATGTTATCACTCATAGAACATTCAGTTACCATCATTACTTTTTTAGGTTGATTATCTTTAACATAATTAATCATTCCCGATGTTGATCCTGCAAAATCACTTGCTTTAATCACTTCTGGTGGACATTCTGGATGTGCAATTATTTTTATTCCAGGATTATTTTTTCTTATATTCTTAATTTCGTTTTCATTGAATTGATCATGAACAATACAAATTCCTTTCCATGAAATAATTTCAACATCAGTTTGTGATGCAACATATTTAGCTAAATAGTCATCAGGTAAAAAAATAACTTTTTTCACACCTAAGGATTTTACAATTTTAACAGCATTGGCAGATGTGCAACACACATCTGTTTCTGCTTTTACATCAGCAGATGTATTTACGTATGAGACGACAGGAACTCCAGGATACTTTTCTTTTAACAACCGTACATCTTTACCCGTAATTGAAGAGGATAATGAACAACCCGCTTTCATGTCTGGTAATAAAACTTTTTTATTTGGACTCATTAATTTTGCAGTCTCAGCCATAAAGTGAACTCCAGCCATAACAATTATATCTGCAGAGGTTTTTGATGCTTCAACGGCAAGAGCTAAAGAGTCCGCAGAAAAATCTGCAATACCGTGATAAATTTCTGGAGTTTGATAGTTATGAGCAAGTATTACTGCATTCTTCTCTTTTTTTAATTTATTAATTTTATAAATATAAGGAGCATGAACTGCCCACTCAATCTCAGGCATAACCTTTGAAATTTTCTTATAAATTGGATCAGTCGCCAATTTTACTTCTTGATTAAATTCCATAAATAAAATTTATCAATTTGAAACCTACTTGTCATTGATTTAATGTGGGTCATATTTGCGGCCATGCTGAAATTGGTAGACAGGCACGGTTGAGGGCCGTGTGGACCTGGTCCATGAGAGTTCGAGTCTCTCTGGCCGCACCAAAAAGAAATTTTTATCGGGATTTTTTAAAAAAATTTTAAAATTTTAACATTACTGTGCTCGTACTGTGCTCAGATTGTGCTCGTTACCGTACTAGTTTTTTAAGAGTTTTTTTGCAATTAAGAAACAATTTAGACTCAACGTTTTGGATTTGACAACCTTGAGTCATGAAAAACTTTTAGAGATCGTGTTTCTGAGTTTGTTGTCAAGTAGAGAGAGAGAGAGGCGGGGGGTGGTTTTGCAGAACACTTAAAATGATAATGATTGTATTAATAATAGTGAGGGTGGAGTTACTTATATAAAAGATAGTAAGCTAGTTTATATTGAAAAAAAATGAAACCACCTGAAGTATCTACTCCATCAAAGAAACCAAAAATTTCATTATTTCTAGTTGGAATTCCTTTAACTATTATTTACGCATACCAGCTAACTATACTGTATCTAGTGCCTTTAGTAACTTGACTCACTTCATGAGGATACATAAAATTGCTAGGAAATATTAACAAATCCCCCTTTTTTAGATCAAATATTTTTTGTGTGTGTCTTTCAGTAGGGTGTTTAAATATTATGTCACCACCTTCATAAGTATCATTTAAATTAATTATAAAAGACAGCTGTCTATTTACTGTATAAAACGAATCGATGTGAGATTTATAAAAGTGACCTACCTCATATTTTAATAACTGCATGTCTTGAACACGAACTTCTTTTAAGAAAGAAAACGTATTCATATATTTTATTAATTCTTTTTGCATAACATCTAAAATAATTTTTATATAAGGTTTATCCTCATTGTTGTTAGGATTTAATCCATAATTATAAACATCTCTATGATTTTTATTTTCTAAAATTTTATTACCTACCAAAGTCTTTGCTTTTTCCTTACAGGTTAAATCCATATATTTAATTATTAATGTGCAATTATCTTCTGAAACAGCACCATCAACTCGATGTATAGATTTGTCAAAATTCATTGAATAATTGTACTTATACTATACGTTTTGTAAATAATGATCTATTAAAGCATAACTTATCAAGCCTTGTATTTTACCGCTGCCTGGCCAGATCTTAGTTTTCTTATACTAGCTATTTTTAACCTTTTTCTGCTTTCTCACTGTGCTCACAGTGTGCTCGTTTAACAGAAAGGTTAATTATGTGGCTTAGTTACTGGCCCAAAGACCCTGTCCCAGGGAGTTCGAGTCTCTCTGGCCGCACCAAAAAATTAAATCTTAAGCCATTCGGGTATGAATATTTTAAATGACGCATTTTTACTTTTTAAAGTAAGATCTTTGTTGAAATTTTCATTTGAAAATTTTATCAAAGCAAACGGATACTCTTCATTTATCAAAATTTTTCCAATTTCAGTCTCATTACAATATACTGTCTCACCTTCATCAAGTTTTCCATCAATTATCTCAACTGGCAATAACCTCTTAGAAAGTTTATTTTTAAGTTTAATTCTAGCAGTATTTTCTTGTCCTACGTAACATCCTTTTTTAAAATCAATACCATTTAGTTCTTCAAAATTACATTCAATACCGAATAATTTATTTTTAAGTTTATTTAAATTCTTTGGAACAATCCCAAGTTTATGACTTTGATGATAATAGTCCTCAATTTTATCGTCTTTTAATTCAAGTTTTTTTAGAGATAAATAAAGCTTTTCTAAATTAATAATTAGTCTAGCACCCAAATTTTTATTTCTTGGATCTAGAACTATTGGATCCTCTCTATATTTCATAGTAAAACCAAGAATATCTTTTGAGTTATCTAATGATAAATATTTTTCATAACCAAAACTTGCAACAACAAATTCATTGCTAAGATTAAGAATTTCTACTTTTGATCTTATT
The DNA here is from genome assembly GCA_902524545.1 of uncultured Pelagibacteraceae bacterium. Taxonomy (GTDB): domain Bacteria; phylum Pseudomonadota; class Alphaproteobacteria; order Pelagibacterales; family Pelagibacteraceae; genus Pelagibacter. The sequence continues at coordinate 14,895 of CABZDW010000015.1, forward strand.
TTGTATAAATTTAACTGTTTCAATATTTCCTCAGATTGAGACTTTTCACAATCAATAAAAAAACCTGACTTATGTTTTACAACAATAAATTCATAAAGAAACTTGCCTTGAGGCGTTAATAATGATGCAAAACAACTTGAATTATCTGTGACTTTGTTAATGTCATTGCTAATTAAATTTTGCAAGAAGTCACTAGCGTCTTGGCCATTCACATAGAGTATTGCTCTATCTTTTAATATATAAACACTATTATTCATATTTGATTGATCGATAAATTTAATATAATAACTTTTTTCACAAATGTTAGATCTAATAATTAAAAATGGGCAATGTTATATCAATGGAAAACTAGAGGATAAGGATATTGCCGTTAAAGATGGTAAAATATTAGAAATTGGTCAAATATCAGAAAAGGCAAAGGAAGTATATGATGCTAAAAATAAAATTACCTTACCTGGCTGTATAGATACTCAGACCCATTTCAGAGAACCGGGTTCTACAGACACAGAAGATCTTCACTCAGGAAGTAGAGCAGCAGTAGCTGGAGGAATTACAGCGGTATTTGAAATGCCAAACACCAACCCCCCAACCTCAAACTTAAAAGAATTTCAAAGAAAATTAGATCTTGCAAAAAACAGAATGTATTGCAATTACGCTTTCTATTTTGGTGCTACAGCAGGTAACGTTAGTCAACTCGCTGAGTTAAAAAATTTAGAGGGCTGTTGTGGGATCAAATTGTTTGTAGGTTCGTCAACAGGTAATCTCTTAGTAGCACTAGAGGAAGATATTGATAAAGTTTTTCAAAATAGTTCAAAGGTAGTTGCAGTTCACTCTGAGGATGAAGAAATCTTAAATAAGAATAAAAAATTAATTAAAAATGGCGATGTGCACTCCCATCCTATTTGGAGAAGTGAGGAATGTGCAATTTCTTCGACTAGAAGAATAGTAAGACTTGCAAAAAAATATAATAAGAAAGCGCATGTGCTTCATATTACCACTAAACAAGAAGTAGATTTTTTATCTCAACATAAAGGTAATATTACTTTTGAAATTACGCCACAACATTTAACAATTTATGCACCTGATTGTTACGATAAACTTGGAACTTACGCGCAGATGAATCCACCAATAAGAGACAAGTCTCATTACGATCGATTGTGGTATGCAGTAAAAAATAATCTAAATGATACAATTGGCTCGGATCATGCACCACATCTAAAAGTAAATAAAGACAAAGAATATCCTAATTCTCCATCAGGCATGCCTGGTGTCCAAACACTTATGCCAGTAATGTTAGATCATGTTAATCATGGAAAATTATCACTAACTCAACTAATAAATCTGGTGTGCGAAAATCCAATAAAAATATTCGGGATTCAGAACAAAGGATTTATTAAAGAAGGATATGACGCCGATTTTACTATTGTTGATATGAATAAGAAAATAACAATTAAAAATGATAATATAGAAAGTAAATGTGGATGGTCACCTTTTAACGATGTTGAATTTAAGGGAACACCTGTAGCAACAATAATCTCTGGTAAAATAAAGATGAGGGATGGAAAGATTCTAGGTGACCCTGAAGGCAACCCTTTAAAATTTAGTTAGTTTTACGGTAAAACTATTAACCAGTATTACACCAACAACAATAAGAAACAGACCTGCAATAGCCTGCCAAGCTAAGGTTTGTTTAAAAAAGAAATATCCAAGCAATGCAATTGTAAATACTCCAAGTCCACTCCAAGTGGCATAAACAATTGCTATTGGAAGTTTATCCATAACAAAAGTCATCAAGTAGAAAGAAACCAAGTAAAATATTGTAAGACAAACTGTTGGAATAATCTTGGTGAAATTTTGTGAAACTGGTAGTAACATTGTCCCAGCCACCTCACAAAATATAGCAATAAGTAAAAAAGAGTATGTTTTAACCATTATTAAGTATTTTATTCTCAATTAAGTCTTGTTTGATCTCATCAAGAATTGCAGGATCATCAATTGTTGGAGGCATTTTATACTCAACATTATCAGCAATTTTTCTAATTGTTCCTCTTAAGATTTTTCCAGATCTTGTTTTTGGGAGTCTTTTTATAACTATTGCAACTTTAAATGCAGCTACAGGACCAATTTTATCTCTAACCATTTGAATACATTCTTTGGAAATTGTTTCGTTATCTTTATCAACACCAGCTTTTAAAACAATTAATCCAATTGGTAATTGTCCTTTTAATTTATCAGCAATTCCAAGAACAGCACACTCAGCTACTGATTGATGCTCGGACAAAACTTCCTCAATAGCACCAGTTGATAATCTATGGCCAGCAACATTTATGATGTCGTCAGTCCTAGACATAATCCAGATATAGCCATCTTCATCAATATGACCTGCATCATAAGTTTGATAGTAGCCATCATAGTTTGACATATAATTTTCTTTATATCTTTGATCTGCATTCCAAAGAGTTGGAAATGTACCAGGGGGCAAAGGTAATTTTACAACGATGTCTCCCATTTCGTTTGGTTTAGCTAAAGTTTGATCTGACTTAATAATTTTTACATCATAACCTGGCACTGCTTTACAGGCTGAACCATATTTGGTTTTCATCATTTCAATTCCAGTACAATTTGAACTTATTGCCCAGCTTGTTTCTGTTTGCCACCAGTGGTCTATCACTGGAACATTTAATAAATTTTCAGCCCATTTAATTGTATCCGGATCAGCCCGTTCTCCTGCTAGAAAAAGACTCTCAAATTTACTTAAATCATATTTAGAGAAAAATTTACCGTCAGGATCCTCTTTTTTGATTGCCCTAAAAGCAGTTGGTGCTGTAAATAATGATTTTACATTATAATCTGAAATAATTTTCCAAAAGGCTCCAGCATCAGGTGTGCCTACTGGTTTACCCTCGAATAGTACAGTCGTGCACCCTTTAAATAATGGAGCATAAACAATATATGAATGGCCTACAATCCAACCAATATCACTTGCTGACCACCAAATATCATCTTCATTTATGTTGTAAATATTTTTCATTGTCCATTTTAATGCAACTATGTGACCACCAATATCTCTAACAATTCCTTTTGGGGTCCCCGTTGTACCTGATGTGTAAAGAATATAAGCAAACTCATTAGAATTCATCTCAACACAATCTGTGTTTTTAGCATTTGAATGAGCTTCATCCCAGCTAATCTCTCTAGGTGCATTTAATTTGACCTCATGACCTTTTCTTTGAAACAAAATCATTTTGCTGACCTTATGATTAGCTAGTTTGATTGCTTCATCAACAAGTGGTTTATACTCAACAGTCCTTCCTGGTTCAAAACCACAAGACGCAGTAACTAAAATTTTAGCTTTACTGTCATCAATTCTACTGGCGAGTTCATTTGATGCAAACCCGCCAAATACTACAGAATGTATTGCCCCAATTCTAGCGCAACCTAGCATGGCAACAACAGCTTCAGGTATCATTGGCATATAAATTATTACTCGATCACCTTTTTTGACCCCTAGATCCACTAGAGCTCCTGCAAATTTTGATACTTTTGATTTTAGTTCCTCATAAGTAAATTTACTTTTGTCTCCAGTGATAGGACTATCGTAAATTAATGCATTTTTATTTCCTTTACCTTGATCAATGTGAAGATCTAATGCATTATAACACGTGTTAGTAACACCATCCTCGTACCATTTGTAAAAAGGTGGGTTTGATTTATTCAAAATCTTACTAGGTTTTTTGAACCAGAAAATGTTTTCTGAAGCTTCTCTCCAAAAATTTTCTGGATCTTTGATAGATTTTGAATAAATTTCCCTAAATTTATCTGACATAATAATGTTGATTCGATAGTTAATTAGTTGTGGTTTTTAAATCACAAATTGTATTTAATTTTAAAAAATGAGTAAAATCAATGTAAATTATGTCTTCTATTAAGTCTTTTTATTTGGTATTTAACCACAACTTTTGCTTGGGGAAGCCTAAGCTTAGTTTATATAAACTAAAATAAAAACTAACTAAAGAGGGAGTTTTTTATGAAAAAACTTAAACTGTTTGCTCTAGCAGCTTTAACCATAGTGGGTTATGCAGGTGTTGCTAATGCGGCAGACGCAACGATGTTGATGCAAGACGACTTTGTTGGAATATCTTTTTGGATTATTTCAATGGGTATGTTAGCAGCTACAGCTTTCTTCTTCATGGAGAGAGGAACTGTTAACCCTGCATGGAAAACATCAGTAACTGTTGCAGGTCTTGTAACCGGTATTGCTTTCATTCACTACATGTACATGAGAGAAGTATGGGTTGCTACTGGTGACTCACCAACAGTATACAGATATATTGACTGGTTAATTACTGTGCCATTACAGATGGTAGAATTCTATTTAATTCTAGTAGCAGTAAGAAAAGCAAATTCTGGAATGTTCTGGAGATTGTTAATCGGTTCATTAGTAATGTTAATCGGAGGATACTTAGGAGAAGCTGGATACATCAACGCTACACTTGGTTTTGTAATCGGTATGGCTGGATGGATTTACATTCTATATGAAATATTCTCTGGTGAAGCTGGAAGAGCTGCTGCTAAAAGCGGTAACAAAGCTCTTGTAACTGCGTTCGGTGCAATGAGAATGATTGTAACTGTAGGATGGGCTATTTATCCATTAGGTTATGTATTTGGTTACTTAACAGGTGGTGTAGATGCTAACTCACTAAACGTTGTTTACAACTTAGCTGACTTCATTAACAAAATTGCATTTGGTCTAGTAATCTGGGCTGCTGCGATGAGTTCAGGAGCTGGCGCAAGAGCAAGATAATTACTAAGTAATTAAAATAATTTTAGGGCGAGTATGTTTTGCATACTTGCCCTATTTTTTTAAACACCTATATCTTATCGAATGGCAAAAATAACTTATATAACTCACAATGATGAAAAACATACTATTGAGGTTCAAAACGGTCTTACTGTAATGGAGGGAGCGGTTCAGAATGATATACCAGGTATAGATGCTGATTGCGGTGGTGGAATGGCATGTGCAACTTGCCATGTTTACGTCAAAGATGATTGGTTTAATAAAATTCCAAAAAAAGAAGATGGAGAAGATGATATGTTAGATATGGCATTTGAACCAAAAACAAATAGTAGACTAAGTTGTCAAATAATTGTTTCAGATGAACTAGATGGGCTTGAAGTAAACATACCATCCAAGCAAGCTTAGATGATAAAAACCGACGCATTAATTATTGGAGCAGGTCCAACAGGATTATTTACTGCACATCAATTAAATTTGATTGGATTAAGCTGTGAAGTAGTTGATAACCTAGATAAGATTGGTGGTCAATGTATCGAGCTTTATCCTGATAAACCAATATATGATATACCCGCGGTTCCTGAATGTACAGGTGAACAACTTACAAACAATTTAATAAATCAATTAAAACCTTTTGATATTAAATTTCATTTAAATCAAAGAGTTGAAGAAGTTAAAAGAGATAACGAAAATTGGATTGTAAAAACGAATAGTGGTACTATTTTTCTAACACCAAATGTTATTATTGCAGGAGGTGTTGGTTCATTTGAACCAAGAAAATTTTCTCCTAAAGAATGTGAAAAATTTGAAAATAAATCATTATTTTATTCTGTAAAAGATAAAAAAATTTTTGAGGGAAAAACAGTAGCAATCTTTGGTGGTGGAGATAGTGCACTAGATTGGGCAGTTGAACTATCGAAAAAATCCAAGGTAAATTTGATACACAGAAGAGATGAATTTAGAGGTGCAGAAGCTACTGTTAGTAAAATGCATGCGTTAGTAAAAGAGGGTAAAATAAATCTTTTTACAAAATATCAAATGACGTCAGTTAAAGGAAATGGTCAATTAGAAAGTATAGATATAAAAAATGATGAGAATGAAATAAAGAATATAAAAACTGATTACGCTTTGGGTTTTTTTGGTCTAATAATGCAATTAGGACCAATAGCTAATTGGGGACTTAATCTAAATAAAAAAACTATTGAAGTTGATACTGAAAAATTTGAAACAAATCAAAATGGCATCTATGCAGTAGGCGATATTTGTAACTATCCCGGTAAATTAAAACTAATTTTATCAGGCTTCCACGAAGGTGCTTTAGCGGCGAGAGCATGCTTTAAATTAGCAAGGCCTAACGAAAAATATCGATTTGAGTTTACAACAACATCAACAAACTTATTAAAAAGACTTGGAAAAAAAGAGTGATAGATCTTTACTCAGCTAATACACCTAATGGAAAAAAAATTAGTATTATGCTCGAAGAAATTGGATTTGACTACAAAGTAATTAAAGTTGATATTAATAATGGTGAACAATTTAAAGAAGAATTTAAAAAAATCAGTCCATTAAGTAAAATTCCAGTAATAATTGATCATAAAAATAAAAAAACAGTCTTTGAGTCTGGCGCAATTTTAATCTATTTAGCTGAGTTGAGTGGAAAATTTTATAATTCTGATGAAAAATTAGAGATCGACCAATGGCTTATGGTTCAGATGGGTTATGTGGGTCCAATGTTAGGCCAACATCATCAATTTCATCATTATAATCCTGGGAAAAGTAAATTTGGTGAGGATAGATATTTTAAAATTTCTAAACGAATATATAAAGAGTTAGATGAAAGGTTGTCCAAATCAAAATATTTATCAGGTAAAAATTATACAATTGCAGATATTGGTACGTTTCCGTGGATTGCAAGACATGAATGGCATGATATTGGTCTGAAAAATTATAAAAATCTCACTAGATGGTATGATGAAATTTCTGAAAGGGAAGGTGTAAAAAGAGGTTTTGCGTTCATGAATAAAAGTGAGACACCACCTATACCTTATTAATTCATTGAAGATAGCAATCTAAATAAAGAGGCAAATATTCCGTGACCTGATACCTCTATGGCAAGGACAATGATAATTATCAAGATTATTTTTGTATCCATTAACTAAATACAATAAATAACAAAATTATCCAAAACAAACCATAATAATAATATATATACTTTTTAGTAAAATAATAAGTTACTGGATTATGTATTTTTTTAATTTTTTTCTTTTTTTTAGTCATCTGCGTGAACTTTTTCATCCTTTTCATGTTTTTCTTGAGCAGCGATAGTATACTTTGCAACAGGTCGTGCCATTAATCTTTTTAGCCCAATTGGCTCAGCTGTATCAAGACAGTACCCATATATATCTTCTCTAATTCTTGCAAGTGCTTTATCTATCTCTGAAATAAGTTTTATTTGTCTATTAATAGCTTTCATTTCAACATTTTTATCTGTGTAAGAGCTAGCTTGATCTACAATATCTGCTGAAATGCTATTGTCATCTAAGCTTCCATTATATAAAGCTTGATTATTTGCTCTGACCAATTCTTTTCTCCATTCTTGAAGCCTCATTCTAAAAAATACTTTATGTTTTTCACACATATACTTTTCAGTATCTTTTGGAACATAAGTTTTAGAAATTTTAATTGGGCCTTTAATTGTATCTTTAATTTTAGCTACTGCAGTTTTAGCTATTTTCTTAATCTTAGTTTTACCGGCAGTTTTATTCTTTGCTTTTACAACTTTTTTTTTTACTTTTTTGGTTTTAGCCATATTTTCTAATTGAGTTCGGGGAAGTATATTCTGCAAAATATGGGTGTCAAGCAACGTTAATTATTGTAATTATTAAGTAATGATCAGTTTAAACAGAAATATAAATAATATATTTTTTATTTTTGTTCTGTCGCATTTACTAATTTGGACAGTTGTTCCAACAATAACTAATAAAAATTTACCCCTAGACGTAATCGAAGCACTTGCATGGGGCAGCAATCTAGATTGGGGTTTCAATAAACATCCACCTGGTAGCGCATTTTTTCCAGAAATTTTCTTTCAGATTTTTGGTGCACAGGATTGGGCATATTATTTTTTAAGTTCATTATTTGTGGTGATTTCTTTCTATTTTGTTTTTAAAGTCGCTAATGAGATTTTATCAAGTAAATTATTAAGTCTTTTTTCTGTTTTAATTTTAGAATCAATTTATTTTTATAATTTTACAACACCTGAGTTTAATGTAAATGTATGTCAGCTTCCATTTTGGTCTTTAGTTGTTTATTTTTCATGGAAAATTTACTCCACAAAAGAGATAAAATTATTAGATTGTTTTTTAATTGGTCTATTTAGTGCAACAGGATTATTGTCAAAGTACTTATTTGTATATCTATTAGCTACAATCTTTTTACTTTTTATGTATTTAATATTAATTAAAAAAGATAGAAAATTTAATTTCAAATATTTTATCACTTTAGAAATTTTTTTAATTTTATTAATTCCTCATTTCATATGGTTATATGGTAATGATTTTATCACAATTTTGTATGGCTTAAAAAGAACTGGCTTAGAGCCGAGTTTATTAAATCATTTTGAACAACCAATATTATTTTTACTTAAACAATTAGGAACACTTCTTCCATTTTTCTTTTTGATTTGGCTATTGGTAAAAAAAATTAAATTTAAGTTTAATGTTAAAGATAAAAAATTACTTTTTCTATTAGCAATAAACCTATTACCAATTTTCCTAATATTTATTACCTCCGTAGTAATGGGCTCTAAAATCAGAACAATGTGGATGACACCCTTTTATTTATATTTTGGGATTCTATTTATCTATATTTTGAAATCACAAATAAATGTCAAAAGAACAAATTCTTTTTTATTGGGATTTTTATTTCTATTTTTTTTGTCACCAATTATTTATTCTTACGTATCAATTTCCCAGACAGATAAAAGAACTGACTATCCTGGAAAAGAGATTGCATCTAAAGTTCAATTAATTTGGAACAAAGATTTTGATGAAGAAATTCAATTCGTTACTGGAGACGAATGGAAAGCTGGAAATTTATCGTATCACTTAAAATCACGACCTGTTTGGGAAGGGTCTATAAATAATGAGATATTAAAACGTGCATCACAATTTATTTGTATTGAAGATATTTGTTTGGGAAGATACTAAAAATAGATTATATTATGAAAATAATAATTTTAACTCCGGTATATAATGATTGGCAATCAGTTTATAAACTTATAGAAGAAATTAATAATTTATCGTTAAATCAAGAATTTGAAATTTCAATTTACATATTTAATGATTATTCAAATCATGATCCACCCAAATCCGAAAAAAAATTAGAAAATATAAATTCTATAAAGATTTTTAATATGAAAAAAAATCAAGGACATGCAAGATGTATTGCTACTGGTTTAAAGTATATTTTTGAAAAAGATAATTTTGATTACGTAATTCCTATGGATGGTGATGGTGAAGATAGACCTGAGGAAATTCAATTTTTTTTAGATCAAATCCAAAAATCACAAGACAAACCTATTGTAGGAGAAAGAATTAAAAGATCTGAAAGCACGATGTTTAAGATTTGTTATAAATTACATAAATTCATCACATTAGTATTCACAAGCAAGTCAATTAAGTTTGGTAATTTTAGCTGTTTACCAAGATCAATTGTTGAGAAAATGGTCAATGAAAAAGCTACCTGGAATAGTTTTTCGGGCTCACTAAAAAAAATTGAAAGTGATATGATTTCAATTCCTTCTATAAGAGGTCATAGGTATTTTGGACCTTCAAAAATGAGTTTTATGAATTTAATAAAACACTCGCTTGCTATAATCAGTGTTTTCAGAAAAACCTTTTTAATTCGATCTGCTTTATTTATAGTAATTTATATCTTGATGATAAAGAGCAATGCATCAATAATCACTGCAATACCCCTTATTTTTTTATTAATTGCAGTTTATTCAGTATCAAATTTAGCATTAAGGGAAAACATGGAAGAATTTAAAAATTGCTTAAGTCAAATTAAAAATATTGAGAATATTAAATGAAAAAAAAAGATCTTTATTACGAAAGAATTCCAACAAAGCTTCAAAGAGAAGATGTTAAATATTTGGGAAGTATGCTTGGAAAAGTTATATCTACTCAAGAGGGTAAAAAATTTTTTGATTTAGTTGAAAAAATTAGAAAATTATCAAAAGCAAATAAAGTGAATCCAAACCAAAAAAAATTAAATATTAAAGTTATAAATGCTATAAAAAAAATTAATCCTCAAAATACTTTCAAATTAACAAGAGCATTTTCGCATTTTATGAATTTAATTAATTTAGCAGAATTAGTAGATGCCTCTAGAGTTTTGAATGATTATGAAAATAATAAAAAAAAAATAAATAAGAGGAGCATATTTATTGAGGAAATTTTTGAGGATCTATTCAACAAAAAAAATATTTCAAAGAATACAATATATAATTTAGCAAAAAGCTTAAATATTGGTATTGTTTTAACTGCTCATCCAACAGAGGTAAAAAGAAGAACTTCAATTCAAAAATATCATAAAATTATTGAGATACTCGAGCAAAGAGAGTTGTTAAAAAATTTTCCTTCAAAGTTAAAAGCACTTGATAAAGAGCTTTTTGATGAACTAACAATTATTTGGAATACAGATGATTTAAAAAGAGTAAAGCCCTCACCTTTTGATGAAGCTAGATGGGGTCTTGCAGTTATAGAGGACAGTTTGTGGGATACAGTTCCGAAAGTTTACAGAAAATTAAATGCAATATTTTTAAAAAATATGGGTAAAAGTTTGCCTAAAAATTTTAACCCAATAGTATTTGGTTCATGGATGGGTGGTGATCGAGATGGTAATCCAAATGTGACTGCTGATGTTACGAGAAAAGTAATTTTATTGTCCAGATGGGAAGCCGCTAAACTTTACGAGAAAGCTTTGACTAAAATAATAAGATCATATTCTATGAAAAAATGTTCAAAAAAAATTCTTAAAAAGGTTGGAAAGTCGTTTGAACCTTACAGAGTTTTTTTAAGACCCTTAAGAGATAAAATTCGGATAACCCACAGATCTATAGAACAGCACCTGGTTAACAAAAAACCTTTAGATCACAAAAAATTAATAAGTTCTCGTGAAGAAATTTTAAAGCCACTTAGAGTAGTAAGAGAGTCTTTAGAGCAGAACCAAAATGAAAATATAGCTAGTGGCGAATTACTAGACCTAATGAGAAGAGCTAAATGTTTTGGTATTAATTTAGCAAGATTGGATATAAGACAAGAGTCATCTAGACATAGTCAATTGTTACATGAATTTGTAAAAAAGAGATACAATAAAAATTATTTAAAATTTAGTGAAAATCAAAAGATTAAATTCTTAAAAAAACTAATTGTCTTAAGGAAGAGTCAAATAAGTAATTTACAATTTAAAAACAGAGAAAATAAAGAGGTATGGTCCACTTTTAAGATATTAGCTAATGAACCTAGCGAAAGTTTAGGCGCGTATATTATATCAATGACAACCTCGGCTTCCGATTTATTATCTGTGTTCTTTTTACAGAAAGAGGCAAAAATAAAAAATAAGTTAAGAGTTGTTCCGTTATTTGAAACTTTGGATGATCTAATTAATTCAAAATCAATTATGCAAACTTTATTTTCACAAAAGTGGTATAGAGAGTTAATTAATAACAAACAAGAGGTTATGATTGGATACTCTGACTCTAGTAAGGATGCGGGTAAAATATGTGCAAGCTGGCATCAGTATAAAGCTCAAGAAGAAATAGTTAGTTTAGCAAAGAAATTTAATATTGAGGTAATTTTTTTTCATGGAAGAGGTGGATCCGCAGGAAGGGGTGGCGGACCAATTCAGGCAACTCTTAGGTCTTTACCTCCCAATTCTGTTAACGGTAAAATTAGAATTACTGATCAGGGTGAAGTTATTCAACAAAAATATGGTTATGAACCTTTAGCTAATTATAATCTATGTAGTTATATAGGTGCTGTAACTGAAGCTACTTTAAATCCACCACCCTCACCAAAAAATGCTTGGAGAGATCTAATTGAAAAAATGTCAGATATCTCTAAAAGCTCTTATAGAAAAAATATCAATCAAAGTTCAGAGTTCATAAAATACTTTGAAACAGTCACTCCTCATAGAGCACTTGGAAAACTTTCAATAGGCTCAAGACCATCAAAAAGAAAAAATATTGATAATATTAAAAGTTTGAGAGCGATACCTTGGGTTTTTGCCTGGACACAAATTAGACTAATGCTTCCAGCATGGCTTGGAAGTGCTGAGGCTTTAAGATACTCCTACATTAATAAATTTAGAAGAACCTTATTGGACATGGAGAAAAATTGGCCATTTTTTAACTCTATGCTAGATACGCTAGATATGGTCATTGCTAAAGCTGATCCTGAGATATCGAAAATTTATGAAGGATATTTAGCAGATGATAGTTTAAAGAGAATTGGAAAGAAACTTAGATTCCAATTTGATGTCATTAAAAAATTAAACAAAAAAATTACACCAAAAGAGACTGCTGTAATTAGAAAACAATTTAGATCACCAATTATAGCCAGAAATATATATTCTGAAGTATTAAATATTATTCAACCTACCGTAATAAAAAAACTTCAGGTCAATAAAAATGCTAAAAATAAACAATATCTAAACGATGCTTTACTTACTTCCATAGCTGGTATTTCAGCTGCAATGAAAAATACTGGTTAATGGTTGTTTTTATAAGGCCCTAATTGTTGGTAAACAATAAAAATCAGCAGTATCTATTTTAGAAGAATATTGTCTTCTCATATTCCACTTTTTATGAACACCTGCACTTGCAATACTTAATGTGGATCTACCATATCTATAATTAGTATTATCAATTGATTGCATTAAACTTTTTATCTTTTCATCTCTTTCTGATGAAAATAAATTTTTTCTTCCATCATCATTACGTAACCCTGTAAGCATGACACCTGCTTTCTGATACCGATATCCATTTTTGAAAATACTTTCTAAAATTGAAACTGCAGTTTTAACGGTTTCAATACTATTATTTGTTGCAATAGGAAAATCAATTGTCTTTGCATTTGAATAATAACCATAGTCTCTTTGGAAAGGACTTGTTCTAACGAAAACTGTAATTGCTTTTGCAACTAAAGACTCTGATCTAATTTTTTCAGAAGCATTTAGACAATAGTTTGCAACCGCCTCTTTCAACTCTTGAAACTTTTCAATTCTTTTTCCAAACGATCTTGAAACCACACAGCTCTTTCTTTTTATGTGCGTTGTCTCTAAATTAATACAAGGTACTCCTCTAAGTTCCATTGCAGTCCTTGAACTTAAAACATTAGAACATTTTTTAATCCATGTATTGGATTTATTCTTAAGTTGTTTTGCATTATAAATTCCGTTTTTTTGATAAAACTTTGTGAGTTGTCTACCAACACCCCACACATCGTTAATTTCAACTTTTTCTAATATAGGATCTAAATTTTCAATGCCAATTAAACTAGTAACACCTGATTGTTTTTTCTTTGCAATATGATTTGCAACTTTGCTTAAAGTCTTAGTTTTAGCAATTCCAATACTAGTTGGAATACCTGTCCATTGTAAAACTGTTTCTCTAATTTCCCTCCCAACTTTTTCAATATCAGTATCTGGAAAGTTAGACAAATCTATAAATGCTTCATCAATTGAGTAAACTTCTATCTCAGTATTAAATCTTTTAAGTGTTCTCATTACTCTTCTAGATAAATCTCCATACAAAGAATAATTTGATGAAAAAACTTCAACTTTATTTTTAACGATGATATCTTTTGCCTTAAAATAAGGTTCACCCATTTTAATTCCTAAAGCTTTTGCCTCATTAGATCTAGAAATGATACAACCATCATTATTCGATAACACAACTACAGGTTTTTTTCTTATTCTTGGATTGAATAATCTTTCACATGAAACATAGAAAGAATTACAGTCAACTAAAGCTAATTTTTTAGTACGTTGAATGGATGACATAAGTCACAACCCCCCAAATAAAAATATCTTCTTCTTCGTTAATTAAAATTCTATTAGAAAAATCTTTAGAACCTGAAGATAGAAATTTTTTATCTCTTTCTTGAACTAAAGTTTTAACCACAAGTTCATCATGAACATTTGCAATGACAGTTGAAAAGTTTTTTGGTTTTAAGCTTTTATCGACAACTAATAGGTCTCCATCATTAATTCCAACATCCACCATGGATTTTCCCTGAACTCTTATAATAAAAGTAGCTGGAACGTTTTTGATTAAATGCATGTTTAGATCGATATCTTCTTCGATATAATCAGTGGCAGGTGAGGGAAAACCAGCGCCAGCTTTATGCAGATAATAAGGAATAGTGAGCTTCATGTTCTTGTTTTGTTCTTATTTGTAGCGCACTTATACAACGTAGTCAATAGGTTGTATTTTGAGTCCGTAATTGAATCAAAAGTGAATCAAAACGTGAACATCAAAACTATATTTTGTATGCTTGTGGATAACTTCAACCAAGGATAGTTTAAATCATCAAATGAAAAAATTAATTTGTCATTGTGGAGCTGTGGAGGCAGAAATAAATTTAGATGGAGATTTAGCTAAAGTAATAAAATGTAACTGTTCTATTTGTAAAAGAAAAGGGGCAATCATGTCGATGGTAAAAAATGAAGATTTTAAAATTACCAAAGGAGAAGACAAATTAAAACTTTATCAATTTCATTCAAAAGTTGCCAAACATTATTTTTGCTCTGATTGTGGAATTTATACTCATCACAACCCAAGAATAAATCCAGCGATGACAGGCTTCAATGTTGGGTGTATTGATGAAATAAATACTTTTGATATAAAAGAAGTTTCTGTAAACGATGGTCAAAATCATCCTTTAGATAAAAAATAATTTTCATGCAACAATTTAGTTTATGCTTTGCAAGAGTAAAAAAAGATTGTTTAAAATTCATTAAGTCTCAAGAAACAAAAGCTGATAAATTTAAGAATAAAGAAAGAATGATTAAGTCTTTCTTAATTCCATTGTGTTTTTGGATTAATAAAAAAGCTAATAAAACAAGACCTTATTTTGTGGGTTTAGCAGGTGGTCAAGGAACCGGTAAAACTACGATTAGCTCTTTAATCAGAATTATTTTGACTAAATACTTTAAATTAAATGTTTTTAGGATTTCAATAGATGACTTTTATAAAACAAGAAAAGAACGAAAAAACTTATCAAAAAGAGTTCATCCTATGCTTTTAACTAGGGGAGTTCCTGGAACACATGATATAAATATGATGTTAAATTTCTTTAGAAAGTCAAAAAGTAAGAAATTCAAAAGGCTAAAATTACCAACATTTAATAAAGCTATCGATGACAGGTATAATAAAAAAAAATGGTATGATTTAAAAAAGAAACCAGATGTAATCATTTTTGAGGGGTGGTGTGTTGGTGCAAAATCTGAGAAAAATACCACTTTAAATAAAGCAATAAATTCATTGGAAAGAGCAAAAGACCAAAAAAAAATTTGGAGAA
>CABZDW010000016.1 GCA_902524545.1 uncultured Pelagibacteraceae bacterium
CATGGGGGGTTGGGCGTCCAATTCAAAATATCCTTTTTTAGGATCAATAAGATCTGCTGCGCAAATGGTTTCTTATGAGGTATCAATTGGCATAATTATCATCAATGTTCTTTTGTGTGTTGGATCGTTAAATTTAAGTGATATCGTTTTAGCTCAAAAAAATATCTGGTTTATAATTCCGTTATTTCCAATGTTTGTAATATTTTTTATTTCCTCTTTAGCGGAAACAAATCGACCACCTTTTGATTTACCTGAAGCCGAGGCAGAATTAGTTGCTGGATATCAAACTGAATATTCCGGCATGATGTATGCAATGTTCTGGTTAGGAGAATATGCAAATATTTTATTAATGTGCGCTTTAGGATCAATTTTATTTTTAGGAGGATGGCTTTCACCAGTTGATTTATATCCATTTAACTTAATTCCAGGAGCTATTTGGTTAATTTTAAAGATATTAATATTGTTTTTTTTATTTGCATTAGTTAAAGCAGTTGTACCAAGATATAGATATGATCAATTAATGCGACTAGGCTGGAAAATATTTCTTCCATTATCTCTAACCTATGTTGTTTTAACTGCTAGTTATTTATTTTATTTTAACCTTTTACCCACAATTTAGATGAAAATTACAAGATTTTTAAAAACAATATTCATGGTTGATTTTGTAACTGGCTTATTAATTGGTTTAAGAGAAATGTTTAAATCAAAAAAGACAATAAATTATCCTTTTGAAAAAGGAAAAATTAGTCCAAGATTTAGAGGAGAGCATGCACTTAGAAGATATCCAAATGGTGAAGAAAGATGTATCGCATGTAAGTTATGTGAAGCTGTGTGTCCAGCACAAGCAATAACAATTGAGTCTGCAGAAAGATCTGATGGAAGTAGAAAAACTACTCGTTACGATATTGATATGATGAAATGTATTTATTGTGGTTTGTGTGAAGAGTCATGTCCCGTAGATGCAATAGTGCAAGGCCCAAATTTTGAATTTTCTACAGAAACAAGAGAAGAACTTTATTATACTAAAGAAAAACTATTAGATAATGGTGATAGATGGGAAAACATTTTAGCAGCGAATATAAAATCAGATAATCCTTATAGATAAATTTATGGCAGCGCATGCAATATTTTTTTATTTCTTTTCTATTGTTGCAGTCATTTCAGCTATTATGGTTACAGTTTCAAAAAATACCGTGCATTCGGTTTTTTTTTTAATATTAGATTTTATAAGTATTTCATGTCTTTTTATAATGATTGGAGCAGAGTTTTTGGGAATGATAATGCTAATCGTATATGTTGGCGCAGTAGCTGTTTTGTTCTTATTTGTAGTAATGATGTTGAATGTTGCTCAACAACAAAATCAATGGTTTAATTCTAAAGAAAATTCTGGTCATATACCAATAGGCTTAATTATAAGCACAATTATCTTTTTTGAATTAATTATTGTTGTAGGAGGATGGAAATATAAACCTGAATTATTAGATCCAAATACCAATCAACTTTCTAATGAAATAAGTAACACACATTCATTAGGCCAAGTTTTGTACACAGATTATATTCACGTCTTTCAAATAAGTGGAATGATACTATTAGTTGCGATGATAGGTGCAATTGTTCTTACTTATAGGCGAAGAGCAGGGGTCAAAACACAAAGTTATTTAAAGCAAATTTCTAGAGAAAGATCTGAAGGTATCGAAGTTTTAGAGGTTTCTTCAAATAAAGGAGTTAAGATAGATGACTGATATAGGATTAGGACATTATCTTACTTTAGGAGCAGTTATCTTTAGCATTGGTGTCATAGGTATCTTTTTAAACAGAAAAAATATTATCGTGATTTTAATGAGTATTGAGCTGATATTATTAGCTGTGAACATTAATTTAGTAGCGTTTTCAATTTATCTTGGTGATTTGACTGGTCAAGTTTTTACATTATTTATTTTGACTGTGGCTGCTGCCGAGGCTGCAATTGGTCTGGCAATAATAGTAGTCTACTATCGAAACGCAGGAACCATTAGAGTTGAAGAGATAGATAAATTGAAAGGATGAAATGGAAATTTCAATTATAGCATTACCATTAATTGCTTCAATTATATCTGGATTTTTTGGAAAGTTGATAGGAGACAGAAATTCAGAAATAGTTACTAGTTTACTAATATCTATTTCAGCTATTTTTTCAGCAGTTGTATTCTATGAGGTAATTTTTAATCAATATGAGGAAAATATTAAAATTGCTACATGGATCAATTCAGGATCTTTAGAAGTAAACTGGTCAATGAAAATTGATGCATTGTCATCAGTAATGTTAGTAGTTGTAACTTTTGTTTCTGCATTAGTTCATATCTACTCAATTGGATACATGTGTCATGATCCTCACAAACCGAGATTTATGGCATACCTGTCTCTATTTACTTTTGCTATGTTAATGTTGGTAACCGCTGATAATTTTATTCAATTATTTTTTGGTTGGGAAGGAGTAGGTCTCTGTTCTTATTTCCTAATTGGTTTTTGGTTTAAGAAGGAAACTGCAAATGCAGCGGCGATTAAAGCATTTGTTGTAAATAGAGTTGGAGATTTTGGTTTTGCCCTAGGTATATTTTTGATATTTTATTTATTTGGTTCAGTAAACTACACAGAAGTTTTTAATCAAATACCATTAGTTATAGATGAAAAACTTAATTTCTTAGGTATTCAGATTAATGCTATAGATTTAATTTGTATACTATTGTTCATTGGTGCCATGGGTAAATCGGCTCAAATCTTTTTACATACCTGGTTACCAGATGCAATGGAAGGTCCAACACCTGTTTCAGCTTTGATTCATGCTGCCACAATGGTTACAGCTGGAGTTTTTTTAGTCGTAAGATGTTCACCGATATACGAATATTCAGAGTTAGCTTTAAACATCGTTACTATAATCGGTATGAGCACTGCTTTTTTTGCAGCGAGTGTAGCTTTAGTTCAAACAGATATAAAAAAGATCATTGCCTACTCCACGTGTAGTCAATTAGGTTATATGTTTTTTGCAGCTGGCGTAGGTGCGTATAATGTTGCTATGTTTCATTTATTTACTCATGCATTCTTTAAGGCATTATTATTTTTGGGATCTGGATCTGTTATTCATGCATTTAAAGATGAGCAAAATATCAACAATATGGGAGGGGTATGGAAAAAATTACCTTACACGTATGTTTTAATGATAATAGGAACTTTAGCATTAACAGGCTTTCCTTTGCTGTCTGGTTTTTATTCAAAGGATGCAATTATAGAATTTGCATATTTAAGTGGTAGTACCACTGGGTACTATGCAGCTGGAATAGGTATATTTACTGCTTTTTTAACATCAATTTATTCATGGAGACTGATGTTTAAAACTTTTCACGGTCAATATAATAACAAGGAACTTAAGATTGAGGAGACACATGAGTCACCACTAGTTATGCTAATACCATTGATAATATTATCTATAGGAGCGATTTTTGCCGGATTTATTTTTAAAGATTTATTTATAGGTTACGAGGGAATTAATAATTTTTGGAATGAGTCGATTTTCTTTTTAGATCCTTTAAGTAACCTTCATCCACCACTATGGTTTTTAACTTTAACACCAACATTGGTGATTTTATCAATACCATTGGCTTATTATTTATTTGTTAAAAATACTAATTTTCCAACTCAATTAGTTCGTATTAATAAACCATTGTATCAATTTTTATTTAATAAATGGTATTTTGATGAAGTTTACGACATCTTATTTGTAAAATCTTCGAAAAGACTTGGATTATTTTTGTGGAAATTTTTTGACATCAAAGTCATCGATGGTTTTGGACCCGATGGTATTTCCGGGCTAATCAAAAAATTTTCTATTAAAGCCAATAAATTTCAAAGTGGTTATATTTATCAATATGCATTTATAATGTTGCTTGGTTTTTCTGCTTTTTTAACCTTCTTGATTGTTAAATAATGAACTTCCCAATTCTCTCTTCATTGATACTTTTACCTTCTATAGGAGCACTCTTTTTATTTTTTACAAAAAGTAAAAGTGAAAATAAAATCACAGTAAAATATGTAGCCCTATTCACATCTCTGGTAAACTTTTTTTTATCTATTTATTTATGGTTTTTATTTGACCAAACAACATCAGCCTTTCAATTTGTTGAAGATAGAATTTGGATCGAAGGTTTAATTAATTACAAAGTAGGAGTTGATGGAATATCAATACTTTTTATAATTCTTACAACATTCATCACACCATTGTGTATAGTTTCAGTAAATAATTCAGTTACAAAAAGATTAAATGAATTTCTAATAGCAATTCTTATTATGGAGACTTTCATGATAGGAGTTTTTTGTTCCTTGGATCTTGTAGTTTTTTACTTATTTTTTGAGGCTGGATTAATCCCAATGTTTTTAATTATTGGAATTTGGGGCGGGGAGAGAAGAGTTTATTCTGCTTTTAAGTTTTTTTTATTTACACTTTTAGGTTCAGTTCTAATGTTAGTGGCTATAATTTCCATTTATTGGATCACTGGAACCACAGATGTTGTTCAACTTTATGAGTTAGGTATAGACACAAAATATCAAAATTTATTGTGGTTAGCTTTTTTTAGTTCATTTGCTGTAAAAACCCCAATGTGGCCGGTTCATACATGGCTTCCAGATGCACACGTTGAGGCTCCTACAGCAGGATCGGTACTTTTAGCTGCGATTTTGCTTAAAATGGCAGGATATGGATTTATTAGATTTTCTTTAGGGTTATTTCCCTCCGCCTCAGAAATTTTTACTCCTTTAATTTACACATTAAGTGTTGTTGCAATTATTTTCACGTCTTTAATCGCTTTAATGCAGGAGGACATGAAAAAACTAATTGCATATTCCTCCGTAGCACATATGGGATTTGTTACTATAGGAATATTTACCATTCAACAACAAGGTATTGAAGGAAGCATAATTCAAATGATAAGTCACGGTCTAGTATCAGCAGCTTTATTTTTATGCGTAGGTGTCGTTTACGATCGAATGCATTCCAGATTGATCACAACTTATGGAGGTGTTGTTACTATTATACCTAAATATGCAATTTTATTTATGGTATTTACTTTAGCTGCTTTAGGTTTACCAGGTACAAGCGGATTCGTTGGCGAGTTTTTGATTTTAATGGCTGTTTTTAAAGATAATTTTTTAGTAGCTGTGCTAGCTAGTTTAGGAGTTATTATCGGAGCTGCTTATATGCTTTGGTTGTATAAAAGAGTTATTTTTGGAAAGCTAATTAATTCAGAATTAAAAAAAATGATTGATTTAAATAAATCAGAGGCATTCACACTTATTTGCTTAGCTATTCCAACTTTATATTTTGGTTTTTATCCTGAACCATTAATTAATACTATTGAAGTTTCGATAAATGATTTAATTGATACATATAACTTTAGTGTAGCAAGCAAACAATGAATAATATTGAATTAATACTTCCTGAAATTTTTATTTCATTATCGATAATGTTTTTATTAATTTTAGGTGTTTTCAAAAAAAA
The DNA here is from genome assembly GCA_902524545.1 of uncultured Pelagibacteraceae bacterium. Classification (GTDB taxonomy): domain Bacteria; phylum Pseudomonadota; class Alphaproteobacteria; order Pelagibacterales; family Pelagibacteraceae; genus Pelagibacter. The sequence continues at coordinate 5,528 of CABZDW010000016.1, forward strand.
TAGTTCTAAAATAATTCATAATATTTCACTGTTAGTTTTATTAATTACAGCAGTGATTACTTTCAATGAAACACTAAGTATTAAACAAATAATTTTATTTAATGATAGTTTTGTCATTGATTATCTATCATCATTTATGAAAATTATTACTTTGATAGCTGCATTTGTTGTTTTATTGATTTCATCAAATTATTTAAGGACTTTTAAAATTTTTAAAATCGAGTATCCAATTTTAATTTTAAGTTCTGTTTTAGGAATGATGGTTATGATCAGTTCTAATGATTTAATCGTTTTTTACATGGGTTTAGAGCTTCAATCATTAGCTTTATATGTTTTGGCAACTTTTAATCGAGATCAATTAAAATCATCAGAAGCAGGACTAAAATATTTTGTCCTAAGCGCATTATCATCAGGGTTATTATTATATGGTTGTTCATTGACTTATGGCTTTACAGGCTCAACAAATTTTAATGTTATTGCGACACAATTTGATGCAAATGAATATGCTCTTACTTTTGGAATAGTTTTTATTTTGGTGGGTTTAGCCTTCAAAATTTCTGCAGTACCCTTTCATATGTGGGCACCAGATGTGTATGAAGGTTCACCAACATCTGTGACATTATTTTTTACAATGGTACCTAAAATAGCTGCGCTAACTGTATTTATAAGATTTCTGTATGTTCCCTTTTTAAATCTTATCGATCAGTGGCAAATGATTTTAGTCTTTTTATCAATTGCATCCATGCTATTTGGTGCGATAGCAGCGATAGGGCAAAAAAATCTTAAGCGACTTATAGCTTATAGTTCGATTAGTCATATTGGATATGCTTTAGCTGGCTTGGCAACTGGATCAAATGATGGAATACAAAGTTCAGTTATCTATATTACTATTTACATTATTATGAACTTAGGTTTTTTTTCATGCTTGTTAATGATGAAAAGAAATAACATTTATTACGAGGAAATAGACGATTTATCAGGATTATCAAAAAATCATCCATTATTGTCAATTTCATTATTGTTAATTTTATTTTCTTTAGCTGGAATACCACCACTTGCAGGTTTTTTTGCAAAATTTTATATTTTTAAATCAGTTATTGAACAATCAATGTATTTTCTAGCCATTGTTGGATTGTTATCAACAGTGATAGCAGCGTTTTATTATTTGCGAATTATTAAGATAATGTATTTTGATGAGGAAAAAGATGGTTATGATAAAGATCATAGCCTTTGGCTTAAGCTATCTTTGACAGTTTCTACAGTACTAATTTTAATGTACTTTATTTTCCCTAGTCAATTGATTGATGCGGTTTCAAAGATCAATATAATTTAATGAAGTTTAAAATATTTAGATTTAACAAAGTAAAAAGCACTAATAATACCGCAAGAAGAATAATTAAAAACTATGACTATGATTTTGGTATGATTTCATCTGATTTACAAATCAATGGTAGAGGACAATATGGAAAAAAATGGATTTCATATGAGGGTAATTTATTTGTGAGTTTTTTTTATAATCTTAAAAACTTTAGAATATCTTTAAAGAAGCTAACTAAGATCAATTGTTTAATGGTTAAAAAATGTATTTCACAATATTATAAAAAAAAAATTTATTTTAAAAAACCTAACGATCTTTTGATCCAAAAAAAAAAGATATGTGGAATATTACAAGAAAAAGTAAATAAATTTAATAACAGTTATTTGATTGTTGGTATTGGAGTAAATTTAATAAAAAGTCCATTCATAAAGAATTACCCAACAACCCATCTGAGTAAGCTTATAAATAAGGATATTCCAAAAAAAAAATTTGAAATTGAATTAAAGAATATTTTTGAAAATAATTTAAAGAGATTGATAAAAAGAAGAGTATAAACATAGATATGCTAATTTTAGGAGATATTGGGAATTCAGTAACTAAATTATTTTTAGTTAACTCTAAAGACAAGGTTTTAAAAAAAATTAGTTTATCATCGAAATTAATGACGAACTCAATTCTAAATAAAAAATTTAGAATTTTAACAAAAGATTTCAAAAATATAGAAAAAATATTATTTTGTAGTGTTGTTCCAAAAAACTTTAATTACGTCAAAAGATTTATATCCAAAAAAACGAAAATTAAGTGTTACGAAATAAAAGATCTTAATTTAAAATCTATTTTAAATATAAAAGCAAATTTCAAACAAGTTGGTTCTGATAGACTAGCTAATGCAATAAGTTTAATGAGTCATAAGAAAAATTTTATTATCTTAGATTTTGGCACAGCTACAACATTCGATGTATTAGTTAGCAATACTTATAGAGGAGGTGTTATTGCTCCTGGTATAAGTATTTCATTAAATACTTTGTCTGATAAAGCATCTTTGATACCAAAAATTAATCTTAAAAAAATTAAAAAAGTGATTGGAATAGATACAAATTCAGCTGTGAGATCAGGTTTTTTTTGGGGCTATGCAGGTTTAATTGACAATATTATTAATTTGATTAAGAAAGAAACAAGAAAATCTTATAAGATTGTTATTACTGGGGGCTTTTCTGGTTTATTTAAAAATTCAATAGAAACAAAAGTTATTGAAAACAAAAATATCACTGTTAAGGGTCTTATAAAAATTTCTAAACTAATTAAATAAATGAGAGAAGAACTATTATTTTGTCCATTAGGCGGATCTGGTGAAATTGGGATGAACATGAATTTGTTTGGCTATGGTTTACCGGGCGACCACAAATGGATTATGGTTGATATCGGAGTTACTTTTGCAGATGATACACTTCCCGGAATAGATTTAATTTATCCAGACCCAGGTTTTATTGTTGAAAAGAAAGATAATTTATTAGGTATAGTTCTAACACATGCTCATGAGGATCACATTGGTGCAATCGCCCATTTATGGCCGAAACTTCAATGCAAGATATACGCAACACCTTTTACCGCTGTTTTGATAAAGGAAAAATTCAAAGAAAAACATATTGATATTACTAAAGATCTTAAAATTGTTAATTTAAATGGAAATATCTCATTAGAAAAGTTTGAGATTGAATACATCACTTTGACTCACTCAATATTAGAACCAAATGGTTTAAGGATTAAAACGCCAGCTGGAGTAATTTTACATACTGGAGATTGGAAAGTTGATCCAAATCCATTAATTGGAGAAGAAATTAATTCTAAAAGATTAAAAGAAATAGGCGATGAAGGTGTTTTAGCTATGATTTGTGACTCGACAAATGTTTTTAGTGCTGGAAGATCAGGATCAGAATTAGACGTAAGAAAAAATTTACTCAATATAGTAAACCGTTTAAAAAAAAAGGTTATTATTACCTCTTTCGCTTCCAATGTCGCAAGAATGGAAACAGCTTTTTATTGTGCTGAAAAATCTGGAAGACAGATATCTCTAGTTGGAAGATCAATGCATAGAATTTATAAGGCTGCAAGACAATGCGGATATTTAAAAAATACAATTGAACCTATTGATCCTAGGGACGCAAAAAATTTTTCTAGAGAAAAAATTCTTTATCTATGCACAGGTAGTCAAGGTGAACCAATGGGAGCAATGATGAGAATTGCGAATTATATCCATCCAGATGTATTTATTGAAAAAGATGATACTGTTATTTTTTCATCAAAAATTATCCCAGGTAATGAAAAAAAACTTTACAAACTTCATAATCAATTAGTGAAGGATGGTATAGAAGTGATTTCTGAAGAAACTGAGTTTATACATGTATCTGGCCATCCAAATCGAGAAGATCTTAAAGATATGTATAAATGGGTTAAACCACAATGTGTTATTCCTGTTCACGGAGAACACAGACATATGATAGAGCATATTAATTTTGCAAAAGAAATGCAGGTTCCTCATCCTGTCCAAGTTGAAAATGGAGATATTGTAAAATTATCTCCAGGAGATAAACCAGAAGTTTACGATAAAGCACCAAGTGGAAGATTGTATTTGGATGGTAATGTTAGTGTTGAAGAGGATTCTGAGTCTATAAAAGACAGAAGAAATTTGGGTAGTAATGGATATTTGGAAATAACAATTTTAATCACACCGAAGGGTAATATCCACAATAGTCCTATAATCACATTCAGGGGATTGCCCATTTACGAAAAAGATGAATTTTTATACGGATTAGAAGACGAAATTGAAAAAACAACAAGATCATTTAAACTTGGGAATAAACAGCAAGAGTATAACTTAATAGACTCACTTAAAATTGCGTGCCGTAAGTTCACAAAAGAGAAAACTGGAAAAAAACCTTTTGCTAATATTAATTTGGTGAAGATTTAATGAGTCCTACTGGATTAGCAATAATCTATATAATCATTTGGTGGATTACTTTCTTTGCAATTCTACCAATAGATGTAGAGAGAAAAAAAGAGATTAAAATTGAAGGTGAGGATCCAGGTTCCCCAGAAAATCCGAAAATGTTAAAGAAATTTGTTTATTGTACTGGAATAACAACCGTTTTGTTTATAATCATTTATTTACTTATGAAATTTGAATATTTAAATTTAAGAAATATAATCACTTAAGATGTATATTTCACAATCATTTATTCCAATTTTAAAAAACAATCCTTCAGAAGCTAAAATAAAATCACATCAATTAATGTTGCGTGTAGGGATGATTAAACAATCATCAGCAGGTATTTACTCATGGTTACCATTAGGTTTCAAAGTAATGAAAAAGATTGAAAAAATTGTTAGAGAAGAACAAAACAAAATTGGAGCTCAAGAAATTTTAATGCCAACCATACAATCAAGTGAAATTTGGAAAGAGAGTGGGCGTTACGAGGACTATGGTGAGGAAATGCTTAGAATCAAAGATCGTCAAAATCGTGAAATGCTCTATGGCCCAACTAATGAGGAACTTGTAACAGATATATTTAGAGCCTCAGTTAAATCTTATAAATCTCTTCCACAACTTCTATATCATATTCAATGGAAATTTAGAGATGAGATCAGACCGCGATTTGGAATAATGAGATGCAGGGAGTTTTATATGAAAGATGCTTACTCATTCGATATCTCTGATGATGAAGCTTTATTTTCTTATAACAAATTTTTTATATCTTATTTAAAAACTTTTAAAAGATTAGATCTTACAGCAATACCGATGGCTGCTGATACTGGACCTATAGGAGGTAATCTTTCTCATGAGTTTATTATTTTAGCTGAAACTGGTGAAAGTAAAATTTATACTGATAAAAGAATTTTTGATTTGAATAGTGAAGGTACAAATTTAGAGAAAAAAGCTTTAGAAAATTTGAGAAAAAAGTATGAGGAATTTTATTCAGTTACTGATGAAAAATTTGATAAGGATGAGTTTGAAAAAAAGGTCTCAGAAAATAATAGATTAAAAACCAAAGGTATAGAGGTTGGTCATATTTTTTATTTTGGTGACAAATACTCAAAACCAATGGGAGCATCGGTAGACCTTTCTGGAGGAAAAAAAGATTTTGTTAAAATGGGTTCATATGGCATAGGAGTTTCAAGGTTGGTAGGAGCAATAATAGAAGCGAAATACGACGAGCAAAATGAAATCATGAAATGGCCAATATCTGTTGCACCATATGATGTTGGAATAATACCGATGATAAATAAAAATGATAATTCAGCTTTAGAAAAAGCAAACAAGATTAATTTTGAATTAAAAAAAAATAATATTGATGCACTAATTGATGATACTGATGAAAATTTTTCATCGAAAATAAAAAAGATGAATTTAATAGGTGCTCCATATCAAATAATAATTGGTAAACAAACTGATGGTGATTTAATAGAATTTAAGGAGATTGGAAAAGAAACCCAAAAATTGGATATAACTGAAATAACAAATAAAATTAAAGAACTAAAAGAAAAAAATTGATTTCTACTTTAGAAAAAGAAATTACATTTAGATTTTTGAAAGCTAGAAAAAAAGATGGCTTTCTAAATGTTATTTCAATCTTCTCATTTATAGGTATTAGTCTTGGTGTTGCTGTTTTAATCATTGTTATGTCTGTTATGAATGGTTTTAGAACAGAACTAATCAATAAAATTGTTGGTTTTAATGCCCATATAACTGTTAAACCATATGAAAATATAATCGAATTTGAGAAGTTAAAACAAAACAATTTAAAACTTATTTCTAATGAATTGATACCTAGTAATTCAGGTGAGGCTATAATGATTAAAAGTGATACCTCAAAAGGAATTGTTCTACGAGGTTATGCAAATAATGATTTCTCTAAACTTGAATTAGTAAAAAATAAAAATTTTTTAGGTAATAGAAATAATTTAAGTAAAAATTTTATTTCAATTGGAAAAGAGCTAAGTTTTACGCTAGATCTTGATATTGGTGATGATATTACAATAATGTCCTCAAGTGGAATTGAAACAATAATAGGCAACATACCAAAACAAAAAACTTTTACAGTTATATCAATTTTTGAAAGTGGACTTGTTGATTTCGATAACAATATAGCCTTTATTAATTTATCAACTTTAGAAGAGTTCTTTAATTTGGATAAAGATGATAGAAATTTAGAAATTTATCTTAAAAATCCGCAAAAAATTGAAGACCAAAAAGAAATAGTACAAAAAATTTTTAAAAATGAATTTGTATATTCTTGGTCGGATATGAATAGTGCACTCTTTTCAGCTTTAAAAGTCGAGAGAAATGTAATGTTTATAATATTATCTTTAATTATTATTGTGGCTGCTTTTAATATTATCTCCGGCTTAACTATATTAGTTAAAAACAAAACAAAGGATATTGCGATATTAAAATCTATGGGTGTACTCAACAAATCAATCATAAAAATATTTTTTCTAGTTGGAGTAATAATAGGAACTTCAGCTACTATTTTTGGTATTATTCTTGGTGTAACTTTTTCTATCTATGTTGAAAAATTAAGACAATTTTTAAGCACTATTTTTAATATTAGTTTGTTTCCAGAGGAAATATATTTTTTAAGCACAATGCCCTCTGAGATAAGCCTAGCATCAATTTTATTAATCTCGCTATGCTCAATAATTATTACAATTCTTGTCTCAATTTTCCCTGCTCTCAAAGCCGCAAAACTAGATCCTATTAAAGCATTAAAATATGAATAATTTTATTAAACTTTCAAATATTTCTAAGTCTTTTACTCATCAAAAAAATTTAAGGGTTCTGAAAAAGTTGACATATAATTTTAAACTTGGAAAAATTTATTCTTTAATGGGACCCTCTGGATCTGGAAAATCAACATTATTAAATTTGCTGTCATTAATTGATAGACCATCAAGTGGCATAATGAAATATGGAGATAGACAAATTGATTTCGAAAATTCCAAATACAACGATGTTTTAAGAGCTAAAAAGATAGGAATTATATACCAGCAAGATAATTTACTTCCAGATTTCACAGCTTTAGAAAACGTGTATTTGGCCAATTTAACTATTGAAAAGAATAAAGAAGTTTCTTTAATAAAATCGAAGCAGTTATTAAAAAAAGTTGGTTTATCAAATCGAATTAATCACTATCCTTCTGAACTTTCTGGTGGTGAAAAACAAAGAGTATCAATAGCTAGAGCTTTGATTAACGATCCACAAGTTATCTTAGCCGATGAGCCAACTGGAAGTTTAGATTTAGTAACAGCAAAAAGTATTTTTGATCTTTTAAAAAAACAAATAAATTCGAGTCGGTTGATAATCTTTGCAACCCATAATAGATTTTTTGCAAAAAAGTCAGATTGCATGTTGGAAATTGTTAATGGTAATATAAAAACTGTTAATGCAAGAGTTTAATTCTGAAAATTTTAATCATTTAAAAATACACTCTCAATTTTCTATTTGTGAAGGAGCTATAAAGATAGATGATTTAAAAGATATCTCTAAAGACAAAAAGTTAAAAGCACTGGGTTTATGTGATACCTCCAATTTATGTGGTGCTTTAGAGTTTGCTGAAAAAATATCTAAATCTGGATCTCAACCAATAATTGGAACTCAAATTAATTTTAAATTAAATGATACAACAGGTCTATTACCTCTATTTGCTTTAAATGAAGATGGATACAAAACAATAATAAAGTTGTCGTCATTATCTTTTCTAAAAAATGATGAACTTTCTGAACCTCATTTAGATTTAAATGAATTATTTAGTAACAAAGAAGGTGTTGCAATATTCTCAGGAACAATTAACGGTCTATTTGGACATTTATTTAACAAAGGTAAATTTTCGGAAATTAGTGAAATTTTTTCAAAACTTAAAACTAATTATGGAGATAGATTTTACATTGAAATACAGCGTCATGGTGATCAAAATGAAAAAGAATTCGAAAAATTTAATTTAATAAGTTCAAAAAAATTAGATATTCCCTTAATTGCAACCAATGAGGTATTTTATATCAATAAAGATATGCATGAAGCACATGATGCATTGATTTGCATAAAAAATAAAACCTACGTTAACGAAAAAAATAGACTTAGATTTAGTAACCATCATTACCTCAAAAGTGGTTCAGAAATGGTTGATTTATTTGCTGACTTACCTGAGGCATTAGAAAATAATTATAATTTTCCATTTCGATGTAATTTCAGACCTTTATCATCCAAACCTATATTGCCTAATATCAGTTCTGACAAAGGTATTAGTGCTGATCAAATCCTAAAGAATGACTCATTAGATGGTCTGAATGAAAAATTTATTAAAATATTTAACTTAGAAACCAAAGATTTCGCGTCAGACAAAAATTATTTAAAATATAAAGATAGATTAGATCATGAGTTAACAATTATAATTAAAATGAATTATGCAAGTTATTTTTTAATTGTATCTGATTACATAAAATGGGCAAAAGAAAATGATATTCCAGTTGGGCCTGGTAGAGGATCTGGTGCTGGTTCTTTAGTCGCTTGGTGTCTTTCAATAACAGATGTTGACCCAATAAAATTTAACTTAATTTTTGAGAGATTTCTAAATCCAGACAGAATTTCAATGCCTGATTTCGATATAGACTTTTGTGAAGAAAAAAGAGATCTAGTTTTTGAATATTTAACTAAAAAATACGAAAATAGTGTTGCTCATATAATTACATTTGGGAAGTTAAAAGCTAGAATGGTTATTAGAGATGTTGGACGTGTTTTAGGATTGTCTTATGGTTTTGTTGACAGTATATCAAAAATGATTCCATTCGATCCATCGAGACCACAAAATCTTACAGAATGTATTGCTGGAGAACCTAGACTTCAAAAATTGATAAATGATGATAGTAGAGTAAAAAAACTTACAGATCTTTCATTAAAGTTAGAGGGTTTAAACAGAAATGTTGCAACCCATGCCGCAGGTGTTGTGATAGCTGATAAAAAATTAACCGAGATTGTTCCATTATATAAGGACTCAACTTCTGACTTATTATTGCCCTCAACTCAATTTGACATGTATTCAGCTGAAAATGCAGGATTAATAAAATTTGATTTTTTAGGTTTAAAAACTTTAACAGTTATAAATAACACCCAGAAATTGATAAGAAAAAAAGATAAAAAATTTAATATTGAAACTATTAATTTTGAAGATCAAAAAGTTTTTGATTTATTATCATCTGGTAAAACTGTGGGTTTATTTCAAATTGAGAGCGCTGGAATGCGTGAAGCTTTAATGCAAATGAAACCAAATCATATAGAGGATATTATTGCATTAGTAGCACTTTATAGACCGGGTCCAATGAGTAACATACCAATATATAATGATTGCAAACATGGAAAACAGACACCAGATTATTTACATCCTTTACTTGAAGATATCTTGCGACCCACCTATGGAGTAATAATCTATCAAGAGCAAGTTATGCAAATTGCACAGAAACTATCTGGTTTCACTGCTGGTCAAGCAGATATTTTAAGAAGAGCTATGGGTAAAAAGAAAAGATCAGAGCTAGAAAAGCAAAAACAAAGTTTTATTTCTGGCGCTGTAAACAACGGAATTAGCAAAGATGTTGCAGCTGGGATCTTTTTAAAAATAGAGCCTTTTGCAGAATATGGTTTCAATAAAAGTCATGCAGCTGCATATGCAATTATTTCTTATCAAACAGCTTTTCTAAAAAAATATTATCCAAAAGAATTTATTGCTGCATCAATGACAATGGATATTTCTAACCAAAATAAGTTAAGTGAATTTTATGAGGAATTAAAAAGATTAAAGATAAAAATAGTAAGACCAGATATAAATGAGTGTTATGCTGATTTTAGAACAGATGGAGAAAAATTCTTTTATGCATTGGGAGCCATTAAAGCTGTTGGATATGAAGCAGTTTCAAACATCGTTGACGAAAGAATTAAAAATGGAAAGTTTAGCTCAGTAAACGATTTTTTAAATAGAATAAATCCAAAAGATATAAACAAGTTACAATTAGAGGGTTTGGTTAAAGCTGGAGCGTTTGATAATATAAATTTAAATAGACAATCACTTTTTAACTCAATACCAAATATTATTACGAAATCTAAAAATATTTATGAAAATAAGTCTGCTAATCAGATTGATTTATTTGGCGAAAATGACCCTCAAGATCATGATAATTTAATAATAAAAAATACTGATGATTGGAAGTTTGAGGAAAGATTATCAAAAGAATTTGAGTCAGTAGGTTTTTTTATATCTGACCATCCTTTAAATCAATTTAAAGAAATATTCGAAGACTATAATATAAATGATTACCTTAGTTTTATCAGTGATAATGAGATGATGAATTCAAATATTGCTGCAACTTTATTAAAAGTACAAGAGAGAAAAACAGCTAAAGGTAATCCTTATGCTATTTTAAAATTAACCGATCTAACCAGTGTTTTTGAATTATTTATTTTTTCTGAAGTTTTAGAAAAAAATAGAGATTTATTGAAAGAGGGATCATCAATAATATTAACTTTAGCAAAATCTACTTCAGATGAAGAGAATCGATTTAAAAGAATAAATGTACAGAAAATAGCCTCACTTTCAGAATTGATAAATAAACCAATTGAAGAAATACTTTTCAACTTAAAATCATTAAATGAATTAAATGAAATTTCAAAAATCATTCCAAATGATGGAAATACAGTTGTTAAAATTAAGTTAAGAGACCAAAATAATGAATTAGACTTTACTCTTAAAAATAAGAGAAATGTCGACAGAAAAATGTTGAATATAATTAGAAATAAAGAAATTTCTGCAATTATTCGATAATTTTAAGCTTGTTAAGTAAAAGAAATTTTTGTAAATAGACATCTAAATTAACAAATTCGCACACAGTTATTGGTTTTATACCTCCGGTCCTTAATTGGAAATTACTGTGGTGGCTCAACCGGGAATAAATATGAAAATACCTAACGTTACAATCCAACAATTATTAGAAGCAGGTGTTCACTTAGGACACAAAACACTCAGATGGAATCCAAAAATGAAAAAATATATTTTTGGTAAAAGAGATTCCATCCATATTATAGATTTAACCCAAACCTTAGAACTTACAAAATCTGCACTAGAAAAAATTCACGAGGTTATATCAAATAATGGAAAAATATTATTTGTTTCAACCAAAAAACAAGCATCAGAAGCGATAGCAGAAGTTGCTAAAGAAACTGATCAATATTTCGTGAACTATAGATGGTTAGGGGGAATGTTAACTAATTGGGGAACTATATCGAATTCAATTAAAAAACTAAAACAATTAGAATTAAATTTAGTATCAGATAATAGGGGTTTCACGAAAAAAGAACTTCTTAAAATGAGTGTAAAAAAAGATAAGTTACAAAGGTCTCTGGGTGGCATATCAGAAATGAAAAAAGTTCCAGATCTTGTATTTATAATTGATACAAATTATGAGTCACTTGCAATTCAAGAGTCGGTTAAATTGGGAATTCCTATTGTAGCAATATTAGACAGCAATTCAAATCCTGATGGTATAGATTACCCAATTCCAGGTAATGATGATGCAAGGAGAGCAATTGATTTATATTGTAATTTGATTAAAGAGACAATTGTTTCTGCAAAAAGTTCAATTCCTGTAATCGAAAAAAATGAAAACGTAAATAAAGAAACTAAATCATCTAAAACCTTACAAGAAAAAGATAGAGAAAAATTAGATGAAAAATTTAGTAAAAAAAAAAAAGAGACAATCAATTAATATGAGTGATATTGAAAAAGTAAAAAAGTTAAGAGTTGTCACTGGAGCAGGTTTTAAAGACTGTAACTTAGCTATAAAAGAAGCTTACGGTGATTTAGATAAAGCTGTAGAAATCTTAAGAGTAAAAGGAATTTCAAAAGCATCGAAAAAAATGTCAAGAGAAGCAAAAGAGGGTGTAGTAGCCATTAGCGGCGATGAAAAAAAAACTTCAATAATAGAAGTAAATTGTGAGACAGACTTTGTTGCAAAAAATGATGATTTTATAAATTTTGTCAAAGAGTTAAGTGAATTAAATAATCAAAATGACTCAAATCTTGACAATCTTAAAAAATCTAAAATGAAAAATGGTTCTTCAGTTGAGAATAATTTGGTAGCATTGATCGCTAAAATTGGAGAAAAAATAACAATCGGGCAAACAAAAACTATCTCAAATTCATTGTCAACTAATTATCAATATTTACATACAGTGGTTAAGGATAATTTAGCGAAATTGGCAGTAATTGTTTCATTGGAAACAAAAGAAAATTCTGAGACTGTAAAAACATTTGGTAAACAATTATCAATGCATATTGCTGCTTCAAATCCTTTAGCTTTAGACTCAACGTTAATTGACAAATCAATCATTGATAAAGAACAAGAATTAATAACTGAAGAGCTTAAGAATTCAGGTAAATCAGAAGATATTGCAAAAAAAATTAGTCTAGGAAAAATGAATAAATTTAAAGAGGAAAATGCACTAATGACTCAGGCTTGGGTTATGGAACCTAAAAAGAAAGTCCAAGACGTTTTGAAAGAACTTGCTATAAATGATTTAAAGATTAAGGAATTTAGTAGAATAAAAATAGGCGAATAGATGTTTGATGAAAAATCATATAGCTTAAAAATGGCTAAAGCTATTGAGGTATTCTCTAAAGAGTTATCATCATTGAGAACTGGAAGAGCTAATGCAGCAATGCTGGATCTTGTTAAAGTAGATGTTTACGGTCAGCAAATGCCAATTAATCAAGTTGGCAGCATAACAACACCTGAGCCAAGAATGATTAATATTCAGGTTTGGGATCAAAATAATGTGAATTCGATAGATGCTGCAATTAAAAAATCAGAACTAGGTTTAAATCCGCAGATAGATGGACAATTAATTAGATTACCAATACCAGAACTTAATGAAGAAAGAAGAATAGAACTTAAAAAATTGATTAAGTCTATGGGTGAAAAATGTAAAATTTCAATTAGAAACATAAGGAGAGATGGAAATGAAGAATTAAAAAAACTTTTAAAATCAAAAGAAATTGGTGAAGATGAAGAAAAATCTTTTGAAAAAAATGTTCAATTGATTACTGATAAACATATTGCAATTGTTGATGAAAAAATTTCAACTAAAGAAAAAGAAATAATGACAATATGAACCCTTTGAAACATGTAGCCATTATCATGGATGGTAATGGGAGATGGGGTTTAAAAAACAAAAATTCAAGAAATGCTGGTCATAGAGCTGGTTTGAATACAGTAGAAAAAATTATTAAAGAAACAATTAAAAATAAAGTAAAATTTCTTACACTTTATGCTTTTTCAACAGAAAATTGGAAAAGACCTAAAAAGGAGATCAATTTCTTATTCAATCTTTTGGAAAATTTTCTTAAGGAAAAAATTGAAGACCTTAATAAACAAAAAATTAAATTAAAGATTATTGGAAGAAAAAATTTCTCAACTAAATTAAATAGTCTTTTAAACTTGTCTGAGAGAAAAACATCCAGGAATCAAAGGCTTCAAATAAATTTAGCTTTAAATTATGGGTCAAAAGCTGAGCTAATTTACGCATTTAAAGAACTAGAAAAAAATAAAGAATTGATTAATGAAAGAAACGTAAAAAAATATTTACAAACGAGAGATATACCAGATCCAGATATATTAATTAGAACTGGAAACACAAGAAGATTAAGCAATTTCTTATTATGGCAAATCGCTTATTCTGAGATTTTTTTCGAAAAAAAATTATGGCCAGATTTTAATGAAAAAGATTATTATAAAATAATTAAGAAATTTAAGAACATTAAAAGAAATTTTGGGAAAATTTAATGGATAAAGAGCTTCAAAAAAGGATTTTAAGTTCGATAATAATATTACCTATATCTCTTTTCTTTATTATTAATGGCTCAACATTTTTTTACTTATTTTTAGTAATTTTATTTTTAATTGCCTCTTATGAATGGTCTAAAATGATAAAGAAAATTGAGCAAAAAGTGATTGGTATTTTTTTTTTATTGATCTCTTTTTATGCTGTATATCTCACAAGAGATAAAGGGTTAATGGAATTTTTCATAATTTTAACAATTTGTATTTCTACAGATATTGGTGGATATGTTTTTGGGAAAATATTCAAAGGTCCAAAATTAGCAAAGGTAAGTCCTAACAAAACATACTCTGGTCTAATAGGAGGAACTTTGATGTCGATTCTATTAACATATTTAATTGTAACTATATATGATGTTAACTTTTTTGAAGATTTAAATTTAATATTTGTTGTCTTTTTAATTTCGAGTGTTAGTCAAATTGGAGATCTGATTATTTCTTATTTTAAAAGAATATCTAATGTAAAAGATACAGGAAAACTTTTTCCAGGTCATGGAGGTCTACTAGATAGAATTGATGGAATGATTTTTGCTTTTCCTTTTGTATTTATAATTTCAAAAACTCTATGATAAAAAAAAAAATTGTTATATTGGGTTCAACAAGCTCTATTGGTAAGTCTTTACTCAATATAATTGAAAGAGATAAAAAAAATTTTAAAATAGAATTATTAACTGCTAATACAAATTATAAAAGTCTTATTAATCAAGCAATAAAATTTAATGTTAAGAATATAATTATAACTGATCAGGATAGTTTTCAAAAAACAAAAATTCTTTGTAAAAATAAAAAGATTAATATTTTTCAAAATTTTGAAAGATTAAAAAAGATTTTACCTAATAAAGTTGATTATGTAATGAGTGCGATTTCAGGAATTGGTGGATTATTACCAACTTATAAAATGATTAGCCGAACAAAATTAATTGCAATTGCAAATAAAGAGTCAATTGTCTGTGGTTGGCCACTAATTAAAAAAGAAATCGAGAATAGTAAAACAATTTTTATCCCAATTGATTCAGAGCATTTTTCAATTTTTTCACTTTTGAACAACAAAGATAAAAAAGATATTGAAAAGATTTATATTACTGCATCTGGTGGGCCATTTATAAATTTTCCTAAAAATAAATTTAAAAATATTAAATTAGATGATGCTCTCAAACATCCTAATTGGAGTATGGGAAAAAAAATAACAATTGACTCAGCAACTTTAATGAACAAAGTTTTTGAGGTAATTGAAGCAAGAAATATATTTGATATTGATTATAAAAAGATTTCGATACTTACACATCCAAAATCATATGTACATACGATAATTAAATTTAAAAATGGTTTGAGCGAAATACTTATTCATGAACCAGATATGAAAATTCCAATTTATAATTCTATTTACTACAAAAAAAGTAAAGAATTAAAAACAAGTCCATTAAATTTTAAAAATTTAAATAATTTAAATCTTCAAAAA
>CABZDW010000017.1 GCA_902524545.1 uncultured Pelagibacteraceae bacterium
GGTTGGTATTTAAGCCTGCAATGTTTTTAACATCTTATCTCTTAATCAAATATTGGTTACTAAACAAAGATATTATTAAATATTTTGAAGTTGATCATAAAAATTTAAAAAAAGTAGTTTTTTTTGGTATTGCTTCGGCAATTGCTCTAACAGTGCATTCTATTTTTTTAGGTATTAAGTTCGATAATGATTTATACAAACTTTTTAGAAGGGTAATAATGTTGTCTTTTATTGTTTTTGAAATAATCGCCCAGGCTTACTTAGTAGCAACCTTTTGGTCTTTTAAAGAAAAATTGAAAGATTATATAAACCCTGTAATTCTAAATCTTAAAATAATTTTAATTTCTACATTAATTATAGTTGCGGTCATAAGTATACCTATAATCAGTTTACCAGGTGATGATTTTTTTGGAATTCAATTAAAGTTTTTAAAACATGCCTTAGAGTGGGATTACTTTATTGGAGTAATAACTTTCTATTTACTAACATTTTTTATGTGGAAAAAATCAAATTAATTTTTGATCCAACCGCCACCTAAAACTTTTAAACCAAATTTATCTTTATTATAAAAAACACATGCCTGTCCTGGAGATATACCATCCTCAAATTCCTCCAAGTTTACTAAAGCAGTTTTATCTTTATTGAAATTTACTTTTCCTTTAAGAAGTTTTCCTGTAGATCTTACTTTAACTAAGATATCGTTTTTAAATTCATCTTTATTAACAAGTAAATTCAAGTTTTTAAGATTGATATCTTTTTTTCCAAGTTTTTCTCTTGAACCAACAATAATTTCATTTTTTTCTGCATCAACCTTTATTACGTATAAAGCATCTTTATCTGGAACTTTTATTCCCTTTCTTTGACCAACTGTAAAATTAATAATTCCATGGTGCACTCCAATCACTTTTCCCTCTAAATTTTTTATATTTCCTTTTTTAAAAGAGTCTGGCCTAAACTTTTGAATTACAGATGCATAATCACCGTTGGGTACAAAACAAATATCCTGACTATCTGGCTTATCTGCTACGTTAAGATTTAGTTTTTTTGCTATAGATCTTGTTTCATCTTTAAGCATTCCTCCTAATGGAAATCTTAAATAATTTAATTGTTCTCTAGAAGTATTAAATAAAAAATAACTTTGATCTCTATTTTCATCAATGGCTCGATACATATTTGTTTGATTATCAGTGGTAATACTTTTCACATAATGACCAGTAATTAATGCATCTGCTTTTAAATCTTTTGCAACTTCAAATAAATCTTTAAATTTGACAGTCTTATTACACTGCACACATGGAATAGGTGTTTCCCCTTTTAAATAACTATCAACAAAATTATCAATCACTCCCTCCTTAAACTTGTTCTGATAATAAAGAATTTTGTGTTCAATATCTAATTTTTGAGCAACCCTTTTTGCATCCATTATATCCTGTCCTGAACAGCATTGTTTTGATGCAGCAACCTCTTTACCATCATCATAAAGCTTTAAGGTTACACCAATAACCCTATAACCCTCTTTTTTCATCATTCCAGCAACTGTGGATGAGTCTACGCCACCAGACATTGCAACAACGACTGTTGTTTCTGAGGGACTTTTTTTTAGACCAATAGAGTTTAAATTATTATTCATTTGATGGTATTTATACTTATTTCTAATATAAATTAAATTAAATGATTTTTGATTTTGAACCAGGTGACAAAGTTTTCAATCCAGTTAATAAAGATTGGGGAATAGGACAAGTCCAATCAATAATTAAAGGCAAAGTTACTGTAAATTTTCAAAATGTCGGTAAAAAAGTCATTAACTCTGAAAATATAGAATTAAAAAAAATAGATGATTCAAAGTGATATAAAAAAAATTGTTGAAGATTTAGTTGAAACTTTTTTAGATGCGGGAAAAATTTCTTTAAATCTTCGTAGAAAAGGCCTAATTAAAGAAATAAAATCCGATAATACCCCTGTGAGTAATGGTGACTTAGAAGTTAACAAAATTTTGACTAAAAAAATATTAGATTTAACACCAAATATCTTAATAGTGTCTGAGGAAGCATCAGAAAATAAAACACTAAACAACCTAGAAAACTTTTGGTTAATTGATCCAATCGATGGTACCTATGACTATATTAATGATCTCGATGAATTTACAATTAATGCAGGATTAATAATTCAAAAAAAACCTGTTGCTGGATTAATTTTTGCTCCAGCAAAAAATAGAATGTTTTATTCTTATGGAGATGGTTTGTCTTTTGAGTTAATAAATGGAGAACCAATTAAATTAGATCATTCAAAAAATTTTAATAAAAACGAGATCAAATTTGTATCCTACTCTAATAAAATTAAACCAGAAATAGATGAAATATATAAAAAACTTAATGTTAAAAAATATGTAAGAATGAAAAGTTCCTTAAAATTTTGTGTAATTGCTGCTGGAGAGTATGATGGTTATGTTGCAGAGCCAAGAGCTTCAGAGTGGGATATAGCTGCAGGTCACGCAATTTTTAAACATTCTGGTGGAAGTGTAACTGATTTTAACGGTCAAGAAATTCTTTATGGAAAAAAAGATTTTAAAAATCCGAGTTTAATCTTAAAAAGCAAAAATATTCAATAATGGATGAACAGTTAAGAATTATTTTAATTATAATTGTTTCAGTTTCAATTTTCGGTTTACTTGTTTTTGTCTTTGTTAAAAATTATATAAAAAATAAGATTAATTATTTAGTAAAAGAAAGTAAAAAAAACAAATCAAAGTAATTTTACTATTTTAATAAAATCATCTTTTTCAATTTCCATTACTTTTTTTGAGGTTTCAAAATCAAAGCCATTTCTTGCTAATAAAGATATATCTTTCTTATAAAATAAAGATCTATTATCTTCAGTCCTCGCGGGACCAATTCTTTTCTTTTTACATAATTTAATTGCTGAAAAAAAATCTTGGTCTGAATTGTCATCATGAATTTTATTAACTGTTTCTTTAATATATTCACTGTTGATCCCTTTGCCTATTAAGTAATTTCTAATTTTGTTTATTGAACTACCTCTTTGAATCATGCTTTTAGCCTTGCTTTCAGAGTAAAATTTATCATTGATAAACTTATTCTTTTCTAAGTCCAACAGAACAATATCGATCAAATTAATAACGTCTTGTTTTTTCACATTTGGCACTGAAGTTTTTAAGTATTTTTTTAGTAAGTAAGTTTTAAGCTGTTGTTTTGAAGGTGCATATTTTTCCACATAAGAAAATGCAAAATTCCTCATTTCCTCAACAGTTACTTTTAAAGTTTTTTTTTTATTTCTTATAGGAATCATAGAAAGATTTAATATAATATATTGTAAAATGATCGAACAAATTTATAATTATTTTTCAATAGATATGCTCTACTATTGGGTAAATTTAGGAGTTCTCCCATTTTGGTTGATTCTAATTTTTTTTCCAACGTCTAATCTTTGCCGATATTTTGTGACTTCAATATTTCCAATTTTTATATTGAGCGGTGCGTACATATTTTTATTATATAAGTCTTACTTAAACTCGTATGATTTTAATAGTAATTTTAGCCTCTATATGGGTATTGATGACACGACGGACTTATTTTCCAACAAAAATTTTCTTATGATATTCTGGATACATTTTATATCGATTAATTTATTTACTGGAGGTTGGATTGTAAAAGACTCACAAAAGTTTGTCATTAATAAATTCTTAATTTCAATACCACTCATCATTACTTATCTAATCGGACCATTGGGTTTACTAACTTATTGGTTAATAAGAATTTTCTATGCCAAAAATATAAGCTTGTATGACTAAAAAAATCGATTTTTATTTTGATTTTATTAGTCCGTATTCATTTTTAGCACATAAAAAAATTGTTAACTCTAATGATAGGATTAACTTTAACTATAAAGCAATTCTGCTTGGTGGACTTCATAATTTAGGAGGCATTACTGCCCCCGCGTTTAATGAGAGAAAAATGAAAAATATGAAAAATGATTGCACTTTAATTGCTGAAAAAAATAAGATTGACTTTATTTGGAATGACAAATTTCCGATTAATTCATTATATCTGATGAGAGGATATCTTTTTATAAATAATAATAAAAAAGATAAGTATTTTGATCTCTGTTTTGATGCTTATTGGAAAAATAACGAAGATATTTCAAAGGAAGAAACTATAAAAAAAATTTTATCGAAATGTGAGATAAATCATAATGATTTTGTAACAGGTATTAAAGACCAAAAAATTAAAGATGAGCTAAAAAATTTGACAAATATTGCTTTCAATAATGACATCTTCGGTGCCCCAACTTTTGTTATAAATAATAATTTATATTGGGGACAAGATAGACTTGGGTATGCTTTAGATGAATTGAATAATTAAGTTATTTTAAATTTACTTTGTTTTAATGCTCCAAATCCTCCATCAATATGAGAGACTTTTTTAAATCCCATATCTTTTAAAGATTTTGCTGCGAGAGCTGATCTCATTCCACCAGCACAAAATAAAACCATTTCTTTATTTAAATCTAGTTTGCCTTGCTTAAAATATGCACTCTCTGGATCAAGCCAAAACTCCAACATCCCTCTAGGAACATGATTTGAGTCATCAATTCTTCCTTCTCTTTCCAATTCTCTTACATCTCTAATATCAATTAAGTTACACTCATTTTTACTAAATTTCTCAAAAGCTTCGTCAGTAGATATAGTCTTAATCTCTTTCAAAGCTTCTGCTACAAGAGTTTGGGATGATTTAATTGTCATTATATTGTAAATATTTATATCATAAATAAAAAAGATATGAAAAAGTTTTTCATAAAGATTTGTAAATTTTTTGGCTTCGAAATTATTGATCAAAATGAATTTACCTCTCCTACACTAAATAAAGAACTGAATGAAGATCTTTCAACTTTAAACCAAAAATCAATAGTGATACCTTTGGGAAAAGTAAAAATTACAAGAAAGGTAAATTCAATCCTTATAATTATTAGAGTTAATACAGAAATTGAAGTTTGGGATCAAAATAAAAGAAGATTATTCGAAAAACCAAAGGTAGAATATTCAATTCGATCAATAAAATCCTTAATTAAATCCATTAATCTTTGTCAAAACAAATATACAAATTTAAAAATAAAAACAATAATTCTTGATGATTCTTCAAAAAACGAAAATTTAGATAAAATAAAAGAAGTAATAAAAGGTGTAGATGTAGAGATAATTCGACTAGATACAAAAAAATTTGAAACTAAAATTAAAAGACAAAAAACACATGAAACTTTTTCAAATTTAGCGAGTTTATTTCAATGCTTTGAAATTGGTAAAGATATCGGGGAAGACTTAATTTTCTTTATTGAAGATGATTATCTTCATTTTGACACTATGTTATCAGAGATGGTTGCTACATATGAAAGAGTGTCATCTCAATTGGGTAAAGACATTTTCATGTGCCCTTCAGATTATCCATACCTATACATGGATAATGAAAAAACGAATATTCTAATCGGAGATAAAAGACATTGGAGAACAATTAATAGGACTTTATGCACTTTTATGACAAGCAAAAAATTATTAGATTTATACTGGCAAAATTTTTCAAAAAATTGTGAAGACCGTTATGATCCATTTGAAAAGTATATTAATGAGATTTATAAAAATGAGTTTTGCATATCTCCTGTAAAAAGTTTGTCTGTACATCTAACAAACATAAATTCAAGTTACGGCCTATCACCATTTGTTGATTATAAAAAATTGTGGGATGAGAATAAATTTAATGGTTAAGGAGTATATTAAAGCTCCTGATATTAGATTACCTTCCACAGATAATACGGAGTATTTACTAAAAAAATCGATTGGTAATTATGTAATAATATATTTTTATCCCAAAAATGACACTCCGGGTTGCACTTTAGAAACCAATGATTTTAATAAACTTCTTCCAAATTTTAGAAAGCTTAATTGCGAGGTATATGGTATTTCAAAAGATAGTCTTGAAAGTCACATTAAATTTAAAAAAAAATATAAAATAAAGTTCGATCTTTTATCTGACCTAGATAAAAAAGTTTTAAAAAAATATAAAGTTTGGGGTAAAAAAAAATTTATGGGTCGAGAGTTTATGGGGGTAATCCGATCAACTTTTTTAATTGATAAAAAGGGAAGAATTTTAAAAATTTGGAATAACGTGAGGGTCAAAGACCACGCTAAAGAAGTATTGAACACACTAGAAAGGATAGCAAGTAAATAAAAAAGCCCCTCGAGGGAGGGGCTTTTTTTAACTAACTTAGAGAGAGTTGAAAGGATCCTTCATCTAAAATATACAGGGAGTTAGAAGGATCCCTTTTCTTTATTAACAACTAGTCGCGAATTGCGTATGCAATCACTCCTGTTTCAGTAACGTCTGTACCTTTAGTTTCAGCTTCTTTACTTAATCTGATACCAATAGTTGCTTTCATTAAGCTCCAAACAATCATAGCTACTACGAAAACAAAAACGTTAATTGAAATCACGCCTAATAATTGAGTTCCAAATGAAGTATCTGGATTTGTAATCGGCACTGCTAATGTACCCCAAATACCAGCAAATAAGTGAGCCGGTATTGCTCCTACTACGTCATCAATTTTTAGAGAGAATAGAAGTTTAGTACCATAAACTACGATTACACCACCAACTGCACCAATTAATATTGCTGCTAATGGTGAGGGCATCAATGGTTCTGCAGTAATTGCAACTAATCCACCGATACATCCATTTAACATTTGTACAACATCTGTTTTTCCAAAATTCAATCTTGTAACAGTTGCTGCAGCCATTACACCACCAGCTCCTGCTAAGAAAGTATTTAAAAATATAGATGATACAGCGATCGCATCATCAGCTGTACCTATAGCTAATTGAGAACCACCATTAAATCCAAACCAACCTAACCATAGAATAAATACTCCTACAGTTACCAATGGAATTGAGGATGCAGCAAAAGGCTTTAGAGGTGCGGGTTGACCAGACTTAGTAAATCTCCCAAGTCTAGGACCTAACATTAAAGCGCCTGCTAGAGCTGCTGCTCCACCGGTTGAGTGTACAAGTGTTGATCCTGCAAAGTCTGAGAATCCAGCAGAAGCTAACCAGCCTCCACCCCACTGCCAACCCATTACGATTGGATAAATAATTCCTGATAAAATTGCTGCAAATAAAAAGAATGGCCATAACTTAATTCTTTCAGCTAAAGTTCCTGATACAATAGACACAGTTGTTGCACAGAATACCATCTGGAAGTACCAGTCTGATCCATCTGCATATCCAGTGTCAACTGCACTAGCATCCGACCATGGAACAAAGCTACCAATATATCCTCCTTCAGGAATTCCATAAGCAAGATTGTAACCTACCATCCAGAACATTATTCCAGCAATTGATATTAATCCTATATTTTTTGCACAGATCACAGATACACTTTTTGATGTAACCATACCTGACTCTAACATTGCAAATCCACAAGCCATAAAGAAGACTAGAAATCCACACATTAAAAATAGCAAGGTATTAAATATAAAACCTATTTCAGCAGAGACTGTTGTTTCTGCCATAGCTGCACCACTCATGTTTAATAATAAAATTAAACTAACAAGCGGCACGCTTATTTTGTTAATTAGTTTTGTCATAAAGACCCCTTCTGTTAAGAGGATAGTTTTATTTTAATCGAAATGAATATCTAACGCTGATTGTGTAAATTTGGTATGCAGAATTTGCATATAGAAACAGCCTTAACGCGAATCTTGTTAAGGCTGTTTCAAAAGATTATTTGTTAAATACTTCTTTTAAAGCTTTAGCAGGTAAGAACTTAACTTTTTGTGATGCAGCAATCTGAATCTGCTCACCAGTTCTTGGATTTCTTCCAACTCTAGCTTTTCTTTTAGCTACTTTGTATGTACCAAAACCAGCAATTTTCACTGAATCGTCTGCTTTTAAAGCATCTAAAATTGTGTTGGTAATTGTATCAAAAGTTCTCTCTGCATCAGCCTTACTAAGATTCAAAGCCCCAGAAATTTTGACTACTAATTGTTTTTTGTTCATTTATGCTCCGGTTTTATTAGGTTATTTTCATTGTTGTCAAAAGTGTTGTTAAATCAAGACTTTTTTTAGTATTTCCTGAAAAGTTATACACAACATCTGGTGTGAACTTAAAAGTTGTTGATTTTATTAGGTTTTTAACCCTTTAAATGAATTTTTAATTGAGCAATCCTAAGTCTTTAAGGTCGTTAAAAGTTGTGAAAAACATTAAAGATATCAGCAAAAATAATCCGATTCGAAAAAAACCTTCTTGTGTTTTTTGCGATAATGGACGACCTAATATTTTTTCAAATGCATAAAACATTAAATGTCCTCCGTCCAACATCGGGATTGGAAACAAATTAACTAAACCAAGACTAATTGAGATGTATGCCATCATGCTGATAAATGCCAAAACGCCGAATTCCGCTACCTGTCCTGAAATTTTTGCTATTCTAATAGGTCCTCCAAGCTGAGAGGTATCAGCCTTACCAAAAATCATTGCACCGATATATTTGAGAGAGGAAATACTCACATAGTAAACCTCATTAACTGCGTGATAAATTGATTGAGCAGGTCCCAATTTTACGTGATTAATTTCGTTATTATAGGCTCCTAATTTTATTCCAACTATCCTTTTATTAAGTTTATTTCCTAAATTATCTTCACCCAAAACCACATTTGGTTTTACTTTAAGGATTAATTCATCGTAAGAACGTTTAATTTTAAAGTCAATTATTTCATCTGTAGACATAGTGATAAATTTGGAAACATCCATGATGCTTTCGACTTTATTGCCATCTATTTCCAAAATTATATCATTTTGTTTTAGTCCCCCAACCATAGCTGGGCTGTCTTTCTGGACTTCATTGATTACAGCTGGTGTAAAATCTTTTCCAATAAATGTATAAATTGAAAAGAATATTACCAAAGCTAGTAGAAAATTTGCTAAAGGACCACCAAATACAATTAAAGTTCTTTGATATAGAGGTTTTAAGATAAATAATTTTTTTTGCTCTTCTTCGTTATACTTTTCTAAAATCTCTTTATGGTCAGCTTGAGAGTATACATTCCTATCTCCAAAAAATTTTACATAACCTCCAAGAGGTATCCAGCATATTTTCCATCTTGTACCTGATTTATCATTCCAGCCAAAAATTTCTTTACCAAACCCGATTGAAAAATCCGTAACTCCAACACCATATTTTTTTGCAAAATAGTAATGACCATATTCATGTATAAACACAACAATTAAAATTAAAACAATAAAAGGTAAAATATAATCTAACATATTAGTAATCTATAATATCTGACATTTTGGAAATTTGTCCAATACTAAAAATTATCGCATCTTTTTTTTTAAATCCATATTTTTCAGCATTATCCTTAAATCTTTTAGGAGGTTCCATTATTGGTTCCAAAGACAAAACAAATGTTCCCCAATGCATTCCTAAAAGTTTTTTGGTTTTCAATTCTCGTCCGATACTTAAAGCTTCTTCGGGATTTGTGTGATAAACAGATTTATCTTTGTAAGGCATTATTGGAAAAAAATTATACGCACCTATATTTATAATTGTAAGATCAATTGGTCCATACTTATTACCCAGATATTTATAAATATTTCCAATTCCGGTATCGCATGCAAATAGTATTTTTTTTTTATTATGCTCTATTAAAAAATTTCCCCATAAAGTTTTATTAGTGTCAGTTAAGCTTCTTTTTGACCAATGCACAGCTGGAAGAAATGTAATTTTTAAATTTTCATTGATCTTAATTTCATCATACCAGTCCATTTCATTGACATCTTTATATCCATTAGTTTTGAAATATTTGCTAAGATTTAAAGGAACTAATACTTTTGCATCTTTGAAAGGAAATTTTCTTATGGTCATCATATCTTGATGATCATAATGATTATGTGTAAGTAAAAATAAGTTAATTTTGGGTAATTGTTTCAATCCCAAAGCTGGATCTGTGAACCTTTTAGGACCAAATATAAGTGGTCCTGCATTTTTAGAAAAAATGGGATCTGTGATTATTGTATTATTTCCCAATTTAATAATAAAAGTTGCGTGACCAATCCAACCAATATAGTCATCGTCTTTTAATTTTTCTAGATCTCTTAACACTTGATCTTTACTTGAAACGTGACCATCAGTTACAGTCATATCTAGTTTTTTTTTTTCTTTATTAAATATTTTATAAGACCACCTTACATTAGGATCTATTTGAGGTGAGCCTTCAGGATTTCTAAATGATCCATCAGGAAGATGGTGGTAAAGTTTTTTTTTCATCGTTAGTAATTTTTTTTGTTCTTTTTTAAAATTATCTTTTCTAATTTTTTGCTAATAATAATTACCCCTTTATGATTCGGATGCATTCCATCGCTTAAATTAAGCTCAGCATTCATAGCTACGCCGTCAAGTAAAAAAGGAATAAGTTCTAATTCATATTCTTTTGATAAATCTGAAAAAATCTTATCAAATTTTTTTTTATATTTTGATCCATGCGAATTGGGGGCTATCATTCCAGTTAAAATGATATCAACATTTTTTTTCAGTGAAATTTGAATTATTTTTTCAAGATTATTTTTGGTTTCGCTCGGTTCAATACCTCTCAACATGTCATTAGCACCTAAGCCTAAAATCATTAAATCTATCCCAGGCTCTGATAAAGTCCATTCTGCTCTATTTAGTCCTCCTGATGAAGTGCTGCCTGACACACTTCCATTAATTACCTCTATATTGTAACCTTTAGATTTTAAGCTTTCTTGCAAAATGAATGACAAATGGTGCTCATTGGGTAATCCATATCCTGCCATTATACTGTCCCCAAATAATACAATTTTTTCAATTGCATACGAGTTTATGGTCAGTAGACAGAGAACAATTATTTTAATAATAAAACTTTTATACATGAGCATTCTTCTTAAATTAAAAAAAGTAAATCTTAAATATAAAACTGGCAAGGATAATATAAGTGTATTGAATAATGTTAACCTAATTACCAAAAAAAAAGAAACTGTTTCAATAGTAGGTGAAAGTGGCTCTGGAAAAACAAGTTTAATAATGCTGGTGGGGGGTTTAGAGCGTGCAACATCAGGTAAAATATTTTTTCAAGATCAGGATATAACTAAATTGAATGATGACCAAGTATCAAAGATTAGAAAGAAAAGTATTGGTATAATTTTTCAGTCTTTTTATTTAATTCCTAATTATACAGCCGTTGAAAATGTTGCTCTAACTCTTGAACTTAATAAATTAAAAAATCCTGAAAGAAATGCAAAAGAATTATTAGATAGATTTGGTCTAAAACATCGACTAAATAATTTACCAAGCCAATTATCGGGAGGTGAGCAACAGCGCGTAGCCATTGCAAGAGCAATTGCAACGAAACCTGAATTAATTTTAGCTGATGAGCCAACAGGAAATTTAGATACAGAAAATTCTTTAATGATCTCTAAGATATTATTTAATTATGTCAGAGAAGAGGGTTCATCATTAATAATAGTTACTCATGACACAAAACTTGCAAATAAAACCGACAGAAAAATTAAAATTAAAGATGGAAAAATTAATTAATTTATCTGAAATTAATATGATATTTAAATACGCTTTGAGAGACTTGAGAAGGAATTATAAAAAAATTTCAAGTATTATTGTAACACTATTTATTAGTCTTTTTGTATTAAGTGCAATTTTTACTATCGAGGACAGTTTAAAAAAAGAATTAAATAATAATGCTAGAGCATTACTCGGAGGAGATTTTGAAATTGACTATAATCGTAATCAAGGAAATTTAAAGTTAATAAATAAGGTCGAAGAATTCGCAACTGTTTCCCGGATGATTGAGTTTAGTACAATGCTTTCAACAACCAATCGTGAAGAAAATAAATCTTTATTTACTAGAATAAAAACGGTCGATAAAAAATATCCTCTTTACGGTGAGATTGTTTATGAGCCTACGGGAGCTTTTGAACGAATGCACAATGAACCAAAAACAATTTTAATTAATGAAAGTTTGTCAAAAACTCTTAAAATTAAAATAAATGAAATTGTAAATATTCAAGATCAAGAATTTACAGTTATTGGTAAAGTAAAGTCTGTTCCAGATGTTAGTGGGTTTGTGGCTTTTGGTGATTGGGCTTTAGCAAGCGAACAAACTTTGAATATTTTAAAATTAAATGGAATTGGTAGTTTTTTAAATTATGAATACAAAGTAAAATTTAACCAAAATAAAAATTCGGATATTTTTGAAAAAAAAATTGAAAAAATTTTTAAGGACGATCAAAAAGTAAAGCTTAGATATCCTGAAAACTCCGCCAGTGGATTGAAGCGAATTATTAATAATTTTTCACAGTTTTTGTCACTTGTATCAATCAGTGCAATGTTAATTGCTGGAATTGGAATTTCAAATACTTTTTTATCTTTCATTAACCAAAACAATATGTCCATAGCAGTAAGAAAGGCTGTTGGTTTTTATTCTGGAAATATTAAAAAACTTTATTATCTCCAGTTAGTTATATTATTATTCATCATCAGCATTATTGCATATGCCACTAGTTTCTTAACTGTACCTATTGCAAGTAAATATTTATCTGATGGTATTGGATTAAATATTTATCCTTCTATTTCTTACATTAACTTTATTAAAATATTTTTGATAGGTTTATTAGTATTAATTATTTTTTCTATTCCAACTATCAGCTCCATTGACCAAGTTAAAGCTTCAAATTTATTTAGAAATGTATTTCAAAATTTACAATTTTATTATTCAAAAAAATTAGCTGTTTTAAGCATTTTTTTTCTATCAATCTTAATTTTATTATTCACTTTCCAATCTGAAAATCCAAGCTATAGCCTTGTTTATTTTGGAGCATTTTTTATTTGTTTAATTGTGTTTTTTTTACTGTCAAAATTTATAATTTTTTCTCTTAAAAAACTAAAAGTAAACCTAGGTATCCCTTTAAAATTATCTATAAAAAATATAACTCAAACAAAAAGTATTACACCTATTACAATTATGTCTTTAGGTTTAGGTGTTACTTTACTATTAACTTTAGCTCTAGTTGGAACAAACTTTCAAAGAGAAATAGCGAAATCAATTCCTGATATTGCTCCAGATTATTTCTTTGTAGGAATTCAAAATGGAGATAGAGAGAAATTTGAGAAAAAAATTTTGTTAATGGATCCTGACGCAAATATTGAAATCGTACCAATGGTTTCTTCAGGCATTATCAAAATTAACGGAGTAAATCCAAATACGTATATTGATAGTGATAATGATAGTTACTGGGTCATTGAAAGTGAGAGGAGATCATCGTGGTCAAAAAACGTACCTGAGGACAATCTGATTGTAAAAGGTCAGTGGTGGGATTTATCTAAACCTAATAAACTTCAAATATCGTTAGACGCAAAAGTAGCGAAAGATTTTAATATTAATTTGGGCGATATATTCACTTTAAATATTTATGGTAGAGAAGTAGACGGTGAAGTAATTAATTTTAGAGATGTTGATTACAGAGATCTTAACATAAATTTTGCAATGCTATTTAATCCCGAATTTGCAATGAAAATTCCACATGAGTACTTGGCGACTACAAAGTTTAAAAATTTAGATAAATTTAATGAAATAGAAATGCTTAAAGTTTTTCCAAGTTTATCAATGATAAAAATTGCAGATTATTTGAATAAAGTAACATCTATTTTAAATAAAGTTTTTATAGCTGTTATATTAATCTCAACAGTAACAATCGTTATTGGTTTAATAGTGATTTCAAGTGCGATAATTGTTCAAGGAAAAATGAAAGAATATCAAAATTTAATTTTTAAAATTTTAGGATTTTCAAAAAAAGAGATTGTTTTTTCATCGTTAATTGAATTTTTAATTATTTTTAAATCGGTAATATTAATTGCAGTATTTTTTTCAGTTTTTGGCTCAAAATTTATTATTGAAAATATATTTGAGTTAGCATGGCAATTTGATTTCAAAGTTTTAATATACCTTTGTATTACTATCGGATTAATTACTTTAATTTTAATTTTACTAACTAATTTAAAATATTTAAATCCTAAAGTTTACCCACTGATAAGAAACCAATAATCAAATCACCTAAAATAAAGTTAAAAATACAAATTTTTTTATTTAACTGTAAACCAATTAATTTTTTTATTTTTTTATGATTTCGTACTCAAAATTTTGAGAGTTTTCATTCACTTGAAGAAGCTTTGCACCATTCTTACTATGAAATTTTGTCGCCATTTTTGTGAGAGGAGACAGTGTTACTAGTCTATTTAAGTGATTTGAACTTTTAATTTTTTTAAAAACTTCATTAACAATTAATTTACCACCACCTTTTTTTTTGGACCAAACTGTGTATGCAATTGCAATTTGACCTACATTTTGCCCTCGAAGGGTGCTTTGTAAGTATGCATCCTGACTGAACTTATCTAATTCCTCAACATTCTTAGGAACTTTATTTGTAAAAGCAAAACACATAACTGCATGAATTTCTTTTTTATATTTTACGCCATAAATTTTTCTTCCATTACTTGTTCTAAAAGATACATCTAATTCTGGTCTTACTGGGTCCTCAGCTGTATTACATTGTTTAAGCTCAACTAATTCTGCTCCCTTAATCCAACCAAAGAAATTATCAATATTTTTATTAATTATCTGCTTATTTTTTCTCAATCTAGCTTTTATTCTAGGTTTAAATTTTTTAGTATTTTTAGAGGTTTTTTTTTCAAGATATTTGGCAGTTAATTGATCTTTTACATTTTTGAGTATGTTGCCACTTTTTAGATTATTATTGTCCAAATATTTGGATGCTAATTTTTCTTTTACATTTTTAAATATTTCTTTCATATTTAATCTTTCATTAGCAACTAATTAAAAATACAATAAAGTAAAAATTGCTCCTAAAATTGCAACAATAATTATTGCAACAATGTAATTTACTTTGATATTAAATTTCTTATAAACTAACTCATTTATATTTTCCCAAAAAAGAACAATTAAGAAAACAATAATTGCAGGTATTATAAATTTAATCATAAAACTTTAAATTAAGAATTTTTATCTCCAACATATACTGAAACACCTCTAGAATTAATATCAACATCAAATTTTTTGTGTAAGGGGGGAAATGCTCTTTGAGAACAGTCTAATCTATCACATGTCCTACATGACACACCTATTGGTATTTCTGTGGATTTATCGTTAATGTTCAAATTTTCTGAGTAAATGAACTCCTTAGCGTATTTTGCTTCGCATCCCAGTCCTATCGATAAAATACTTTTCGATTGTCCAAATCTTCCGATTCCTTTTTCAACTGTTCTAGCAATACATACGTACTTTTCACCATTGGACATTTTACTCACTGCAGCTTGAATAACCCCAGGTCTCGTCAAAGCTGAATAAACGTTCCAACGTGGACAAGCACCGCCATATCTCGGGATTTCTATTCCAGATAATGAAAATCTTTTAGAAATATTTCCAGCCATATCCACTCTTAAAAAATGAAAAGGTATTCCTGGTAATTTTGGATCTTGTAAACAAGTTACTCTATGCGCTACCTGTTCAAAAGAAGTTGCAAAGGTGTTTTGCAATAATTCTAAATCATATTTTAGCTTTTTACATTCCGCATGAAATAATTTATAGGGCATTAGTATTGCCGCTCCACAGTAATTTAATAGTGCAACTTTAGTCAATTTTTTAGATTCATCGGAAGGAAATTTGAATTTAGTTAAATATTCCTCAATTTCTTTATCAGAACCTTCTTGGGCTATTTGGGCAGCTGCATGAAGTTTTTTCGTTTCCAGAGAACTATAGTCACTTAATAAAAGCTCTTTTTTATTTTTTCGATATATCTTAGAAAAAGGTTTTTTTTCTTCTGGAATAACATCTTTTACAGTTATGTCGTATTCTGATTTTAAATAATCACATAGAGATATATATCTTGTTCGATTATTTTTTTGAACTTTTTCAAAAACTTTATTTGCAAAATCTTCTAACTTTGGAAAATAATTTTTATGCTCTTGTAAAAAATCTGAAATAACTTCGCCTGGAAATGAATTTTTTCTGTTATCAACAATCTTACCAGATATTGTCTCAATTTTATTGATCATTTCGTGATCTTTCTTTTTTAAAATATCTCCCAATCTTACTATTGCTCTGCCAATTTTAGGATTAGTACCAACAAGATCTTTAACTTCTGGAGCTAAAATATCTAAATCTTCAAACAATTTATCATCAAGAATTTCTGATAAAGTATTTTCTAAATTAATGTCAGTTTTTGAAGTTAATTGAGAAAGCTCAATATTCAGCTTTTCACAAACTTTTAAAAGTAAATCTCCATCTATTTTTCTTTTGCCACCCTCTATTAAGTTTAAATAACTTGGTGAAATATCTAAATCTTCAGCTAATTTGTTGGCTTGAAGACCTAATTGTCTACGAAAAGCCTTGATTTTAGGTCCCAATTTTAAATCTAATTGACTCATATTTTCTATTTGTAAATTTTGTAAATTTATTTTTACAAAATTTTTCTACGATTTACAAGCTTTTTTTGTTTTTTTATAGATTTTGTAAATTTTGTAAATTATAAGATTTACATGGACGAAAAATTAAAAAACACTGAAAACGAAGCTCAAATCATCAGACATGAGGATCTAGCTAAACACAATAGCAGAGGGATCTATATGCGAGATGACCATTGTGACTGGGGTTCTAGTGGAATGAACGATTTAACTGAGACACTTACAGACTCAAACTAAATCTTACAACTTCTACTAAATTTCATTTTTCAATAATAGCTTTTAAAACCAAAGGAAACGATAATGAGTGCTGAAAATGTCTCATACGAATTAAAAAGATTTGCAGGGATTAAAAGAGATTATACTCCAGAAGAAGTTGAAAGACTTAGAGGTTCTATTAAAATTGAATATTCAATTTGTAAACAACAATCCATAAAACTGTGGAAATTGTTAAATACTGAAAATTATGTAAATACTCTTGGGTCCCTGTCAGGTAACCATGCAGTCCAACATGCAAAAGCTGGTTTAAAAGCAATTTATTTAAGTGGTTGGCAGGTGGCTGCCGATGCTAACAGTGCAGGAGAGATGTATCCTGATCAATCTTTATATCCCTACGAT
>CABZDW010000018.1 GCA_902524545.1 uncultured Pelagibacteraceae bacterium
AGAATGAGGATAAAAAAGATCCAGATAAACATGATGAAACAGAGGCAAGTCTAGATTCAGATTATAATATTGATGAATATAAATTGGATGAAAAACTCTTAGATACAGAGTCAGATGAAAAAAATTCTGAGCAAGTGATTCAAAAGAAAAATTTAAAAGACTCAAATTTAGAATATAAAGTTTTTACAACACAATTTGACGAAATAACAAAAGCTGAAAATCTTGAAAATGCTGACGAGGCAAATAAGCTAAGAAAAACTTTAGATCAGCAATTAATTGGTTTTCAAGACGTTATCACAAAACTTGCAAATAAACTTCAAAGACAATTGTTGGCAAAACAGAATAGAGCTTGGGAGTTTGATTTAGAGGAGGGATTGCTTGATAGCTCTAAGTTGCCAAGAATTATAATGGATCCATATAATTCATTGTCTTTTAAAAAAGAAAAGGATTTAGACTTTAAGGACACTGTAGTTACACTGCTAATTGATAACTCTGGTTCAATGAGAGGTAGACCAATTACGATCGCAGCCATTTGTGCAGATATTCTCTCTAGAACATTAGAGCGTTGCTCGGTGAAAGTAGAAGTATTAGGTTTCACGACAAAAAATTGGAAAGGTGGTCAAAGTAGAGAGTTATGGAATAAAAAAAATAAACCTAAGACACCTGGGAGACTGAATGACTTAAGGCATATAATTTATAAAGGAGCTGATACACATTGGAGACA
Organism: uncultured Pelagibacteraceae bacterium; assembly: GCA_902524545.1. Taxonomy (GTDB): domain Bacteria; phylum Pseudomonadota; class Alphaproteobacteria; order Pelagibacterales; family Pelagibacteraceae; genus Pelagibacter. The sequence goes on from CABZDW010000018.1 coordinate 725, forward strand.
GGCAAAAGATAACCTTGGGCTGATGCTAAAGGAAGGTTTGCTCAAAGAAAATATAGATGGTGAAGCAATAACATGGGCTTTCAATAGAATTAAAAAAAGAAAAGAGGAAAGAAAAATTTTGATGGTAATTTCGGATGGTGCGCCTGTTGATGACTCAACTTTATCAGTTAATTCAGGAGATTTTTTAGAAAAAAACTTGAAAAAAATGGTTAAGTTTATCGAGGATAAATCTGAGATAGAAATTTTGGCTATAGGAATTGGTCATGACGTTTCGAGATATTATAAAAAAGCAATTAAAATTACTGATGTAAATGAACTTGGCGATGTAATGATTTCTCAATTGAGTTCATTATTTGATAAAAAAGCAAAATTACATTAAATTTTTTTTAAATCTTGATTTTTCCATCTGATATTCACTTCCGCTCCAGCTCGTGTTTTAGAATTTTGACAATTCAAAGAAGCAAAATTTTTTTCGAGTAAGTTTTTACCGATAAATATTCCCAAGCCCAAGCCAGATTGGCTTTTATTTTTATTTTTAAGTAATCTTAAATAAGGCTCTCCTATTTTTGACAATATTTCGCTAGGATATCCTTGGCCATCGTCTTCGATAGTGATTTCAGTGTAATCATTATTACTTTTTAAAGTAATATAAATTTTTTCTTTAGCAAATTTATTTGCGTTTCCAATAAAATTTCTTAAACCATATATAATTTCTATAGATTTTGAAATTTTTCTAGGATTTGAGTCTTGATCAAAATTTAGAATAAATATTTTATTACTTGTTTCTTGAAATGAATTTACAATTTGATTGATATATTTTTTTAAATTTAAGTCCTCATCTATAAAATCATCTTCCTCAATTGGATTTAAAGACAACCTTTTCAAAATTTGATTACATCTCTCAACTTGGCTTGATAATAATTCTATATCTGAAGTCAGTTCTCTGCGGTCCTTTAACTGATCTTTTAACTCTTGTGAGATAATCTTAATCGTAGATAATGGAGTTCCAAGAGAATGTGCTGCTGCTGCTGCTTGACCTCCTAAGGATAACATCTCATGTTCTTGAGCCATTATTTCCTCCATTTTGCTTAAAGCTTCTTTTCTTTTTCTAGACTCCGAGCCAAATACTATCGCAAAATAATTTAAAAAAATTAGAGCAATTATAAAGGCTATCGGAATTGAATAATAATAATAGAGGTCTACTTGAAAATTATCATCTAAAGGTGCAGGTAAATCTTCTGAGTAAAATGTCAAAAAAATAATCATTAATATTGTAGTAATAACAAGAAATAAATTGGTCCTAATACCTAAATTTGATGATGCAAAAACACTAGGAATTAATAAAAATATCACGAAAGGATTTATGATTCCTCCTGTAAGATATATTAGTGAACCCAATTGAAATATATCAATCATTAAAAAAATTAACGCAGATCTATCTGAAAGTTGGGTTTTATTGTAAATTAAAATTAAATAAAAATTACTCAAAATCCCAATAAAGATAATTAAATTTGACAAAATAAAATTAAAGTCAAAATTAAAAAAAAAGTAAACAATATAAACAGAAATTAATTGTCCTAATATACCAATCCATCTTAGAGAAATATAAGTGGATTTTTTTAAAGTATGAAATTTTGAAGTTTCAAAAAACTTCATAGTCTAAATATCTAAATTTTGAACATTTATTGCGTTAGAAATGATAAAATCTTTTCTTAAAGTTACGTCATTACCCATTAATGTATGTATTAATTCTTGATCTTTTTTTAAGTTTTTTGAATATTGGACCTGAAGTAAATTTCTCGTTTCTGGATTAAGAGTTGTACTCCAAAGTTCCTCTGGATTCATTTCTCCTAAGCCCTTAAATCTTTGTATACTAATTCTAGACTTTTCAATTTCTATCAATTTTAAGAACTCTTTTGAACCTTTTTTAACTTTTTTAATTTCCTTGTTATTAGTGATAATATAATTTTCTAATTCTTCCTCGTCTTTAATATATATTCCTTTAGAACCTTTATTAATTTTGAATAACGGGGGTTGAGCAAGGTAAACATGTCCATATTCTATCAATTTATTAAAAGGTTTATTATTAAAGAAAGTTAATAATAATGCTCTAATATGAGATCCATCAACATCGGCATCTGTCATTATAATTATTTTGCCATATCTTAAATCTTTTAAATCAATTTCATGAGCTTTTGGATCTAATCCAAGTGCATTTATTAAGGTAACTATCTCATTTGAGGATATCATTTTGGACAATGCTTTTGTTCTTTGATCTGAACCGTTTCCATTTCCGTTTTTTTTAATATTTAAATCTTCTACGTAAGTATTAAGTATTTTTCCTCTCAAAGGTAAGACTGCTTGGTTTGATCTATTTCTACCTTGTTTTGCCGAACCACCGGCTGAATCTCCCTCAACGATAAAGAGTTCTGTTCCTTCTTGTTTTCCTATTTGACAATCTGCTAATTTTCCAGGAAGACCACTTAATTCAATAGCTCCCTTTCTTCTAACATTTTCTCTTGCCTTTCTGGCTACATCTCTAGCCATTGCAGCCTGTATAACTTTCGCTAAAATTATTTTAGCTACAGAAGGGTTTTGATCAAACCAGATAGATAATTTTTCGTTTACTAATGTTTCAACTATCATTCTTACCTCTGACGAAACTAATTTATCTTTTGTTTGGGAAGAAAATTTAGGATCAGGGATTTTTGTTGACAAAACACATGTTAAACCCTCTTTGATATCATCTCCAGAGATTGTTAATTTATTTTTTTTTAGAAGATTATTTTCATTTGCATATTTATTTATTATCCTTGTTAAAGCACTCCTAAAACCTAGTAAATGCGTTCCTCCATCCCTTTGGTAAATATTATTTGTATAAGGAAAAATATCCTCAGAATAACCTGCATTCCATTTTAATGAGCACTCTAGTTCTACATCGTTTTTTTTTCCCTCAATATATATTGGCTTTTTAAATAAATCATTTCCATTTTTATTTTGTAACTTTTCTCTCTTCTCATCTAAATATTCCACAAATTCAATTAAGCCTCCATCATATTTAAACTCTAATATTTTTTCTTTTTTTTGACTATTATCAATAAAGGTTATTTTTATACCTTTGTTCAAAAAAGCTAATTCTCTCATTCTTTTGATAAGAATAGTTGCATTAAATTTAATTGATGAGAAAACTTCTTTTGAGGGTAGAAAGGTTATTTGAGTGCCTGTTTGTTTTGATTTACCAGAAATTTTTAAAGGTTCTTTTGCTTTGCCATTTTGGAATTCAATAGAATATTTTTTTCCATCTCTATTAATTTCTAAGAATAGTTTTTCTGAAAGAGCATTAACGACAGAAACTCCAACACCGTGTAATCCTCCAGAAACTTTGTAAGAGTCATGATCAAATTTTCCGCCTGCATGAAGTTGGGTCATTATAACTTCTGCAGCAGATTTTTTTTCTCCTTTATGTATATCTGTAGGAATCCCGCGACCATCATCATTAATAGTCACAGTTCCATCAGAATTTAATTTTACATTAATATTTTTACAATACCCTCCTAAAGCTTCATCAATCGAATTATCAACAACTTCATACACCATGTGATGTAAACCAGTTCCATCATCGGTATCTCCAATATACATACCTGGCCTTTTTCTTACTGCCTCTAAACCTTTAAGTACTTTGATAGAATCTGCTTGATATGTATTTTTATTTGCCATTTTTTTTAATTAAGGAAAAATTAATTATAGCATTTTTGATAAAAATTGCTCAATTATAATTATAAATCTTAAATAAAAATGTTAAATAAACAAGATATTGCAAGGGTTATTTCATGGTATGATGAATGAAAATCAAAAAAATGTTTTTCATGTAGTTAAATTTAAAAATCACCAGGGAATTTCTTCTCCCAATAAATTAATAAACTTTCCGTTAAATGATTTAACATTAGAAGATATTAAATCTATTATTAAATTAGCACAAACTTCACTTTCAATATGTCCACTTGGATTCATTCCTGATTGAACGTTTCCAGGATCGATAGCAAATACTATTGTTTTAAATCTAGCATTTAGATCAATAGACATATTCTTTGTTATGGAATTTAAGACGGTTTTTGAAGCTCTATATATGTATGCATTGCCTTGATTATTAAGCTCTATACTACCAGCATCACTACTAATATTAACTAAAACCTTAAGATTTTTCGCAGATAACCCATTATCTAATATTATCTGCATTATTTTTAATATGGAAAATGAATTTACCATTAAAACTTCTTGAAATTTTTTAAAATCAAGCTTTTCTATTTGTTGGTCTTCGAAAGGACCCCCAAATACACCAGCACAATTTAATATCAAATCAATGGGGTTTTCTTTTATTTTTTCCTCAAGATCCTCAAATTCATTTATATTTCTTTGATCGTACTTTACAAACGTTAAATTTTTATCTTTGATATATTTTAAATTTTCAGAACTTTCACGATAAGTTGCTAAAACTTTATTATTTAGTGATAAAATTTTTTTTGTTAATGCAAGACCAATGCCAGAGTTAGCACCAGTAATTAAAATGTTTTTATTATTTATATTTGCTAGATAATTTTTTTTTAAAAATTTTCTAGTGTAAAAAAATTTTTTTATTACGTTTTTTATTTTTCTTAAACCCATTATTTATTTTCTAACATCAAACTAGCTTACAAACTAGGATAATCAGATATAAATCTACTGGTCTGCTTTGTAGCTTTTAAATATCGCTTGACTTTAAAAAAAAAATTTAAATTCCTATTTTCATAGATAAATCAAGCTAAATTACAAATTTAAATTTATGGCGGAGAGAGTGGGATTCGAACCCACGGTACCAATGAAGGTACACACACTTTCCAAGCGTGCGCCTTAAACCACTCGGCCATCTCTCCCAAAAATTACCTGAAAGATTTTGACTTTTAATCATCTTTATCGTTTTAGGTTTTCATATTATTTATGAGTTAGATTTTTTTTCAAAAAAAGTCCAATACCATTCTAAATACTTAGTATTTTTTTTAAACCAAAAAGACAAATATCTTTCTGCTAGATATGCATATAAGCGTTGCTGATCATAACTTTTTAAATTTTTCAAACCAAATTCTTTTTCACAACTAAACAACCATGAAAATAAACTTTTGAACCATTTATCAATTATTTTTTTTTTTGAAATGAACATTATATGTGGATTAAAACTATTATTATTACTAACAAATTCCCTAAATGAGTTTCTTTCACTTTTTTTAAGATGATTAATAGCTTTATCTAAAACCCCAAAGCCATGATGCATATCAAAATGAAGTTTAATATTATGTTTTTTTTTATCGAAAATTATTGATGGGTCTCTAAATAAGTTTTTATAGCCTCTTTTAAGGAGTTTCATCTTTTTAGGATTATCAATTTTTATTGGTTTGCAAATTATGCTTTCAAAATTTTTCCATTTTTTTGGAGGTTTTTTTAAAATATGTTTTTTTAATTGCCTATAACTTAAAACTTTTTTTTCTGATTGAAGCCAAAATCTTCGTTTTTGACAAAAACCAATCCATAAATTTTTGTCAATTTTTTTTAATTCATTTTTCCAAAACCAGTAATGAAATGTTAATTCTGAATAATTTTTTTCTTTATATTGTATATTTTTACCTGCTAAACTTGTAATATATTTTTTATTAAATTTTTTTTTACCCACACCAGCTAAACTCAAATTCAATTTTTCTAAATGTTTCATCTCAATATTTGTCACACAATAAATTTTCATTTTGGTCATAAATTTTCTAGAACTTTATTTTCACCATTTTTCTAATTTTGTAATATCGATTATTTTTTAGAATAATAATCTAACTTTCAACTTGTTACTTCCTTTTTAAAATTGCTATTTCGTTAAAATTACCTCTATAAATTTGTATATCCTCAATATTTTTTAAAAAAAAATCTTTGTCATTCTTTTGGATATACTTTGAAGTTAACAATGTTCCGTCTTTTTTGAATTTGACTAATATTTCTCTGAGTGTTGGTTTTTCATTCAAAAGATTCATATCTATCCTTGTGTCAGGGAAATCAAGTTCTTCTATAATAAACAGACCTTTGCTATTCAATTTTTTAAAAAGCATAAACAAGCTAATAATTTGGTCTTTAATGGAGTGTCCTGCATCCTCAATTATAATATCAAAATTATCAGAAAATTTATCAATTATATTTTTTTGAATGGAGTCTTCATCAGACGAGTTTACATAAAAATTTTTAATTCTTTTCGATCTATATCTAAATAAATCAGGATAAATATCTGCTGCAAAAAATTTTGAATTTTTAAAATAAAAAAACAAAGCAGCTGAAGCATTGCCATGAAATGATCCTATTTCTAAAATATTAAGATTATTAAATTTTAAATACTCAAAGTATTTTTGATAAAAGTCGCTATACCCATGTCCTTTGATCTTTAAAGAAGTCCTCTTTGAAGGATGTGCATATTGATTTTCAAATTGATTGCCTTTGTCACTATTAAAAAAATCAAATAATTTACCTAAATCTGTAGTTTCATTTAAACCAAATCTATCTACAAATTTATCTAAATTAATAACTCTTGGTAAGAATATTAAATTGATTAAATATTTAATTGGAATAAGAGTTAGAATATAAAGTTTTAGAATATGATTTGCTTTTTTAAATCTATGCTCATAGTAAATCTTATAAAACGTTCGTAATTTCATATTATTTGATTTATATTCGAAAAGTTTAGCAAAGTAATTATTTAAATAATTTTAGTGCTAATAAATGAATAAAATTAAAAAAAAACTTAGCTTTTTATACAAGAGTTTAATCAAACTATTATTTATAATTATCTATGGTAAAATAATTTTTTGTAAAAATCCTGAAAAAGATAAAAACATCCTTATTGAGGAAGTCAAAGATGAAAATCTTAAAAGCCCAGATAATCTTAGATATTATATATATAAGATTAAAAATGGTAGAATATTTAATGATTTTGTGGAGAATGTTGCGATAATATCTGGCAATAAAATTATAAATAAAGTTTCTTACCAGCAAGTAAAGGGTGAATTCAAAGATGCAAATCATAACTCAGTTCTTCATAAAGGAACACCATATTTAAAAAAAAAAATTAAAGGAAAAGTATTATCATTAACCCAAGGAGCAAGCGGCCATAAAAATTATTTTCATTGGCTCTATGACATTTTACCCAAAATAAATATTTGCTCTAAAAATTATAGTTTAAAAGAAATAAATTATTTTTATATATCAAACATTGAAACATACCAAAAATCGACACTAGAAATTTTAGGTTATGATAAAATACAAATTATTGACTCAAATAAAAATAGACATATTCAAGCTGATGAAGTCATATGTTCTGAACATCCTTGGTACAAAAAAGGGTTTATATTAGAGGAAGCAAAGAAATTGCCTAAATGGATTGTTGAATGGGTAAGTGACTCATTCATAAATCATGGAAAAAAATTTAGTTGTAATGAAAAAATATTTATTGATAGAAGTGAATCAGCTTTTTCTCATTGTCAATTTGTTAATAACGAAGCAATAATAGATTTTTTAAAAAATAAAGGATTTACAAGTTATAAAGTTGGACAGTTATCATTTCAGGAACAAGTATATCTTTTTAATAATGCTAAAGTAATTATAGGTGCTCATGGAGCAGCTTTTGCAAATTTAGCATTTTGCAAAAAAGACACTAAAATAATAGAAATCAAGCCAAAAAATCATCCAAACTATGTTGATCAGCACATATCTAAAATAAAAGAGTTAGATTTTAATTTAATAGAAACTGATCAACTTAAAAATAAATATGAAAATGGTGATATTTTTTTAGATACAACAGATTTAAAAAAATTTTTGTAAATTTACATATTTGGAAAATTTTTTGGTTATTCTAATTATTAAATTTAGTGGTATAAAAATTTATGGATCAATATAGTTTTAAAAATTCAATCACAATTATAATAGTTTTATATCGAGAAAATTATAATATTTTATATAAAACTTTAGACAAGATTAGAGACTTTAAAAAAATAATAATTGATAATTCAAATAACACAGAATTAAAGAATAAAGTAGAGTCAAATTTTGATATCGAAAAATATATATTGAACAAAAAAAATATTGGTTTTTCTGCTGGGTACAATCAAGGCGTAAAGCTATGTAAAACTGATTTTTTATTAATTTTGAATCCAGACTGTATAATTGATAGTAAAAGCATAATCAAATTACATGAAAAACTTAGTCAAAATAAAGATTGTTTTTTAACTACATCAACATCTTACAATGAAAATAACGAATTAACATATGCAGGAGGCTTATTGCCCGAAAATGGAGAAAAAGATTTTCCAATCAAACTTGAGGGGGATATTTGTGTTGAAAATACTCTAGGTGCATGCATGTTTTTAAAAAAAAAAGATTTTCTTGAAATAGGTTTGTTTGATGAAATTTTTTTCCTTTTTTTTTCAGACGATGACTTGTGTAGAGAAATAAAAAAAAAAAATAAATACATTATTCAAGTATTTAAATCAAAATGTATTCATTCACATGGTATCAGTAAAGTAAGAAATGTTTTTGAAAAAATCTATTTAAGAGAACATTATTACCTACTTGACAAATTTCATTATTTTCAGAAATCGGACAAAAATAAATATGTGATGCGTGACATCATTGAAAAAAAAAATAAGTATTTAATTAAAATATTTTTTTCTTTAATTACAATAAGACTCAAAAAAGTTGTGTATTATTATGCTAGATACACTGCCATTATAAAATTCAACAATTTCCTTAAAAAAAAAAATTAAACTAAAAAATCAGAAAATTTTTCTCTATTTTCTATTACATAATTAGGTAATTCTTCATCCTTTATAATCTTAAACTTAAAATCTCTTCCAAATAAATCTTTATTAGAATTTATTTTTTCTCTAATTTGATTAATATTTGTAAATTTAGTTTTATTAAACTCAGAATGAGCAAACGATTTTATTTTGTTACTAACTTGCTCAGGAGACATTACAAAAGAGAAATGCCAGCCGCCTTTGTCTACAATGTTCCATTTGATTTTGTCCAGTCTATAAAACGGATAATTTTTTACTTTTTGTTCTCTTAACCATTGAGGATTCTTTAAATATTTTAATTTACACATTTTTGACCCATACCAATTTGGCTCAGAGGCGTTAAGTAAATTTAATTTATAGTAAATCATTTTCTGTTTAAAGGCAGTATATTTTCTTTTATCAGCAAGAACTTGGTTAATTTCATCCAAATTTGGTATTTCATCGATATCTGAAATAATTACATAATCTTCTGGATTTATATTTTCTAAAGCTTTTAAAATATAATTTCGATGATAGTTCTCTCTTTCCCAATGATTAAAACCATTTGGAAAATCTTCTATACGTAAATATATGATTTTGTCTTTAAACTTTTTAAAATTTTTAATATTGAAATTATAGGTTTCTTTAATTACACCACTGTGATTATATCTTGCTTCAATGATCACAAACTTATCAACATGTTTATCTAATAAATTTAATCTTAATTCTAATATTAAATCTTCATTATTATAAAGAAAACAATCTATGATATTCATTTTCAATCTTTATTGATTTTTAGAACTCCTATAAAAGCTTCTTGTGGTATCTCTACTCTACCAAACTGTTTAGATCTTGCCTTTCCCTTTTTTTGTTTCTCCAATAACTTTCTTTTTCTATCAGTTGCACCTCCCCCATGAATTTTAGTTAAAACATCTTTCTTGAAGCCTTTAATTGTTTCTCGCGCAATAATTTTGCCACCAATAGCCGCTTGAAGTGGTATCATAAAATTATGTCTAGGTATCAAATCTTTAAGTTTCTCACACACTTCTCTTCCAGTTTTTTGTGCAAAATCTTTATGTATCATCATGGCCAAAGCATCGACCGGCTCACCATTTACTAAAATTCCAAGTTTGACCAAATCACCCTCTCGATGATTAATAATTTCATAATCAAAACTTGCATATCCACTAGTCATTGATTTTATTCTGTCGTTGAAATCAAAGACAACCTCGTTAAGGGGTAATTCATAGTTTATTACCGCTCTATTACCCGAATAAGAAAGATTTGTTTGAATGCCTCTTTTATCCTGACATAACTTTATTAGTGAACCTAAATATGTGTCTGGAGTTATGATTGTGGCTTTAATCCAAGGCTCTTCGATTGAGTTAATTAATGTAGGATCTGGAAGTGAGGAAGGATTCTGTAGATCTATACTCTTTCCATTATTTAAATTTACCTTATACACGACACCTGGGGTAGTCGTTAAAAGATTTACGTCAAATTCTCTTTCCAATCTTTCAGATATTATCTCCAAATGAAGCAGTCCCAAAAATCCACATCTAAAGCCGAGCCCTAATGCTGATGAGGACTCTGGTTCAAAGGAAAAACTTGCATCGTTAAGTTGTAATTTTGCTAAACCATCTTTTAATTTTTGATATTCAGAACTATCTACTGGAAACAATCCACAAAATACAACAGGTTTACTTGGTTTAAAACCAGGTAATGGATCTACCAATGCTTTTGTAGAGTCGCATATTGTGTCTCCAACTTTTGTTTCTGATAAAACCTTAATACCAGTTGTAATAAAGCCTATTTCACCAGTATTTAATTCCTCTATATTTTTTGCTTTTGGAGTAAATACTCCAACTTTCTCAACTAAATAATCTTGATTTGTAGAAAGCATTTTTATTTTCATATTTTTTCTTAGTCTACCATCTATAACTCTTACCAAAATTACAACACCAAGATAAGTGTCATACCAGCTGTCAACCAGTAAACATTTTAAATCTTTATCTGTTTCTCCTTCAGGTCCTGGAAGTTGATTAATAATCTGTTCTAAAATTTCATTTATCCCTTCTCCTGTTTTGCCAGAACACGGGACTGCTTTATCAGTATCAATCCCTATCACATCTTCAATTTGCCTTTTAGTTCTATCTAGGTCTGATGCAGGTAAATCAATTTTGTTAAGAACTGGAATAATTTCATGATCAATCTCTAAAGCTTGATATACATTGGCCAATGTTTGAGCTTCAACCCCCTGAGTGCTATCAACAATTAATATTGATCCCTCACATGCATACAATGACCTGCTGACTTCATAGCTAAAATCGACATGACCTGGTGTATCAATAATATTCAATATATAATTTTTACCATTTTTGGCTTTATAATTTAATTTAACAGTCTGAGCTTTGATGGTGATTCCCCGCTCTCTTTCAATATCCATTGAATCTAAAACCTGCTCTTTCATTTCTCTCTCTGTTAGGCCACCGCACTTGTGAATAATTCTATCTGCTATCGTTGACTTACCGTGATCGATGTGTGCAATGATTGCAAAATTTCTAATATTATCAATAGTGCTCATCTGAATATTAAGATCGAATTTTAGCGCCAGTTTTATTTTCAACTGTCTTGATTATCAAATTATTAATTTGCTCTAAATCAGCCTCATTTAAAGTTTTTTCGGAAGATTGTATTGTTACGTTGATTGCAATTGATTTTTGGTTTTCCGGAATATTACCACCTTGATAAACATCAAAAACTATTACATCTTTCACTAAACTTTTATCAATATTAGAAATAGAGTTTATCAAATCTTGAGCGCTCACATCTTTGTTTACGATAAATGCAAAATCTCTTTTAGATTTTTGATAGTCAGAAAATGAAAATTTTGCTTTAAGATCATTGAGAGTTATTTCTGGTAATTTTAGATTATCCATAAAAATCTCAAAACCAACTAAAGACTCGGTCTTCATGTCAATCTGCTTTAAAATATTAGGATGTATTTCTCCAAAGTAAGCTGCAACTTGATCTTTTCCATTATTTAAAAATAATCTACCTGATTTACCAGGGTGATAATAATTAGGTGTTTTGCTATCAATAAAAAATTTTTGAGAGTCATAACCAACCTCTACTAAAGTTTGGATTACGTCTCTTTTCACGTCAAATACATCTACATTTCTATCTTTTTCTATCCAGGATAATCTTGATTTTTTTCCTGCTGACAGACCACAAATTACTGTATTTTGCTCACCAGGATTAGATCCATTAAAAATAGGACCTATTTCAAATATTGATAAATCCCTGAAACCTCTGTCGAGGTTTTTATTCATATACATAATTAAATTCGAAAATATCGAATTTCTTAGAACTCCTAATTCCGAACTAATAGGATTAATAATCTTAATTTCTTTTTTTGTATCTCTAAAATGGTCATTATAACGATGGTCAGTGAACGACCAAGTGATTGCCTCCAAATAACCTTTGGATGCAACTGATCTTTGTAAAAAATGAAATAATTTCTGATATTTATTTAAAGTAGATTTTTTTCTTTGTTTATTTGGCTCTATATGCTTTATCTTTTCATAGCCAGTTATTCTTACCAACTCCTCAACAATATCTACCTCCTGTAAAATATCTGGTCTCCATGAAGGAACAGTTAATTTGAGTCTTTTCTTATCCCTTTTTACTTCAAAACCAAGATCCTCTAAAATTTTAATCATTTCTTTTAAAGAAATTTTAAAACCAGATATTTTTTCAAAAATATTTGGGTCAAATGTAATTTTTTTTGTTTTGTAAGTTTCTGTTTTTTGAATGTCAATTTTGCTAATTTCACCACCACAAATCTCTTTTATTAACTTTGAAGCTTTATTTAAACCATCTTCGATTGATAACGGATCTAAACCTCTCTCAAATCTAAACTTTGCATCAGTATCAAGATTTAATTTTTTGGCTGTATTTCTTATTGATCCTGGTTCGAAATAAGCTGACTCAAGTAATATATTTTTTGTATTTAATTCTGTACCAGATCTTGTGCCACCAATAATTCCTCCAAGTCCTAAAACACCTTTATTATCACTAATAACACACATGCCACTTTCCAATTTATAATTTTTATTATCAAGTGCTGTAAACGCTTCTCCAGACCGAGAGTTTCGAACAATTATACCTTTTTCAATTTTATCAGCGTCATAAGCATGTAATGGACGATTAATATCAAGCATAACATAGTTTGTAATGTCAACTATTGCTGAGATAGGTTTTTGACCAATAGAAATTAATTTATCTTTGAGCCATTTAGGGCTTTCAGAATTTTTCACATTTGTTATTAGACAGCTTCCAAACGCAGTACATCCTTGTCCTTTTTCCTTATTAATTTTTACTTTTAAGGTATGTTTATTTTTTGAATTAATTTTTTTTTCTTTTAAATCTACTAACTTTCCAAAACCTGATGCAGCCAGATCTCTAGCTATTCCCCTGACTCCAAGACAGTCTGGTCTATTAGGTGTTATAGATAGATCAATATGATTTGATTTTGATTTTGATTTTGAAAAGTAACTTTTACCAATATTTTTTCTAAATTCCTTAGTTAATTCAGTAATCCCGTCGCTTTCATCAGACAAATTCAATTCAGACTCTGAACAAAGCATTCCGTGAGAAGTAACACCCCTTATTTTAGCGACTACTAATTTTGTTTTGTTTTTGGGGATAATTGCACCTGGAGGAGCATATATAGTGATCAATCCTTCTTTTGCGTTTTCTGCACCACACACAACTTTTTTAATTTCATTTTCTCCAATATTTACATCGCAAACTTTTAGTCGATCTGCATTTGGATGTTTTTCAATTTTTATGATTTCAGCTACTTTGAATAACTCATTATCAGCGGAAAGACTCTCTACACTTTCTACCTCTAGACCTATTTTGGTAAGTTGTTCTAAAAGATTTTTTTCTTTCAGATTTGTTTTCAGATGATCTTTTAACCAATCAAATGTTATTATCATCGACTAAGGCCCCTATAAT
>CABZDW010000019.1 GCA_902524545.1 uncultured Pelagibacteraceae bacterium
AGATAATTTTTGATTTTTCTTGAAGTACCTCCAAAAATGATTCCTGATATTTTTCCGTGATTTTTAGTATAAAATTCTGAAATAAGAGAATTTTCGTTATATTTATTTTTAGAAATTAAAAAACCTGTATCGTCCCAATTCATTAAATTAAATTATCATTTAAACAAAGTAAAGCAGCATCCTGTTCAGCCTCTTTTTTAGATTTTCCCTCGCCATTATAAAATTTTGTACTTTGTAATTTTACGGCAACCCTGAATATAGGCTTATGTCTAGGCCCTGTATTAGAAATTATCTTATAAATAGGAAGTCTTTTAAATCTTTTTAAGGAAAATTCTTGAAGTTTTGTTTTTGCATCTATTTGTGTAATCACGCTTTCTTTTATTTTTTTTTTCCATAAATCTAAAATTATCTTTTCAGTCAAATTAAAACCTCTATCAAGATAAATTGCACCTATTAAAGCTTCGCAACTATCTGATATGACTTTATCCTCGATTATAACAGATTTATTTTTTGGATTAAAAATTAGAATATAATTTTGAAGGTTTATACTTTTTGCAATCTCTAGGCATGTCTTTTTATTTACTAATGAAGCATATTTTTTATCCAAAATTCCTTCCTTTTCCTCTGGATAGATCTCTAAAAGTTTTTTCGCGATAACTAAACCCAAAACTCTGTCTCCTAAAAATTCAATTTTTTCGTTATTCTTAATTTTGTTAAAGCTTTTATGAGTAAGGCTTTGAATTAGTAAATTTTTATTTTTGAATTTATAATCTATTTTTTTCTCAAGTTTTGAATAATCTATTTTCATTAAATAATTTTTTTAAAAAATCTGTCAAGTCGAATAGATTTGTTCCATTTCCAGAAAGCAAAAATACTACCAACTGATCTATCAGATGAAAAAAAAATAAATCTTGCTTTACCAACTAGATTATCTTCATGAACATAACCCACGCTGGTTAAATACCTGCTATCTTTTGAGCAATCTCTATTATCACCTAAAAAAAAATAGTGGTCATCAGGAACAGTAAACACATCTGAATTCTTAAAAGTAAAACTCTTTAAATAAACTGTTTTATATATTTTTCCATTAGGCAATTTTTCATCAAATGTAAAAACTTGGATAGTCTTATTCCCACAATAAATAATATCTTTGTCTGAATTTTTAGATTTCATAATCTCACTATTGTTTAAATATAAATTTGAGTCTATAAACTGTATTCTATCTCCTGGTAGACCAATGAGTCTTTTTATATAATCTGTTCTATTATCTGCTGGTGTTTTAAAAACTATTACATCACCCCTACTCGGTTTGTTAGAAAAAATTCTATTTTTAAAAATTGGTGGACTAAAGGGAAATGAGTGTTTGCTGTACCCATATGAATATTTTGTTACAAAAAGTCTGTCTCCCACTAATAAACCAGGTTCCATAGATGAGGATGGAATATAAAATGGTTGAATAATTAAAGATCTTATTATTATCGCTATTACAAGTGCATATAAAAGTGTCTTAAAGTTTTCTATAAAAAATTTTTTATT
The DNA here is from genome assembly GCA_902524545.1 of uncultured Pelagibacteraceae bacterium. Lineage (GTDB taxonomy): Bacteria > Pseudomonadota > Alphaproteobacteria > Pelagibacterales > Pelagibacteraceae > Pelagibacter. Next base: position 1,537 of record CABZDW010000019.1, read on the forward strand.
GAACATTTTTTGTCTGAATTATTGTAAATGCAATTGAATATTCTTTTTCATCAGATATTGAAAGAAATATATCAAAATTTTTTACTTTTAATAATTTTGATATAATTTTTTTAGTTCTGTTATTCAGTCTAAAATATGGTTTACCTAAATTATTATTTAAAATTTCAATATCTTTGAAATTTAAACCTTTTCTAAAACCAGTACCAAGTGCTTTAGAAAATGATTCTTTTGCTGCAAATTTTTTTGAAAAATAGTTTGATTTATCTCTTATTAATCTTGAGTTTTTTATTTCAACCGAAGTAAATAATCTTAACAAAAAACTTTTATTTTTAATCAATTTTAATAATCTTTTATTTTCAACAATATCTACGCCGATACCTAAAATTTTCATTCTAATTTTTGATGATTCTATTAAATTTTTTTATGACAAATGTTAAACCGTGAAAAATAGACTCACCAATTATAAAATGTCCAATATTAAATTCTTTTATTTCATTTATTTTTGTTAATATCTTAGTAGATTTGTAATCAAGACCATGTCCAGCATGAACTTCTATACCAATTTTTGACGCTAAAATTGCACTTTTTTTTATCTTTAAATATTCTTTAGAAATATTTCTTTTTGATTTAATAAGATATGACAAATATCCAGTATGTAATTCAACACAATCAGCGCCAATTTCCTTAGACAAATAGATATCTTTTATATTTGGGTTTATAAATAAACTTGTTCTAATCTTTTTTTGTCTAAACTGTGATATTATTTTTTTAATTTTAATTTTATTTTTCTGTAAATTTAAGCCTCCTTCAGTAGTTATTTCGTTCCTATTTTCAGGCACAATACAAATAAATTTTGGTTTTATTTTTAAAGCGTTTTTAACAATATTATCATTTGTTGAAATTTCCAAATTTACAAATAACTTTTTTATTGAGCAAATTTTTTTTGCATCTAAATCTCTAATATGTCTTCTATCTTCTCTAAGATGAATTGTGATAGAGTCAGCACCTTGCTTTTTGACAAATAATGCAGCCTTATATGGGTCGGGATGGGTTTCACCTCTAGCATTTCGTACTGTAGCAACATGATCAATGTTTACACCTAATCGTTTCACTTTATAAATCTACTTCCTGGTGTTGAAACGGGAACAGAGTCTAATTCTTTAGGTATTCTGTTTGCTTTGTAAGTTGGTACTTCTATTTTTAGATGTGATATTATTCTTTTTTTTATCTTTAATGTTTTTTTGGTGGATCTATCTATAATTGCAGCAAAACCCACTAGAGTTGCCTTAGATTTTCTTATCAATTTTACACATTCCATACTAGATTTTCCAGTTGTAATAACATCTTCAATTATAATAACTTTATTTCCTTTTTTAATTTTAAAACCTCTTCTTAAAGTAAACTTTCCTCTTACTCTTTCGCAAAAGATCGTTTCTTTTTTTAAAATCCTACCAATTTCATATCCTATAACTATACCACCTATGGCTGGAGCTAGAATAAGATCAAATTTTTTAAAATTTTTTCTTATCTTAAAAGCTAATGATTTACATATCTTTTCTGCAATTGATGGATAACTTAAAAGTTTAGCACACTGAATATATTTTGATGAGTGCAATCCTGAAGATAAAATGAAATGTCCCTCTAATAGAGCATCAGTCTTTCTTAAAATATCTAAGGATTTTTTGTGTGAAAGCATTTCTTTTATCTTCGTGTCTGATTATCTTAAATTTTATACCTTTTTGTTTAAGCTGTGCAATAAAATTAGTGAAATTTTTCAAATCTCTAATTATTAGTTGAAATTTAAAATTGATATAATCGGGTGTCTTGCCAGCCATTACTAAATTAGAAATATTTAACTTGTGCTCACCGATTAATGAACTCACATTTCCTAATTGTCCTGGCTTATCTGGTAGAGAAATCCATAACGTGGTATCATATTTTTTTATTCTTTCCTGTTTTTTTTCACCCCTGTCATGCCAATATCTTCTGATAGCAGCTCTGGCTTTACCTGTTTTAGTGGTTGGTATCCAATGCAGAGATGGTGATTGATTTTTGGATGTAATAATTTTGATTCTATCACCGTTCCTTAAAGTAGTCTGAAGGTCACTTTTATTACCATTTACTTCACAGCCAGTTGCTGTATCACCAATTTTTGTATGCACAGCATAAGCAAAGTCAATTGCAGTTGCGTCTTTTGGTAACTTAATCACTGAACCCTTTGGAGTAAAACAAAAAACATTCTCCTGAAACATTTGAAGTTTTGTATATTCATACGTGTGTTCTGGGTTTTCATTTTTTTCTATTATTTCAACCAAATCTTTTAACCAATCATATTCTTTCAAGGTTAATGAATTGAATTTTTCAGAAGATTTATATTGCCAATGAGAAGCTATACCTCTTTCAGCAAATTCATGCATTTGATTTGTTCTAATTTGAATTTCAACAGGCTTTTTATAAGAGCCAATTACTGAAGTGTGAATTGATTTATATCCATTAATTTTAGCAGAAGAAATATAATCCTTAAATTTACCAGGTATACAATTATATTCTTTATGAATAATTCCCAAAGATTTATAGCAATCTTCAATATTATCGACGATAATTCTAAATCCTATGATGTCAGTAATTTGCTCTAATGAAACTCTTTTTTTTTGAAGTTTTCTCCAAATTGAAAAAGGTGTTTTCTCCCTGCCATGTATCTTTGATTTAATGTTATTAAGAAGTAACAATTGATTAAATTCAGAAGATATACTTTCAAAGATGTCTTTTTTATCTAATTTAATTTCTTCAAGTCTTTTTTGAATTAATAGCCTGGCTTCATTGTTAAGGATTTCAAAAGATAAATCCTCAAGTTCATCTCTTATTCTATGCATACCCATTCTATCAGCTAACGGAGCATAAATTTCCATTGTCTCTTGAGCAATTCTTTTTTTTTTGTCCTCTTTGGTGATAGCCTTGATCGTTCTCATATTATGCAATCGGTCTGCAATTTTGACTAATAATACTCTAATATCTTTTGAAGTAGCTAAGATCAGTTTTCTAAAATTTTCAGCTTTAGAGTTAGAAGAGGCAGTATTTTCTAATACTGAAATTTTTGTAACACCATCTACTAAATCAGCAACTTCTGTTCCAAATTCACCTTTAATGGTTTCATATGTAGCGTAAGTATCTTCTATTGTATCATGTAACAAACCTGTAGTTATTGTTGCGCTATCTAATTTTAAATCAGTTAAAATATTTGCAACTTCTATGGGGTGAACAGAGTAAGGATCTCCTGATGCTCTCTTTTGATTGCTGTGAGCTTTCACTGCAAAGTCATAAGCTTTATTAAGCTTTTCTGGGTTGAAAAACTTATTATATATTTTTACTTTATTTATTAATTCGTCAGAATTTAGCATAGCTTATTATATCACTTATTTAGATTTGTTTAATAGATCTTATGTCACTATTTGATAAAGAGGATATCAATTTTCTAATATTAACTTTTAAGATTGGGTGTTTCCAACCTTTGCTAATTTCAAAGAGTGGTAAAAGAACAAAATTACGTGTATCCATTCTTGGATGGGGTAAAATCAAGTCCTCAGCTATCTTTTTACTTTTAAAGTCTATTAGATCAATATCACATATACGAGGAGAGTTTTTTGGCAATTTCTTTCTGCCTAATAACTTTTCAATTTCCTTACACTTTTGGATAAGCTCCAATGGACTAAAATTAGTATCAATTTCAAGGACAATATTTAAAAATTTTGGATTATTTGGGTTAGGCCATGATAAACTCTCGTAATAATTTGAGCACTTCAATATTTTTATATTATTTATAATCAAATTAAATTTGGCTCTTTCAATATTTTGGCGTCTATTACCTAGATTTGAGCCTATACCAAGAAATATAGAATTAACTTGATTTTCTGACATATCGCGCTTTTTCTCGACTCCAATCTCTATTTCTTTTTGTAGCTCTCTTATCATATTGCTTCTTTCCTTTTGCTACTGCAAGCTCAATTTTGGCTTTTCCTTTTTTAAAATACATTTTTGTTGGTACAATTGTTAATCCATCTCTTTGCATTTTTCCTATAAGTTTATTTATTTCTTTTTTATTTAATAAAAGTTTTCTATTATCTAACGGCTTGTGATTTGAGTAACTCGCTTGCTTATATGATGCAATATGAGAATTAATTAAAATTAATTCTCCATTTTTTTCAATAGCGTATGAATCAGCAATATTAACTTTTCCTTCTCTGATAGATTTAATCTCAGAGCCCTTTAGTACAATTCCAGCTTCTACTAAATTCTCAAAAAAATAATTAAAACTAGCTTTTCTATTTAGACAAATTATTTTCAAACCATTATTGGTTTTTCTATTCATTAAATTAATTTAGCTGTTTCTATAGCTTTTTTAACAATTTCTTTAGTTGAGTCTGTTACTTTAACTAATGGTAATCTTACTTCATCATCACATAGATTCATTAATTTTGCCGCGTATTTAACTGGACTTGGATTACTTTCAACAAACATAGCATTATGCACTGGCTGTAATATTTTATCTAGTTTTTCTGCTTCTTTGTACTCACTGTCATTATTTGATTTTGATAATCTTTGAAAATCTGCGCAAAGTTTTGGAGCAATATTCGCAGTAACACTAATAGCTCCAACTCCACCTTTCTTGTTAAATTCGAAAGCATTATCGTCATTTCCAGTGAGTTGGATAAAATCTTTTCCTAACATTTTAAGTGTTTTGTCTACTCTAGTTAAATCTCCTGTAGCATCCTTAACACCAATTATATTTTTTAATTCAAATAATCTTGCCATTGTTTCAACTGACATATCAATCACTGATCTTCCAGGTATGTTATAAATTAGAATTGGAATTCCACATTTATCATTGATAGCTTTATAATGTTGATAAAGTCCCTCTTGAGTAGGCTTATTATAATATGGAGTTACAATTAAAGCTCCATCTGCTCCCATTTTTTCAGCGTGCGTAGTTAATGAAATCGCTTCCTCAGTAGAGTTTGAGCCAGTGCCAGCAAATACAGGCAATTTACCATTACTTTCTTTAACACACAAATCAATTACCCTTTCATGCTCATCGTGGCTTAAAGTTGGAGACTCTCCAGTTGTTCCAGCTGGAACTAAACCATTTGTCCCATTTTCAATATGAAAATGGATTAACTTAATGTAAGTTTCATCATCTAGACTATCATTTTTAAATGGAGTAATTAAAGCAACATTTGATCCTTTGAACATAAATACTTATAACATAGTTTGTGGATTCATATACTAAAAGATTATGCTAAAAAAATTCATATTTTTTATCAATTTATTTTTCTTCTCTACTATTACTATTTTGTTTTCTGCAGAAATAATACCATTAAAAAAACCAATCCAAACTAAAGCGGAAAAGGACCAGAAATTATTAATTGATGTAATGAAGCCTCTGCCAAAACCAATTCCTAAAAAAATAGTAGAGGAAATTAAAAAAAAGCCTGAGGGTGAAATAAAGTTAAAAGCTGAAAAAGACTTAGGTATTATTCTACCAAAAAAGAAGCCTTTAATTGCAGGAGCCAAAAAAACCAATACAGCGAAAAAATCTAAACATTATAACAAGAAAGATTTCGAAATTGCGAAAAAGGCTATTTCAGAAATGAAACAAGCAAAATGGCCAACCGCATTGAAAACTGCAAAGAAAGCTAGAGATAAATCAATCTATAATTTCATACAATGGAGACATTTATTAACTAAAGGAAACAAAGCATCATATTACGATTATAAAACTTTTATTGACAAAAATGAGGATTATCCACGATTGGGAAGAGTAAAATATTTAGCAGAGCATAAACTATCTACAGACACTATTTCACCCAAAAAAATTGTCGATTGGTTCGGTGTTGATGAACCTCTAAGCGGTTTTGGAAAAATGATACTTGGAGAAAGCATAATCCTCAATGGTAATGCACAAAAAGGTATTTCTTATATTAAAGAAGGATGGATTACAGCCGAATTGAGCAAATCTGAATTAAGATTCTATAGAAAAAAATTCAAAAAGTATCTCAATGCGGATGATTATATTAAAAGAGCAGATTACTTGGCTTGGAATAATAAATACTGGGATTTAAAAAGATTATTAAGATATTTACCTAAAGATTATGAGTTGCTTTATACAGCACGACAATTGTTAATGAGTAAATCGTATGGTGTAGATAACGCTATTTCAAAAGTTCCAGCAAAATTTAAAAATGATGCAGGTTTAAATTACGATAGGTTAAAATGGAGAAGAAAAAGAGGAAGGGTTGATAGTTCTGTTGAAATTTTAGTAAAAATTAGAAATACCAGAGACTATTTAGTCAGGCCAGATAAGTGGTGGTTTGAAAGAGAAATCATTTCAAGATCATTAATTTATAAAAAAAAATTTGCATTAGCTTATAAAATTGCAAGTAATCATGCTTTAACTGATGGACCCGAGTATGCAGCCGCAGAATGGATGAGCGGATGGATAGCATTAAGTTTCTTAGATGATCCTTTATTAGCTAAGGATCATTTTGAAAATTTTTATAATAACGTTGGTTATCCAATAAGTACTTCTAGGGGAGCCTATTGGTTAGCTAAAACTTATCAGAAACTTGGTAAAAATGAATTAGCTAATGAATGGTTTGGTAAAGCATCTAATTTTCTTACTACATATTATGGTCAGTTAGCATTTATGGAGTTAAATCCCAATCAACCTTTCGAACTATCTAAAGATATTGAAGTTTCAAAAGAATATAGAGATTATTTTTTTAAAAAAGAATTAGTCAAAACAATTTATCTACTCGATGAACTCAATGAAGATAAATATACAAAACATATTTTAAGACATTTGGCTAATGATAATATAAAAAATGGTAGTGAGGTTTTAGCGGCTGAACTAGCCACAAGTATTGATAGATTTGATTTTGCTATTCAAATAGCCAAATTTGCATCTTATGAAAAAAGATTTCATAATAAATATAATTATCCTATTATTAGTACACCAAACTATATAAATGGTAGAAAAATTCCCGATACTGCATTTATACTTTCAATAATAAGACAGGAAAGTGAATTTGATTTAAGTGCTAACAGTCATGCAGGAGCAAAGGGTTTAATGCAACTTATGCCTTACACTGCAAAATTAGTTGCAAAACAAGCAAAGCTTCCTTACTCAAAATCTAGATTAACTAAAGATGCAGAATACAATATCAATTTAGGCTCTCATTATATAGCTGGTCTAATTCTAGAATATGATGGTGCTTATCCGTTTGCAATAGCGGCTTATAATGCCGGACCTAAAAGAGTCAGATATTGGAAAAAAATAAATAAAAATCCACAAAAGAACCAAATTGATTATGTAAACTGGATTGAATTAATCAAATTTAAAGAAACAAGAAATTATGTCCAAAGAGTACTGGAGAACTACAACGTCTATCGTTATATTTTAGCCCAAAAGCCAGTTACAATGATAAACTTCTTTAAGGATGATCCTTTGTATTAATAATGGCGGAAGAGGAGGGATTCGAACCCTCGGTACAAGTTTCCTCGCACGGTCATTTAGCAAACGACTGGTTTCAGCCTCTCACCCACTCTTCCAATAAAATTGTCACTTCTGATTGTATTGAATAATCAACATTTATAAAGTAATTATTCAGTAATTATGAAAAATAACTATTCAATATTTTCACTTATTAAAAATGCTTTCTCATATCATGAAAATTGGGAGAAAGCTTGGAAAGACCCTGAGCCTAAAAAAGAATATGAAGCCATAATAGTTGGTGGCGGAGGACATGGTCTAGCAACAGCCTATTATTTAGCTAAAAAACATAACATGAAGAATATTGCAGTTGTTGAAAAAGGTTGGATAGGAGGTGGAAATACTGGTCGGAATACTACAATAATAAGATCAAATTATTTATGGGATGCAAGTGCTGGTCTTTATGATCATGCTCTTAAAATTTGGGAAGGTTTATCTCAAGAGTTAAATTATAATGTTATGTTTAGTCAAAGAGGTGTTATGAATCTCGCTCATAATTTACAAGATGTAAGAGATTTAAAAAGAAGAACTCATGCAAATAGATTAAATGGGATTGATGCAGTTTATTTAAATACTGAGGAAGTCAAAAAATTTTGTCCAATTATAAATACTTCACAGGATATCCGTTATCCAGTTTTAGGTGGTACTCTACAACGAAGAGCTGGTACAGCAAGACATGATGCAGTTGCTTGGGGATACGCAAGAGGTGCTGATGAAATGGGTGTGGATATTATTCAAAATTGCGAAGTAAAAGGAATAAAAAGAAACGGTGATACAGTTGAGGGCATAGAAACAACTAAAGGATTTATCAAAGCCAAAAAAATTGGTGTTGTAGCTGCTGGTCATTCTAGTGTTATAGCAAATATGGTGGGATTAAAACTACCTTTGGAAAGCAAACCTCTTCAAGCTTTAGTATCTGAACCAGTTAAACCAATTATTGATACTGTTGTAATGTCAAATGCAGTTCATGCTTACGTAAGTCAATCTGATAAAGGAGAACTCGTTATTGGAGCTGGAACAGATGATTATATATCTTATTCTCAAAAAGGAAGTCATGATATTGTGGAAGGAACTTTAAATGCAATATTAGAATTGTACCCAATTTTTAGTAGAATGAGAATGCTGCGCCAGTGGGGTGGAATTGTTGATATATGTCCTGATGCAAGTCCAATAATAAGCAAAACATCAATAAAAGGTTTATATTTCAATTGCGGTTGGGGAACTGGAGGTTTTAAAGCTACACCAGGTTCAGGAGATTTATTTGCTCACACAATTGCTAACGACGAACCTCATAAACTTAATGCTGCATTTAACCTAAATAGATTTGTAAGTGGTGATTTGGTTGATGAGCATGGAGCTGCTGCAGTTGCACACTAATGTTTTTAATTAATTGTCCTTTTTGTGGTGAAAGAGAACAAAGTGAATTTAAAGCTGGTGGTGAAGCTCATATAGAAAGACCGAAACAACCAACAGAATTAAGTGATGATGAGTGGGCTGAGTTTTTATTTATGAGAAAAAATATAAAAGGTGTTCAATATGAAAGATGGAATCATGCTCACGGTTGTAGAAAATGGTTCAATATTGTTCGAGATACATCAGATGATCAAATCAAAGCAGTTTATAAAATGGGTGAAAAGCCGCCTGTAAAATAATCAATGTCTAAAAATTTAAGATTTAAATCAAGTAAACTAGTAGATGAAACTTATCGAATTTCATTTAAATTTAATAATAAAACGTATTACGGTTATAAAGGTGATACTTTAGCATCCGCTCTATTAGCTAACGATGTTCATCTTGTAGGAAGAAGTTTTAAATATCATAGACCTCGTGGAATTATGACGGCTGGTTCAGAGGAACCTAACGCAATTATTCAGTTACACGATAATACTTCAAGAACTGAACCAAACGTCAGGGCTACAGAAATTGAAATTTATGAGGGTTTAGTTGCATCAAGTCAGAATTGTTGGCCAAGTGTAAATTTTGATATTGGCGGTATTAATAATATTCTGTCCCCTATTCTGCCAGCAGGTTTTTATTATAAAACTTTTATGTGGCCTAAAAGTTTTTGGGAAAAATATGAGTACTTTATAAGAAAATCTGCAGGTTTAGGAAAGTCGCCAAAAGAGGCTGATCCTGATATTTATGAGCATAAGTATATTCACTGCGATGTTCTAATAATTGGGGCTGGTATATCGGGAATAATGGCAGCTAAAATGTCAGCTAAGAATGGTTTAAAAACTCTCTTAGTGGATGAAAAATCATTTTTAGGTGGATCAACGATTTATGATAACTCAAAATTTTCAAAAATTAATAACCAAATAACAAGTTCTTGGTTAGAAAAAGAAATTAGTGAAATATCTAAATTAGAAAATTTAGAAATTAAAACAAGAACTAGTGTAGCAGCTTTTCATGGGTACAATTTTTTGTTAGCTCGTGAAAATCTCACTGATCATTTACCAATTAATCAAAGAGAAAATAAAATTAGACATAGACTATTAAAGATTAGAGCAAAAAAAGTAATTAGTGCTACTGGCGCGATAGAAAGGCCTCTAATATTTGATAATAATGACCGCCCTGGAATTTTATTATCATCTGCAATGAAAAAATATATCGATTTATATGGTGTTGCATGTGGTGAAAATAATATTCTATTTACTAATAATGATAGTGCATACGAAACTGCTATGAGTATGATTCAAAGAGGGATTAAGGTCAATGCAATCATTGATAATAGAGAAGAAATAGACTCTAAACTATCTTATGAAGTAGAGAAGAATAATATTAAAATTTTCAAAGGTTACACTGTTGTTGATACATATGGATATAAAAGAATTAATAAATTATCAATTATGGAGCTCTCAAAAGACGGGCAAAAGGTAATTGGTAAAAAAATAAAATTAAGTTGTGATTCTTTGGGTGTGTCAGGTGGATGGACTCCAGCCGTTCATTTATTTACACAATCTGGGGGTAAATTAAAATTTAGAGAAGATGATCAAGTTTTTATTCCAAACAAATATCCTTCAGATCAATTAAGTATTGGATCTTGTAATGGAGATTTTAGTTTAGAAGAAATTACAACAAATACCATATTGTCTGTTAAAAAATTTCTTAATATCATTAATACAAATTATAAAACTTTTGAAATCATCACAGGGATGAATAAATCAAAAAGAAATATCTGGTTGTTGCCATCAGATAAAATATTAGGAAAAACCAAATCTTTTGTAGATTATCAAAACGATGCAACTGCTAAAGACATTAAATTAGCACTCAGAGAAGGAT
>CABZDW010000020.1 GCA_902524545.1 uncultured Pelagibacteraceae bacterium
ATATGATTAAAAAACATGTGAAAACAACAAAAGAAAAAAAGGGTGGCATATTTTCAAAAGAGAATTTTATCCACATATCTAATCTTAGATTAATTAGTGAACCAAAAAAAACTAAGAAAAGAGAGATTAAAAAATAATGACACCAAGATTAAAAGAACTTTATTTAAAAGAAATTCAACCAGCTTTAAAAACAGAGTTTGGATTGAGAAATCAAAATATGGGACCTAAAATTGAAAAAATCATTTTAAATATGGGGTTAGGTTTAGATGGCAATGATTCAAAGCTTTTAAAATCATGCGAAGAGGATCTTGCTAAGATTGCAGGTCAAAAACCGGTCATAACAAAATTTAAAAAATCTGTAGCTAATTTTAAAACAAGAAAAGGCTCTAATGCAGGTTTGAAGGTAACATTAAGAAAAAATAAAATGTATGAATTTCTTGATAGATTAGTCAATATAGCTTTACCGAGAATAAAAGATTTTAGAGGATTATCTCCAAACGGGTTTGATAAATTTGGAAACTACTCTTTTGGGGTTAAAGAACACATTATATTTCCTGAAGTAAGCTTTGATAGAGCTGACAAAGTCAGGGGATTAGATATTGTAATAGTTATATCCTCTTTAAACATAAATCATAGTTTATCCCTTTTACAAAAGTTAAATTTTCCATTTATAAAAAAAGGAGACAATTAGTATGGCTAAATTAAGTTCGATAAATAAGAATAATAGAAGAATTAAACTTTCAGATAAGTTTTTTAATAAAAGAGCTAAGTTAAAGAAAATAATTATGGATAAGAAATTACCTTTAGAGGAAAGATTTAAAGCACAACAAAAACTTTCTAAATTACCAAGAAATTCTGCAAAAAATAGAGTGATGAACAGATGTCAAATAACAGGTAGACCTCACGGTGTTTACAGGAAATTAAAAATTTCTAGAATTGCGCTTAGACAACTAGGTTTACAAGGAAAGATACCAGGAATGGTAAAATCGAGTTGGTAGAAAGGAGTAATTTATGAGTTTAACTGACCCAATAGGAGATATGATAGCAAGAGTAAAAAATGCTCAGGCTAGAAAACATAAAAAAGTAGAATTGCCATCTTCAAAATTTAAAAGCAAAATAGCTGACATTCTTAAAAATGAGGGTTTTATTAAAGATTTTAAAGTTTCTACAGAAGAAAAAAAAAATATTTTATCATTAGAGCTAAAATACCACTCAGGTAATCCAGTAATAAATAATTTTGAAAGAGTTTCAAAACCAGGTAGAAGAATTTTTTCAAGCGCTGATAGTTTGCCAAAAATAAATAATGGGTTAGGGATAGCAATACTGTCTACACCAAAAGGTGTTATGACTGATATAGATGCTAGAAAACAAAAAGTTGGTGGTGAAATAGTTTGTAAGGTTTTTTAGTATGTCAAAAATAGGAAAAATAAATATCATGATACCAGAAAAAGTAAAAGTAGCTATTGCTGGTAATATTCTCAATATTGAGGGACCTCTTGGTAAAAGATCTCTGAATATAGATTTAGAGGTATTTAATCTTGATATTAAAGACGGCAAAGAGATATCTATAAAACCGAAAAAAATTGATCAAAATACTAAGAGATTATGGGGGATGAACAGAAGTTTAATAAATAATGCAGTAATCGGATCAGTAAAAGGATATGAGAAAATTTTAGAACTAGTGGGAGTTGGTTATAGAGCTTCAATTAAAGGTAATCAACTGAACCTGCAACTTGGTTACAGTCATGATGTAAATTTTGACATACCAGAAGGTATTAAAATTGTAGTTGAAAAACAAACCACATTAAAAATCTCAGGTTTTGATAAGCAATTAGTTGGTTCAATTGCCTCAAAAATTAAAACACTAAGAAAGATTGAACCATATAAAGGCAAAGGTATTAGAGAAAAAGGTCAATATGTTTTGAAAAAAGAGGGTAAGAAAAAATAATGAAATTAAATACAAGCACTAGAAAAAAATTTCGAATCACAAATAAACTGAAAAAAGTTTCAAAACCAGACAGGTTTAGACTAAGTATTTTTAGATCTTCAAAAAATATTTCAGCACAAATAATAGATGATTCAAAAAATATAACTTTATTATCAGCTTCATCAGTTGAAAAAGATATAAAAGAGTCCAAAATAAAAAATAAATCAGATTTATCAAAAATTGTTGCAGAAAAACTAGCAAAAAAAGCACAAGAAAAAAAAATAAGTAAGATATACTTTGATAGAGGAATTTATAAATATCACGGAAGAATAAAGATTTTTGCAGAAACTCTAAGAAAAAATGGAATGGAATTTTAAAAATGGAAAACTTTAAAGAAAAAAAATCAGACGATATTTTAGAAAAGCTAGTTCATATAAATAGAATAACCAAGGTTGTAAAAGGTGGTAGAAGATTTGGTTTTTCAGCATTGGTAGTAGTTGGTAACCAAGCTGGGAAAATTGGTATAGCTCACGCTAAGGCGAAACAAGTTCCAGATGCAATTAAAAAGGCCAATGAAATAGCAAGAAGAAAACTCATTCATATTCCCCTGAGAGAGGGGAGAACTATTCATCATGACGTTAAGGCCAAAGATGGATCCGGTAAAATTGTATTAAGATCAGCATCAAAAGGTACAGGAATAATTGCTGGGGGTCCAGTTAGAGCTGTTTGTGAGGTTCTAGGAGTTAAAGATATTGTTGCTAAATCTATGGGTACATCTAATGCACACAATGTAATAAGAGCAACGATTAAAGCTTTAAAAAAACAGAATTCACCTAAACAGATTTCTTCAATAAGAAATAAAAAGATATCAGAAATAATTGAAAAAAGAGGATAATGTTAAAATTAAATAATATACCTAAATTAAAAAAGCCTAAAATTAGAGTCGGTAGAGGAATTGGCTCTGGAAAAGGCAAAACTTCTGGAAGAGGTGTAAAAGGTCAAAAGTCAAGATCAGGTGTTGCAATAAAAAGTTTTGAAGGTGGGCAAATGCCTCTTTACAGACGTTTACCTAAGCGGGGCTTTAATCCAATAAAAAAAGACAATGTAGCAATTTTAAACTTAGATAAAATACAATCTTTTATTAATAAGAAAACAATTAATACCAGTGATATATTAAATTCATCATCACTAAAAAAGTTAAAATTAATAAACAAGAATTCAAAAAAACTGAAAATTTTGGGTTCTGGTGAAATTAAGGATAAAATAAATATTGAAGCAGATTTAGCCTCAAAATCTGCATTAGAAAAGCTTGAAAAAATTGGTGGATCAATACAACTTAAAAAATAACGTTTTTAAATAATGAGCTCTTCATCTTCAAGTAGTGATTTGAGAAACAGAATAATATTTACGATTGCAATATTAGCAGTTTACAGATTTGGTACATTTGTACCTTTACCAGGTATTGATCCAGAGCAATTAAAAATCTTGATGGAGGGTAACCAAAAAGGTTTACTTGGAATGTTTAATGTATTTGCTGGAGGTGCTGTAAGCAGAATGGCTATTTTTGCATTAGGAATAATGCCTTATATTTCTTCCTCTATTATTGTTCAATTATTAACTGGTGTATCTGATTATTTTAAAAATCTTAAAGCACAAGGTGAAACAGGTAGAGCAAAGATCACTCAGATTACCAGATATGGAACAGTTTTATTAGCTACCGTTCAAGGTTATGGTCTGTCTGTTGGCTTAGAATCCTCAGCTAATTTAGTTATTAATCCAGGAATATTTTTTAAAATATCAACAGTCACAACCATTGTAGCTGGCACAATTTTCTTAATGTGGTTAGGTGAACAGATTACTCAAAGAGGAATAGGAAATGGAATATCGTTAATTATTTTTGCTGGGATTGTAGCAGAAATTCCTAGAGCGCTAGTGACAACATTTGAACTAGGTAGAACTGGAGCAATTTCAACTCCTATGATAATTGCAATTTTTATTTTATTAATTTTAACTATTTTATTCATTGTTTTTATGGAAAGAGCTTTAAGAAAAATATTGATAAATTATCCTAAAAGGCAAATGGGTAATAAAATGTATGGAGGGGAGTCATCCCATTTACCTTTGAAGATCAATCAAGCTGGAGTGATACCAGCTATTTTTGCATCAGCTTTGTTATTATTACCTGTGACGTTTTCAAATTTCGACGTTTCGGATAATGAAACCTTCTTAAATTTAAGTTCATATTTTACTCAAGGACAACCTCTTTATATGTTACTTTATGCATCTGGAATTATTTTTTTTACTTTTTTTTATACATCAATTACTTTTAATCCAACCGAGACAGCTGATAATCTTAGGAAATATGGTGGTTTTGTTCCAGGTATAAGACCGGGGGAAAGCACAGCTCTTTATATAGAAAATATTTTAACAAAATTAACTACTATAGGAGCATTATACCTCACTTTAGTTTGTTTGATGCCAGAGTTTTTAATTGCGAATTATCCAATACCGTTTTATTTAGGAGGAACATCAATATTAATTGTTGTAGTTGTTGCCATTGATACAGTGACACAAATTCAAACTCGACTTATGAGTTCACAATATGAGCAATTAATAAAAAAAACTAAATTCGGTAGGTAGATTAAAAAAAGTGAATGTAATTTTGTTTGGACCCCCAGGAGCTGGTAAAGGCACTCAAGCCAAACACTTAGTAAAAAAATTAAATAATTTCCAAATTTCTACAGGTGATATGTTGAGAGATGAAATTCAAAAAAACTCTGAAATAGGAAAAAAGATAGTTGAAGACATGAACGATGGCAGATTTGTCAGTGATGAAATAGTTAATTCATTAATTGAAAACGTAGTTTTTGATCTCAAAAAGAAAAATAAATTAATTTTTGATGGGTACCCTAGATCTTTGACTCAAGCCAAAAATTTGGAAAAACTTTTGGAGAAAACAAATCAAAAAATAGATTTTGTTTTTTTTCTAAATGTAAATAAGGAAACAATAATCAAAAGAATTAAACAAAGAAAAACTATAGAAAATAGATCTGATGATGATCTAAATACTATTGTGAGAAGGTACGATAAATATATGGAAACCACTAAACCTGTTCTGAACTTCTATTCTAAAAATTACAATTTTTATGAATTAGATGGTAGTTCTAAAATTGAGGAAATAACGACTAAAATCAACAGTTTTCTCAATGTTTAACCCGTTGACTTTAAAAGATCATCTTATATAAAAGTCTGAAAATTATCACTATATATATGGCTCGTATTGCAGGTATAAATATTCCACAAAACAAACTTGTTCACGTAGGTCTTACCTATATTTACGGTATAGGAGATAAGTTTTCTTCACAAATTTGTTCATCATTAAAAATTCCAAAAGAAAAAAGAGTAAATCAATTGACCGATGATGAAGTTCTAAAAATTAGAGAATATATAGATCAAAATTTTAAGGTTGAGGGTGATTTAAGAAGAGATTATTCATTAAGTATTAAAAGATTGATAGATCTAGCTTGCTACAGAGGTTCGAGACATAGAAAAAAATTACCAGTAAGAGGTCAAAGAACTAGATGTAATGCAAGGACAAGAAAAGGAAAGGCAATTGCAATTGCAGGTAAAAAATTAACACCACTGAAAAAATAAATATGGCAAAAGTTGATAAGGTTGAAAAAAAAGACCAAAAAAATGAAAAGAGTGTAAGTAAGGTAAAAAAAAGTTCATACTCTAAAAAGAAGAAAGTTAAAAAAAATATTTTGAATGGCATTGCTTATGTTCAGTCAACTTTCAATAATACTATTATCTCTATCGCAGATACAAACGGAAATGTAATTTCATGGGCTTCAGCAGGCCAAAAAGGTTTTAAAGGTTCTAGAAAATCTACACCATATGCTGCACAAATTGCTGCCGATTCAGCTGCATCAAAAGCATTAGAATTTGGAATGAAAACTTTATCAGTTGAGGTTAAAGGCCCAGGCTCAGGAAGAGAAACAGCTTTGAGAGCTTTACAAGCAAGAGGATTTAAAATTTTATCAATTAAAGATACAACACCGATGCCACATAACGGTACTAGACCACCAAAAAAAAGGAGAGTTTAATGGAAACCGAAAATGTAAATATTAAAAATTGGAAATCACTTATCAAACCATCGAAAATTGATGTTCAAATGAGTGAAGATTTATCTAAAGCAAAAATAGTAGCTGAGCCTCTTGAAAAAGGTTATGGTTTAACTTTAGGTAATTCATTAAGAAGAATTTTATTGTCTTCAATAAGAGGTGCAGCAGTTACATCTATACAAATCGACGGTGTACTACATGAGTTTACTTCTATAAAAGGTGTAAGAGAAGATGTTACTGACATTGTTTTAAATGTTAAATCTTTGGCATTAAAGTCATCTTCAGAAGGTACTAAAAAACTTATTTTAGATGCAAAAGGACCTGGTGAAATTAAAGCTTCAGATATAACTCCAGTAACTGACGTTGAAATTTTAAATCCTGAATTAGTAATTTGTAATTTAGATGAAAATACAAGTTTTCATATGGAAATGAATGTAAACACTGGAAAGGGGTATGTTCCAGCAGAGCTAAATAAACCAGAAGAACCACCTTTGGGATTGATTGCTATAGATTCTTTGTATAGTCCTGTTAAAAAAGTTTCTTATTCTGTCAGCACAGCAAGAGAAGGTAAAGCTTTAGACTATGACAAACTTACAATGGAAGTTGAAACGGATGGTTCAATATCAGCAGAAGATGCAGTAGCTTATTCTGCAAGAATTTTCCAAGATCAACTTAAAATGTTTATTAATTTTGATGAGCCTGTAGAAGTACCAGTTAAAGAGGTATCAACAGAACCTGAATTCAATAAAAATTTATTAAGAAAAGTTGATGAATTGGAACTATCTGTGCGATCAATGAATTGTCTTAAAAATGATAACATAATTTATATTGGTGATCTTGTTCAAAAATCTGAGGGTGAAATGTTAAGAACACCAAACTTTGGAAGAAAATCACTCAATGAAATTAAAGAGGTTTTGACAGGAATGTCATTGTATTTAGGTATGGAGATACCAAATTGGCCACCAGACAACATAGCTGAAATGTCTAAAAAACTTGAGGAAGCTATATAAATGAGACATGGATTTGCCAATAGGAAGCTCAACAGAACATCTGAGCACAGAAAAGCACTATTAAAGAATATGCTTAATTCTCTCATAAAATATGAGCAAATTAAAACAACATTACCAAAAGCAAAGTTTTTAAAGCCTCAGGCTGATAAGATTATTACATTAGGCAAGACAGATACTCTTCATAACACAAAAGCTTTAGTTTCAAAGTTACAAGATATTAAATCTGCAAACAAAGTTAAAAAGACATTATCAAAAAGATACGAGAAAAGATCAGGTGGTTATACAAGAATAATCAAAGCTGGCTTCAGATATGGTGATAATGCACCGATGGCAATCATTGAGTTTGTAGACAGAGATGTTGAGGCAAAAAAAGTAGATAAAAAGAAAAAAACAGTTCCAAAAGAGCCTGAAAAAAAAGACGATAAAAAACTAGTCACTGCATCAAAATAATATTTTTTTATGTTAAAAAGTTACATCGTTGATTCAAGGTGTAATAATATGCGTGTTGATAGATGGATACGAAACACAATAGGAAAAATTCCTCAAGGATTAATTGAAAAATCTCTAAGATCAGGCAAAATTAAAGTTAACAAAAAAAAAATAAAAAGTTCCCATAAAATAAAATCTAATGATAAAATTGATTTTTATGACTTTAAATTTGAGGAAAGAATTCAACAAAAAAAAATAATTTTTGATCCCTCCAATCAAATAATCAAAGCAAACGAAGATTTAATAATAGATAATAATGAAAATTTTATCGTTTTAAATAAGAGTGCTGGTATTTCTGTTCAGGGTGGAACGAAATCAAAAAAAAACTTAATTGACATATTCAAAAAAAGTAAAATTTTTTCAGACTCAAAACCTTTTTCCGTTCACAGATTAGACAAAGATACATCAGGTGTTTTTTTAATGGCTAAAAATAGAGAAACAGCACAACTATTAACATCATTGTTTAGGTTGAGAAAAGTCCATAAAACCTATCTAGCTATATGTCATGGCGAGCTTGAAAAAAATTCAGGAGAATGGAATGATGATTTAGTACGCTACGATAATGGAAAAAAAATTATTGAAAAAGCAAAAACAATTTACAAAGTTATTGATAAAAATTCTAACTCTAGTCTTGTTGAAATGAAACCCATTACTGGGAGAAAACATCAATTAAGAAAACAACTTTTCAATATTGGCCACTCAATTTATGGGGATAATAAATATAAATCTTTTACCAAAACAATTGGTATTAATAAAGAATTAATGCTACATGCATATGAAATAAGATTTATGATTAAGGATAAAAAGTTTACTTATAAGGCTTTATTTCCTGATTATTTTAAAAAATTGTTAAAAACAAAAAGACTTACTTATTCAAATTTGAAATAAAGATTTCTACTAGTTTTTTTTCTAATTGTTTATAATCTTGATCTTTGATTTGTTGTAAATTTGTTATCCCTTTATCTTTAATACCACATGGAATTATCGCTTTATATTTATCTAAATTGTTATTAATATTAATTGAAAAACCATGATAAGCTATCCATTTACTAATTCTTACTCCAATAGCAGCAACTTTTTTTGTTTGTTCGTTATCCTCGTACCATATGCCAATATTTTCTTTATCTGAAAAAGTTTTTATATTAAAAAATTGTAACGTATCTATAATTGTTTTTTCTATAATTGAAATAAAATTTCTAATATCTTTTTTTCTTTTTTTTAAGTCTATTACAAAATAACAAATTAGTTGACCTGGTCCATGATAAGTAATTTTACCACCTCTATTTGTTTCTAAAATCTTAATTGATTTATCTAAAATATCCTTCTCATTGTAGCTTGTCCCCGCTGTATAAATATCTGGATGTTCTAAAGTCCAAATTAATTCATTTGATTTATTTAGATCCACATTTAATAATCTTTCTTCCATCAATTTTTTAGCATCCTCATAAATGACAGGTTTTTCAGACTTTTTAATTTCTATACTCATTTAAAAATTGTAATCTTTTGATTATGTATTAAAAGATCGACCTAAATAATAGGAAAATTTATGACTTTAATTAAAAAAATCAAAGATAAAAAAGTCAATTTTGAATTTAATAAAGAGTACATAAAAGTAGTCACCGATAAAATTTCAAATAATGATGCAACTTTTATTACAAATTCTTTTAAAGAAATGCATCCTGCTGATGCAGCTGATATCATAGAACACTTAAGTCAAAATGATAGAGAAAATTTAATTAAACTTAATAATTTCAAAATAGATCCTGAAGTTTTTATTGAGCTAAATGAATCAGTTCAAATTGAAATTATAAAATATCTTTCCTCCGATGCGATAGGCACAATATTGAAGAATCTGGAGTCTGACGATGCTATAGCTATTCTTGAAAATGTAGATGAAAAAAATAAAAATTCTATCTTAAGTTTACTACCACCTAAAGATCGTTTTGCTTTATTGGAAGGTCTTAGTTATCCTGAAGATAGTGCAGCTAGAATAATGCAGAGAGAATTTACTGCAATACCTAGCAACTGGTCTGTTGGTCAAACTATCGATTATTTAAGAGATAATAGAGATTTACCAGAGCAATTTTTAGAAATTTATATTGTGGATGAAAATTTTAAACCTATTGGTGCTGTACCATCATCGAAAGTTTTAAGAACACCTAGAGAAACAAAAATGTCATCAATTATGGATGACTCTATTTTTTTAGTTCCTGTAGATATGGATAGAGAGGAAGTTGGTAACTCATTTGAAAATTATAATTTAAATTCAGCATGCGTCGTTGATAAAAATAATAAATTAGTTGGAATGATCACCTCAGATGATGTTCTAACAGTTTTAAAAGAAGAAGCAGAAGAGGATGCTTTAAGATTAGCTGGTGTAGGTGACGAGGAAATTACAGATGGAGTAATAACTAAAACTAAAAGAAGATTTAATTGGTTATTATTAAATCTTGTCACTGCATTTTTAGCCACATATTGTATTAGTTTATTTGGAGCAACAATTGAGCAAATGGTTGTTCTAGCTTTCTTAATGCCAATAGTTGCATCAATGGGTGGCAATGCTGGAATGCAAACTTTAGCTGTAACTGTTAGAACTCTTGCAACTAATGATTTAACGAAAAATAATTTTAATCAAAATATTTTTAAAGAATTTAATATTGGGATTTTAAACGGAATTATTTTTGCAATTATAAGTTCTTTTGTCGTTCAATTATGGTTTCAGGACATTTTACTCTCTTTAATAATTTCAATTTCAATGATTTTGACAATGATCGTTGCAGGTTTATTTGGAATATTGGTTCCTGTCACACTAAAAAAAATGAATATAGATCCAGCAATAGCATCAAGTGTTTTTGTAACAACCATAACAGATGTTATTGGTTTTGTATCTTTTTTAGGTGTAGGAGCTTACTTTTTATAAACATCAAAAGTTATCTATTAGTCTTACCTTGTTAATATAATATGCAACAAAAATTTTAGCATTTTTAATTTTATTAGTTAATCTAAGATTTTTTATATTTCTCAATTCAAGATAATCTATCTTAAAACCATATTTTTTTTTGAGTTCATTTTTCTTCATAAAAATTAAATTATTTAAATTTTTCTTATTTAATAATCTTTTTTTAAAAATAATAAGACTCCTCGCTATTTTACCTGCTTTAATTAAATCATCTTTTTTTAAAAGAATATTTCTAGATGATAAAGCTAATTTATTTTTATCTCTAATTGTTTTGCAAGAAATAATTTTAGATTTGAAATTTTTTTCAACATATCTCTTTACTAGTAATAACTGCTGAAAATCTTTTTCACCCATAAATATTTTTGATGGACTCACTATTTTCGTTAAATGAGTCATTACTTCAATCACACCTTCAAAATGACCCTTTCTATACTTGGCACACAGTATTTTATCTTGTTTGTTTAGTTTAATTTTTATTTTGTTTTTAGCTTTGTAGATATCTTTGATTTTAGGTAAATAAACAAAATCCACGTTTAGTTTTTTTAAAATTTTCAGATCTTTTTTTATATTTCTAGGATATTTTTTGTAGTCTTCTTTGTTATTAAATTGTTTAGGATTTATGAATATACTTACAATGGTCTTATTGGATAGTTTTATAGATTTTTTAATTAATGAGATATGACCATCATGAAGGCTACCCATAGTAGGCACAAATCCAATATTTGAATTGTCAAATAATGCCTCATTTAAATCAATATTGTTTAATAAAATTTTCATTTGTATAAAACATTTTAATAAGTAAAACATTTAAATGATTAAACAAGCAATTATTCCATTAGCTGGTCTAGGTACAAGGTTATTACCTTTAACCAGTATATTTGCCAAAGAACTTCTTCCTATAAATGGAAAACCAGGAATTGAGTATATTTTAGATGAATGCACTGATGCTGGTATTAATGAAATAGTTTTTATAATTTCAAAAAAAAAACAAATGATAAAAGATTATTTTTACAAGGATAGTTTTTATAAAAAAATAATTAAAAAGAAAAAAGATCCTAGAGTTATTAAAGAATATAAAAAAATTTTGAAATATAAAAAGATGATTAGATTTGTTTATCAAAATAAACCTCTGGGAACAGGAGATGCAGTATTAAAAACAAAAAAATTTATCACAGATGAT
>CABZDW010000021.1 GCA_902524545.1 uncultured Pelagibacteraceae bacterium
ATGGTTAGTTCAGAGTGGGCTGCTCCTAACACCTTTATGCCAGGTTTTGATCTTGAAGAAGTAGGGCATCTAAAATATGGACGAAGACTTCATATTTGGGATTTTAAAAAAAAAAAACCAGTTGAGACGATTTATCTTGGAGAGGATGGTTTAATACCTCTGGAAGTAAAATTTAAACATGACCCTAATAGTTCTCATGGATTTTGTGGTGCAGCTCTTAGTTCAAATGTCATTCATTTTTGGAAATCTAAGGATGGAAAATGGGAGTGGGAAAAAATTATAGATATTGATAATGAACCCCACCCTGATTGGCCTATTCCAATTCCAGGAGTTATGTCTGCAATTCTTGTTTCAATGGATGATAAATATCTTTACTTAAATAATTGGCTTCATGGAGACATGAGACAGTATGATATTACTGATCCCCATAAACCTAAGTTAACAGGTCAGGTCTGGATTGGAGGACTTTTAGGAAAAGCACCATTTATAAATGGTGTTAAGATTGCAGGTGGTCCTCAAATGTACCAACTATCTTTAGATGGCAAAAGAATGTATGTAACCACTTCTCTATTTTCAACTTGGGATAATCAATTTTATCCTGATATAAAAACACAAGGTGGTGCTATGATCATGATTGACTGCGATGTAAAAAATGGGGGTATGAAAATTAATAAAGATTTTATTGTTAACTTTGGTCAAGAACCCAATGGACCAAGCAGATGTCACGAAAGTAGATATCCTGGTGGAGACTGTACAAGTGATATATGGCTGTAAAAAAAATCACTATTATCAATCGTGAAAACAAAACTTTTGAGGTTTCTGACAGAAAACCTTTGCTCCACGAATTGCGTGCGCAAGGACTAGATCTTCCCTATGGTTGTGAATACGGAGGTTGTATAACTTGTGCTGCAAAACTTGTTAAAGGAGAGATAGATCAACGTTCACAAGTTGCTCTAAATAATCGGCAAATTAATAATGGCTATGTTGTATTGTGTGTTGCCAAACCAAAAACCAATTGTGAAATTGAAATTGGTGTTGAAAGTCATGATAAACTTTATCGTAATCCTTTCCTTGACCCACTTGCACCACATGAGCTAAAAGCCGATATAGCAACTCCAAAAGAAGAAAAAAAAAAGAAATAAATGGATCATAGTAAACCTTATAGCGATGAATATCTAAGAGATATTTTAAAGTCTGTTAAGACTATAGCGATGGTGGGAGCTAGTCCTGATAAAACAAAATTTAGTTATGGAGTTTTAAGAGTGCTTCATGAAACTGGATATGACATGATACCAGTTAATCCAAAACCTGAAATTAAAGAAATACGGAATTTAAAAGTATATCCAAATCTCGCATCAATCGATCGTCCAGTTGATATGGTTGAAGTTTTCAGAAAACCAGAGGATCTTTATGGTATCGCTGAGGAAGCAATTTCAATTGGTGCCAAGGTTTTATGGGGACAAATTGGTGTGATTAATCATGAAGCTGCTCGTTTAGCTGAAGAAGCAGGACTTAAAGTTGTAATGGATAGATGTCCAAAGATTGAACTCTTCCGACCATTTTGGAAGCCGCGTTTAGATCAAAAGATTTAAAAAATTAAATATAAAGAGTTAATATAAAATAATATGAAAAAAATATTTATTGTCTATGGGCATTATAATGAAAAGTCTTTTAATGCAGCGATTAGAGATACATTCATAGAAACAGTTGAAAAAAATGGACATAAAGTTGATGTTGTTGACTTGTATAAAGAAAAATTTGATCCAGTTTTTTCAGGAGAAGAACCTAATGAAAATGTTTTAGATCATAGAAATAGAATAGAAAAATCCAATGTAATAGTTTTAATTGCTCCGATATGGAATTTTAGGATGCCTGCTATAGTTGAGGGATGGATAGATAAGGTTCTCGCGCCACCCTGGGCTTTCAAATTTAAGAGATTATTTGGAAATTATGGTTATCCATTGGGAAATCTTAAAGGAAAAAAAGCAATTGTTTTTTGCACTTATGGTTCACCACAATTTGCAGTGAGAACTTTCTTTTTAAATATGCCAACTAAAAGATTACGAAGAGGAGTATTTAACATATGCGGCATAACGGATATTATATACAGAAGATACTTTGCTGTACCATTCGTTGGAAACCAAAAAAGAAAAAAATATCTAGATGATGTTCAAAAAACTGCAAGTAATATTTAATTTTTTAGTAATTTTTTTAATTTCAATTTCGATTTCTAAAGCTGAAATAATTAAGCCAAATAGTAATATTAAACCTTCTGAGGTTGTAAAAATACAATTGCTTGGTTTGCAAAAAAATAATGATGGATTTGAGGATAGTGGAATAGAGCAGACATGGAATTTTGCCCATCCAAATAATAAAAAAGTGACAGGTCCTTTAGATAAATTTAAAAGAATGATAAAAGGCAATAATTATCAAATGATGATAAACCACATAAGTCATACTATTACAGAAATAAGAGGTAGTGATAATATGGCACAATTTGAAGTTATCATTCTAGATAACAAAAAAATTTATCATAAATTTAATTGGCAAGTTGAAAAATATACAGATGACGGACCTCTGAAGGACTGTTGGCTAACTACCATGGTATCAAGTCCAGTATCTCTGGGCAGTTCAATTTGAACTATTGATACAATTTTGTTTCGAAATGAATAAAAATTTAGTAGGAATCAATTAATGAAAACCAAAACTAAAGTAGTTGTAGTAGGTGGTGGAGTTGTTGGAGTAAGTGCTCTTTATCATTTAGCTAAAAAAGGATGGTCTGACGTTGTTTTAATTGAGAGAAAAGAACTTACCTCAGGTTCTACTTGGCACGCGGCAGGGTTATTGCCACTTTTTAATATGAGCTATTCAGTTGGTCAACTTCATAAATACGCTGTAAATCTCTATAAAAAGTTAGAGCAAGAGACTGGAAAAAATGTGGGTTTTAGTGTTGTTTCAAATATTCGTTTAGCAAGCACCAAAGATAGAATGGATGAATACCACCAATATGCAGGAGTGGCAAAAACTATTGGGGTAGATGTAAAATTTTTAACGCCTCAACAAGTAAAAGAAATTTGGCCCTTATGTAATACTGATGATTTAGTTGGAGCTATTCAACATCCAGAAGATGGGTACATTCAACCTGCGGACTTAACGCAAGCTTTAGCAACAGGGGCAAGAAATAAAGGAGCCGAAATTTATAGAAACACCGCCGTTTTATCAATGAAACAAAATAAAGATGGATGGATTGTTGAAACAGATAAAAGTTCAATTGAATGTGAACATGTTATTTCTTGTTCGGGTAATTTTGCAAGACAAACTGGTGAAATGGTTGGATTAGATATTCCTGTTATACCTGTAGAACATCAATATATTGTTACAGAACCACATCCTGAAATACAAAAAAGAAAAAAAGAAGGTCTTCCTGAGATGGGTGTTTTAAGAGATAGTGACAGCAGATGGTATATGAGAGAAGAGGCTGGTGGACTAATATTAGGTCCTTATGAAGATGGCGCCCCTGCTTGCTATCTTGAAGGGCCATCTAAAAATTCTGAGTATGAATTATTTCAAGAAGACTTGGATAGACTTGCACCTCATATTGAAGGAGCAATACATAGAGTGCCTGCATTTGGTGAGGTAGGAGTAAAAAAAGTTTACAATGGTGCAATTTGTTATACGCCAGATGGTAATCCAATAGTTGGGCCAGCCTGGGGATTAAAAAATTTTTGGATTAATGAGGGCCATAGTTTTGGTATAACTGCAGCTGGTGGCGCAGGATGGCAGTTAGCAGAGTGGATAATAGATGGAGAACCAACAATTGACATGCTTGGTGTTGAACCAAGAAGATATGGAAATTACGTAACTAAATCTTATCTAAAAGCAAAAAATGAAGAGGCTTACAGTCACGTCTTTATAACCCATTATCCAGATGAAGAAAGACCTGCAGCAAGACCTTTAAGAACTTCACCATGTTATGAAAGAATGAAAAATTTAGGTGCAGTGTTTGGGCAAAAGTTTGGTTGGGAAAGACCAAACTTTTTTGCAACTGATGGTATGGAGCAGAAAGATGATTGGTCTTTTAGAAGATCTAAATGGTTCGATGCAATTAAAAAAGAGTGCAAAAACGTTAAAGAAAATGTTGGTCTTTTAGATATGACTGCTTTTGCAAAGTGTAGAATAAGAGGTCCAAAAGCAGAAGAGTTTTTAGATTATTTAGTTGCAAATAAACTTCCAAAAAAAATTGGCAGAATAAATTTATGTCATGCTCTTAATACTAAAGGAGGAGTTCATTCAGAATTTACTATCATGAAGGAGGCTGAGAATAGATATTATTTAGTTTCTGCAGGTGCAAACTTAAGATTAGATCATGACTGGATTCAAAAATGGATGCCAACAGATGGCTCAGTTATATTTGAAGATTTAACAAATAGCACAGGTGTACTTGTTGTGGCTGGACCCAAAGCAAGAGAACTAATGGAGAAAGTTTCAACAGATGATTTTTCAGGTGAAAATTTTAAGTGGTTAACTGCTAAGAACGTTAACGTTGGTTATGCTCCTGTTAACGCTATGAGAGTAAACTTCGTAGGCGAGTTAGGCTGGGAATTACACCATCCAATTGAATATCAGAACCATATATTTGACAAATTAATGGAAGCAGGAAAAAATTTGGGAATAAAACCTTTTGGAATTAGAGCAATGAATAGTTTGAGACTTGAAAAATCCTATAAATTAGTAGGCACAGAATTATCTATTGAGTATTCTCCGTACGAGTCAGGTTTAGATAGATTTATTCATCCTAACAAGGGTAATTTCATAGGGCTTGAGGCATTAAATAAGTGGAGAGAAAAAGGATTTGATAATAAATTAGTTACATTAGAAGTTCACAATACAACTGACTCGGATGTTTTGGGAAATAACCCTATCTATAAAGATGATAAAGTTGTAGGAAGAGCAACTAGTGGTGAGTATGGATTTAGATTAGACAAATCAATAGCACTAGCAATGGTTAAACCTAATCTTGCTAATGTTGGTGAAAAACTTAAAGTTGATATATTAGGAAAGATGTATGAGGCAACAATTTTAGAAGAAGGCCCATATGATGTTGAAAATAAATTATTGAGAGCATAATGAAAATTTTAGTCGCAGTAAAAAGAGTTATAGATTATAATGTTCAAATTAGAGTAAAAGAGGATAATACTGGAGTAGTTACAGATAATGTTAAAATGTCTACAAATCCACCTGATGATAACGCAATAGAGGAAGCAGTAAAAATAAAAGAAGCAGGAAAAGCTACCGAGGTTATAGCAGTAAGTGTTGGAGAAGAAAAAGCTCAAGAAACAGTTCGTAAAGCTTTGGCAGTTGGTGCAGACAAAGGGATCCTAATAAAAACTGATGGAGTTTTAGAACCTTTAGCAGTTTCAAAATTATTACAGAAAATTGTTGAAAAAGAAAAACCCGATTTAGTTTTTATGGGTAAACAAGCTATTGATGATGATTGTAATCAAACAGGTCAAATGTTAAGCGCTTTATTAAATTGGCCACAAGCTACTTTTGCATCTAAGATTGAAATAAAAGATAAAAAATTGGAAGTAACCAGGGAAATTGATGAAGGATTAGAAACAATAGAAATAGGTATCCCAGCGATAGTTACGTGTGACTTAAGATTAAACGAGCCCAGATATGCTTCCTTACCTAATATTATGAAGGCAAAGAAAAAACCGATTGAACAGATAAATGCGTCAGATTTGGGAGTGGATACCTCATCAAGAATCGAGCATATTAAGGTTGAAGAGCCACCTAAGAGAAAAGCTGGAATAAAAGTTTCCAGCGTAGCTGAGCTGGTTCAAAAATTAAAAAATGAAGCGAAAGTTATTTAATGTCAGTTTTATTAATAGCAGAACACAATAACCAAGATTTAAAACCGTTTACCCTTAATGCAGTTACAGCAGCTTCTCAAATGGGAGAAGATCTGCATGCATTAATCATTGGTCAAAACTGTGGAGATGCAACAAAAAAATTGTCAGAATTACCGTTAGTCAAAAAAGTAATTCAAGTAGAAGCACCCCATTACGAAAACTTTGTTGCTGAAAATTTTGCACCTGTAATAGTAAAGTTAGCAGAAAATTATTCACACATAGTTTGTTCAGCTAATACTTTTGGAAAAAATTTAATGCCAAGAATTGCAGCTTCTTTAGACACATCGCAGGTTAGTGATATCATTAAAGTAATATCACAGGACACTTTTTTAAGACCTATTTATGCTGGAAATGCTTTTGCGACTGTAAAAAGTAAAGATGCAAAAAAATGTATTACAATAAGACCTACCTCTTTTGATCCATGTGAAGGTTCAGGCGGATCAGCACCTATAGAAAAAGCTGAAGCAGGTGAAGAATTCAATCATACAAAATTTATTAAAAGAGAGGAAATCAAGTCAGATAGACCAGAGCTGGGTACAGCTAGAGTAGTAGTCTCTGGCGGCAGAGGTATGCAAAGTGGAGATAATTTTAAATTAATTACCTCATTAGCTGATAAATTAAATGCAGCAATTGGTGCATCTAGAGCGGCAGTTGATGCCGGTTATATAAGTAATGACCATCAGGTAGGTCAAACGGGAAAAGTGGTTGTGCCAGATTTATATATAGCTGTGGGAATATCAGGAGCTATTCAACATTTGGCTGGAATGAAGGAAAGCAAGGTAATTGTTGCGATTAATAAAGATGGAGAAGCACCAATTTTTAGTGTGGCTGACTATGGTCTTGAGGCTGATCTTTTCGATGCAGTTCCGCAATTCTTAGATGAATTGAACAAATTAAACACTATACAAAAATAATTTAATCTGTAAAAAATTGAATATGTCCAGAGAGTCAATGGAATATGATGTTATAATAGTAGGTGGAGGGCCATCAGGTCTATCCACTGCTATAAAACTGAAGCAACTAAATTCCAATTTGAATGTTTGTATTTTAGAAAAAGCATCTGAAATTGGAGCTCATATTTTAAGTGGCAATGTTTTTGAAACTAGAGCACTTGACGAATTAATTCCTAACTGGAAAGATTTAAACACTCCAATTAAAACTAAAGTTTCAAAAGAAAAATTCTTATTTCTTGGCAAATCAAAATCCTTAAGTTGGCCAACATGGTTACTTCCCTCAGTTCAAAAAAATCATAATAATTATATTATTAGTCTTGCAAATTTATGTAGATGGCTTGCAGAGCAAGCTGAGAGTCTTGGAGTTGAAATTTTTCCAGGATTTCCTGCAAGTGAAATTTTATATAATGATGACGGCTCAGTTAAAGGAGTAGCTACACAAGATATGGGTATTGATAAAGAAGGTAATAAAAAAGACAGCTATGAGCCAGGCATTGAGCTTATAGGTAAAGTAACAGTTTTTGCTGAAGGGTGTAGAGGACATCTAGGTAAACAACTAATTAAAAAGTTTAATCTTAATGAAGGAAAAGATCCTCAACAATATGGTATTGGCTTTAAAGAAATTTGGGAAATCGATGAGAAAAATTATGAGGAAGGTCTAGTGATGCATACTGCTGGCTGGCCCTTAGATAACAATACATACGGTGGAAGTTTTATTTACCATGCTGAAAACAAACAAGTGTTTTTAGGATATGTAATAGGTTTAGATTATCAAAATCCCCATCTTTCGCCTTTTGATGAATTTCAAAGATTTAAAACTCATCCATCAATAAAAAAAATTATAGAAGGTGGAAAAAGAATCTCTTACGGTGCTAGAGCTTTAATTGAGGGTGGTATTCAAAGTTTACCTAAAATGTTTATGCCAGGAGCATTACTTATTGGATGTGATGCTGGAACTTTAAATATGCCAAAAATCAAGGGCTCTCATACGGCTATGAAGAGTGGAATTATTGCTGCTGAAACAATAAATTTTCATTTTGAAAAAGGTGATGAACTATCTGTTTATGAAAAAATTTTTAAAGAAAGTTGGCTGTATAAAGAATTATACAGAGCCAGAAATGTAAAACCAAGTTTCAACTGGGGATTAATATTAGGAATAATTTTTACAGGAATAGATCAAATTTTATTCAGAGGAAAGCTTCCTTTTACATTAAAACATAACCATTCTGATCATGAAACTTTGAAACCTGCAAATGAGATGCCAAAGATTGATTATCCAAAACCTGATAACGTGATTACTTTTGACAAAACAAGCTCAGTTTATTTGACAGGAACTAACCACGAGGATAATCAGCCAGTGCACTTACAGCTAAAAGATAAAAATTTGCCAATAAAATATACTCTTGAGAAATATGACGAACCAGCTCAAAGATATTGTCCTGCAGGAGTCTATGAGGTTCAAAAAGAAAGTAATATAAACAAATTTGTTATTAACGCTCAGAACTGTATCCATTGTAAAACTTGCGATATTAAAGAACCTTCTCAAAATATAGTTTGGGTTACCCCTGAGGGAGGTGGAGGACCAAAGTATGGTAATATGTAATAGTTATTTTAGAAAATTAACAGAAATAATTACTATTCCAATAATACCTAGCCAAATAATAAGATTTTTTAAAAAAACTTTTTTATTTTTATTTGCATAATAAAAGCCTGGAAAGACAAGTACAATTACTAACAAAAGATATATAATTGATAAAATATTTTCACCCATAGTTTAAATTTTATTTATGAAAGATCTATCGCAAATTTTTTTAGTGTTTCGATTGGCAAAACTTTCAATGTATTTTCATGAGTTCGTTTTAAGAAAATTGGGCAACCTTTTCCGGCTTTTACTGCTCTTGCATACCAAGTTGCACAAACACACCAACCATCTCCATCCTTTAAGCCAGGAAATCCAAACTCTGGGTGAGGTGTGATGAGATCATTTCCTGCCTCTTTGCACCATTCTAAAAATTCTGTTGAAACCCTTGCACAAACAGTATGTAAACCGTGATCATTTTCATCAGTATTACAACAACCATCTCTATACCAACCAGTTAAAGGATTTAGAGAACATTCCTCTAATTTTTCTCCAAGTACATTTTTTTGAGTTTTATCCATTGAAAACGTCAAATGTTTTTTTATCAATATCTAAATTAAATGAAAAAGATCTTCTTTCGCCCTCTCTTTTAAAAGGGTAAGCGGTATGCATTAAGTAATTTGGAAATATAATCATATCCCCAACTTTAGGATTATGGTTATATAAACTATTGCTTAAAAAAGATTTAGATCCATGTATAAAATCTATTGTTCCATTCGTTTTAAGTCTTTTTGTACCTTTTGTAATATTTTTGGGAATCTTTAAATAACCAACACCTGAGATGTTACCGCTATGAAAATGAACTGGATTATACTCATTTTTATATTGTCTGACTATCCAAAAACTTTTTAAATTTATTTTTTTTAAATTTTTATTAGTACTTTTTTTTATGTATTTTTTAACATTAATCTCTATGAATTTAATAAGATATTTATTAACAAATAAGTTTGATAACTTTATTTCTTGTTTAACTTGACCAACAAGCTTTTTTGAGTAGTCACTTTTTTTTAATCTTGATTTGTTACTAACTATAAGATCAACTTCCTTATTAATTAAATTTATAATTTTTACGGGAATTTTAGTTACAGCAATTTTTGGGCCAAAAGGTTTTAAGACTTTCATAGTTATATTAAATTTTAGTTGGGTTTGGTTGACCTTTATAAACTTTTTTTGGGTCAAATTTTTTTTCTTTTTCAGTGAATTTCATCTCAACTTCTCTACCATTTTCAATTGGTCCAAGAGGTATAGATCTATAAAAACAAGATCGATAACCAACATGACAGCTAGCTCCATTTCCAATATCAACAGTAAGCCAAATTGAATCTTGGTCATCATCAATTTTAATTTCAGTCACTTTCTGAATAAAACCACTTGTTTTACCTTTGTGCCAGATAGATTGCCTCGATCTGCTGTAGTAATGAGCTTCTTTTGTTTCAATAGTTTTTTTTAATGCTTCAACGTTCATATAACTATGCATTAATACTTCTTTTGTTTGAGAGCACATCGCAATAACAGGTATTAGACCATCATTATCAAATTTTGGTGAAAGAAGTTTTCCTTCTTCAATTTCAACTACATTTTCTCTTTTTTTGAACATATACGGTAATTATGTAGCACATATATAGATATATTAAATATTTTAAAAACGTGCATTTATATGTATAAAGCCTCACATGAAGTTAGTTAAAGATATAGATAATAATCAAAATTCGAAGAATATTTCTGATAAAGAGGCAGAAGAAGCTTTTAAAACTATTTTAGCCTGGATGGGTGAAGATCCAAACAGGGAAGGATTATTAGAAACTCCAAAAAGAGTTGTGAAGGCTTTCAAAGAGTATTTTAAAGGCTATAAAGAAGATCCAAAAAGAATTCTAGATAAAACTTTTGGAGATGTTGATGGTTATGATGACATGGTTGTACAAAAAAATATTTCTGTTCAAAGCCATTGTGAACATCACATGGCACCAATAATTGGAAAAGCACATGTAGCCTACATTCCAAAAGAAAGAGTAGTTGGTTTGAGTAAATTAGCTAGAGTTGTGGAAGTTTTTTCAAAAAGATTACAAACTCAAGAGAGACTTACTATGCAAATTGCGAATACCTTAATGAAGTCTTTGGACGCGAAGGGTGTGGCCGTTACTATTGATTCAACTCACCAGTGTATGACGATGAGAGGCATAAAAAAAGAGCAAGCTACAACAGTTACAAATTATTATTTGGGCCAGTTTAAGGAAGATTTAAGTTATCAAAATAGATATTTGAGATTTATTAGCATTACAAAAGATTAAAGTGTCTGATCATTTTAAAGCATTAATTTTAGATCAAAAGGGTGAAGAGTACACAAGAGAAGTAAAAGCAATAGATAAGAGTTTTTTAAAACACGGTGATGTAACAATTAAAGTTGATTACTCTGATCTTAATTTCAAAGACGGGATGATTTTAAAAAATGGTGGAAGATTAGTAAAAGAATTTCCACATATTCCTGGTATAGATTTTTCTGGAACTGTTTTAGAAAGTGCAAACCCTAAATTTAAACAGGATGATGATGTAATATTAACAGGATTTAGAGTTGGTGAAGTTTTTTATGGTGGATACTCTCAGGTTGCAAAAGTAAATGGAGAATTTTTAGTAAAAAAACCAAAAAATTTAACCAGTAAACAAGCAATGATACTTGGAACGGCTGGTTTTACATCTTTGATGAGTGCATTCGCAATAAAAGCAAGAGAGGAAATTTTATTAGGCGAAAAAGTTAACAATGTTTTGGTAACTGGTGCAACGGGTGGAGTAGGGAGTGTAGCTGTAATAGCATTGAATAAAATGGGCTACAATGTTACTGCTGTTACTGGAAAGGACTCTAAAGCAGATTATTTAAAATCATTAGGTGCTAAAACTGTTGTAAATCGTAGTGAATTTGACAAAGATCCGAGACTAATTGATAAAG
>CABZDW010000022.1 GCA_902524545.1 uncultured Pelagibacteraceae bacterium
TGCTGAAACATTTAAATAAATCTATAAAGGAGAATTAAGAATGAAAATGTTTTATGAAAAAGATGCTGATGTAGACTTAATTAAAGATAAAAAAGTAGCTATTTTTGGCTATGGAAGTCAAGGACACGCTCATGCTCTTAACTTAAAGGATAGCGGGGTAAAAGAAGTAGTTGTTGCTTTAAGAGATGGTTCAGCAAGCAAAGCAAAAGCTGAATCAAAAGACTTAAAGGTAATGAACTTATCAGATGCAGCAGAATGGGCTGACGTTTGTATGATTCTAACCCCCGATGAACTTCAAGCATCAATATATAAGAATCATATCGAACAAAGAATAAAAGAGGGTACAAGCTTAGCTTTTGCGCACGGTTTAAATATTCATTATGATTTAATTAAAGCAAGGAAAGATTTAGATGTATTTATGGTTGCTCCTAAAGGACCTGGACACCTTGTAAGAAGTGAATTTGAAAAAGGTGGTGGAGTACCTTGTTTGATGGCAGTCCATCAAGACGGTACAGGTAAAGCAAGAGATTTAGCTCTTTCATATGCATCAGCTATTGGAGGTGGAAGATCTGGGATTATTGAAACCACTTTTAAAGATGAATGTGAAACAGATTTGTTTGGAGAACAAACAGTTCTTTGTGGAGGTCTTGTAGAATTAATTAAAAATGGTTACGAGACATTAGTTGAGGCAGGATATGAACCAGAAATGGCTTATTTCGAGTGTTTGCATGAAGTAAAATTGATTGTCGATTTAATTTATGAGGGTGGAATTGCAAATATGAATTACTCAATTTCCAATACCGCAGAATATGGTGAGTATGTTTCAGGACCTAGAATCATAAATAAAGATGAAACTAAGAAAAGAATGAAAGAAGTACTGGGGGATATTCAGTCTGGAAAATTTACCAAGCAATGGATGAATGAGTGTAAAAACGGTCAAAAGAATTTTCTCAAAACCAGAGAGGAATTAGCAAACCACTCAATAGAAACAGTTGGTACAAAACTAAGAGCTATGATGCCTTGGATAGGTAAGAAGAAATTAGTAGACAGCGATAAGAACTAAAATATTGATCCAAATTGGGTTAAAATAATTATTTTATTTTGCAATCTAAACGATAGGTTGTATATTTCATGCAGCAAAATTATTTATATGGCTGATAAAGATAAAGTATTTATTTTCGACACAACGATGAGAGATGGTGAACAATCACCAGGGGCTTCTATGAGTGTTGAGGAAAAAATTCAGATATCAAGAGTTTTTGATGAAATGGGAATTGATATTATTGAGGCGGGTTTTCCAATATCATCACCTGGTGATTTTGAAGCCGTGAGTGCAATTAGTAAAAGTGTAAAAAACTCAATTCCTTGTGGTTTAGCAAGAGCTACAAAAAAGGATATAGACGCTTGTTATGAGTCTTTAAAATTTGCAAAAAGATTTCGTATACACACATTTATTTCAACCAGTCCAGTTCATATGAAACATAAACTTAACATGACGGATGAACAGGTTCTAGGCGCTATTAAAGATAGTGTTACTTACGCTAAAAAATTTACTGACGATGTAGAGTGGTCATGTGAAGACGGCACAAGAACAAATTTAGAATTTATGTATAAAACAATAGAACTGGCTATTAAATGTGGTGCAACTACAATTAATATTCCTGACACTGTTGGTTATTCTATACCAGAGGAATTTGCAAAAACTATCACATCAATAAAAAACAATGTGCCTAATATTGATAAAGCTATAATTTCTGCTCACTGCCATAACGACTTAGGTTTAGCCGTTGCCAATGCTTTGTCAGGTTTATCAGCAGGAGTTAGACAGATTGAGTGTACTATAAATGGCATTGGTGAAAGGGCTGGTAATGCAGCACTTGAGGAAATTGTAATGGCAATAAAAACAAGAGACGATTTATTACCTTACGAAACAGGAATAAAAACCGAACTAATTAGCAAAGCATCTAAAATTGTATCTAATGCCACAGGTTTTCCTGTTCAATTTAATAAAGCCATAGTTGGAAAGAATGCTTTTGCTCATGAATCAGGAATTCATCAAGATGGAATGTTAAAAAATAGGGAGACATATGAAATAATGACACCAGAAAGTGTTGGTGTAAAAAAAACATCTTTAGTAATGGGTAAACACTCTGGACGTCACGCATTTAAAGATAAATTAAGTGATTTGGGGTATGCCGATGTAACAGACGATGTTGTGCAAGCAGCATTTGGTAAATTTAAAATTTTGGCCGATAAAAAAAAACATATCTATGATGAGGACATTGTAGCATTAGTTGATGATAGTTTAATTATTGATAACAAGATAAATGCAATAAACTTAAAATCATTAAAAGTATTTGCTGGAACTGGTGAACCACAAAGAGCTGATATGACTTTAGATGTCTTTGGAGTAATAAAAAAAACTTCTCAAACTGGTGATGGTCCAGTTGATGCAATATTTAAATGTATCAAAGAACTTTATCCTCATGATGTAAAATTATCACTTTATCAAGTTCATGCAGTTACAGAGGGAACTGATGCTCAAGCAACAGTTAGTGTAAAGATAGAAGAGAATGATAGAACCACAGTAGGTCAGTCAGCTGACACAGATACTTTAGTAGCATCGGCAAATGCTTATTTAAATGCTTTAAACAAAATGCTTATTAAGAGAGAAAAAAAATCTCTGTATAAAAATATCGAACCGAAAAAATTGAAGGAGAGCATATAATGGGAATATTTGATAGTGTTAAAAAAATATGGAGCCAAGACATGGCTATCGATCTTGGAACTGCTAACACATTAGTTGTAGTTAAAGGACAAGGTGTAGTTTTAAATGAGCCATCTGTTGTTGCGATTGTAGAACAAACTGGAAAAAAACAAGTTTTAGCAGTAGGGGATGAGGCAAAAACAATGTTAGGAAGAACACCTGGAAATATTAGTGCAATTCGACCTTTAAGAGATGGTGTTATTGCTGATTTTATAGTCACTGAGGAAATGATCAAACATTTCATAAAAAAAGTTCACAAAGGTCGAACATTTGCTAATCCAAGAATATTAATTTGCGTACCCACTGGCTCTACTCCAGTTGAAAGAAAAGCAATTCAAGATAGTGCTTTAGCGGCAGGTGCTAGAAGAGTTCAATTAATTGAGGAGCCCATAGCTGCAGCGATTGGTGCAGGTTTGCCAATATCAGAAGCCACAGGGTCAATGGTTGTCGATATTGGGGGTGGAACAAGTGAGATTGCTGTTATGTCATTAGGAGGTTTGGTATATTCAAAATCTTTGAGAGTAGCTGGAGATGCTATGGATGGAGCTTTAGTCAACTATATGAGAAAAGAGTATAATCTAATGATAGGTGACAGCACAGCTGAAAAAATTAAAAAAGAAGTTGGCACTGCAATTCCATCAAATAATAATACTTACGCAGTAAAGGGTAGAGATTTAAGATCGGGAACTCCAAAAGAAGTAAATATTACAGAGGAAGACACCGCTGAGGCTCTAGATGGTATTTTAAGAGATATGGTCAACGGTATCAAAGACGCTCTTGAGGCAACACCACCTGAATTGTCTGCAGACCTTGTTGATATGGGTTTAACTTTGACAGGAGGTGGAGCTTTATTAAAAAACATAGACAGAAGATTTTCTAAAGAAACAGGATTACCGGTACACATTGCTGAGGACCCATTGTCATGCGTTGCTATCGGAACTGGTAAAGCTCTGGATCAGGAACAAACATTCTCTACGATGCTGACTGAATATTAAGAAAGATGGCCGAAAGCAGAGATGATTTTATAATAGCAATTAGGTCTGCTTTTTTAAAAAAAAGCACTAAACAGAAATTTTCTTTATTAACTTTAGTTTTTTTTTCAATCTTTATAATTGTTTTATCTAATTTTAATTTCAAGGCGATAACTGTAACAAAGTCAATTATCAAAGAAATTGTTTATCGATCTTCCTTTATAGTTTCAATACCAGAAAATTTTATCAAATCTTCTTATCTTAATTTAAATGAATATACTAATTATTATAAAGAGTACAAAACGACCAGAGAGGAATTAGATCAACTAAAATCTGAAAACATTTCAACTAAAATTATTAAGAGTGAGAATGAGGAACTTAAAAGTCTTATTGACGGTTATAGCTTTACTTCAAATAAAATTTTGGCAAAGGTAATTGTTGACCATGAAAGTCCTTTTTTAAGATCAATTATAATCAACAAAGGAAGTAAGGAAAAAATAAAGATAGGAACAAATATTTATGATCGAAGTTACCTTGTAGGAAGGGTTATTGAGGTAAATTATACAAATTCAAGAGTATTATTATTAACAGATTTAAATTCAAATATTCCAGTTTCTATTACGCCTGGAAATGTACAAGCAATTGTTGTCGGTAATGGAGATAGAAAAGGAGAAATAAAGTATATCAAAAACGATTTAATTAACAAAATTTTTGACAAAGGAATTGCATACACATCAGGAACTGGCTCAATCTTTAAAAGTGGAATTCCTGTTGGAACTATTGATCTAAAAGATAAAACGGAAAAAATATTGATTAACTTTTACAGTGACTTTACTCAATTAAAATATGTTTTTGCAGAGATTGATGAGTTAATGCCAATAGCTGTTGAGATTGAAGAAAATGAACAAACAAAGTTTTCTTCAAATACTGAACAAATAAAATTAGACTTGATAAGCGATGAATTACAAATTCTAGAGGAAAGTAACACTAAATTTCTAGAGGAGAACCAAGAATTAAATACTTTGACTAACGAATTAAATAAACAAATTGAGATATTAAAAGCAGAGAATGATTTTCAAAAAAATGTTATCCAACAACATAATTTAGATCAAGATGAATTAGAATTTTTAAGGTTAAATTTAATTTATAGCTCGAAGTGTCAATCAAAAAAACTTTTCAGCACTGGCTTTAAAGTAGGTACTCCAGAATACAAAGAATGCATAATGCGAAAAGGAAAGACAAGTGATTAAATTTGAAAAGAAAAGTTTATTTTATAAGGTTTATATATGGTTACCAATTCTTGCACTTTTTATATCTGTATTTAATGAATTTGATCTAAATTACTTAAATATAGATTACTTTTCTTTTAATTTTCCATTTATACTAATTTTTTATTTTGCTTTGAAAGCATATCAACGATTTGATTATTTTTTAGTTTTTGTAGCAGGGCTAGTTAATGATACCGTTGTAGGCTTACCATTAGGTTTGAGTTCTCTATCATATATGTTGATTTGTATATTTGCAACTTACCTTAGAAATATTACCATTAGCCCAAATTTAATAAAAGACTGGTTCTATTTCTTATTTATAATTAGTTTGATTAACTCAATTAATTATACAGTTTTATTTTTGTTTTTTTCTTATGAATTAGATATTACGCTTTTTATTGTGAATAATTTTTTTACATTTTTATTTTACATAGTATTTTCAATATTTTTTAAGAGGTTTTTAAAAAGTTTAGATGATTAATATAAGTGATAGCGCAACTAAATTAAATTCATTAAATCGTAGAATGTTTATCCTTGGGACAGCTAAAATTATAATACTAGGTGGAATAGTTAGCAGATTATTTTTTTTACAAGTTAAAGAAAATAAAAAATATTTGACGCTCTCTGATAAAAATAGAATACGTGAATGGAAGTTACCCCCAATTAGAGGTGAGTTTAAAGACTATTTTGGAAACACCATTGCTGGAAATTTTGAGGCTTACCAACTTCATATTATACCAGAAGAAGTTGAGGATTTTAGATATGTAATTTATCGAGTGAAAGAATTATTGGAGTTGAGTGACAAACAATTTAAAAAAATTTTAAAAAAAAAGAATGAAATTAAGCCTTGGGAAACATTAGTTGTAGCAGATAATTTAAGTTGGGAAAAATTTTCTAAAATAAATAATCACCTTTATGATTTAAATGGAGTTAAACCAGTCATTTCAATTTCAAGGGATTATCCATATAAAGAAAATTTTACTCATATTTTAGGCTATGTTAGTCAGGCAAATGAAAATGATATTTTAACTAATGAAAATATTAAAGAAAAATTTGTGCCTGGATTAAAAGTTGGTAAAACAGGTCTAGAAAAATCATTTGAGAGGAAACTAATCGGTTCAAATTCCGTTGAGAGATATGAAGTTAATGCTTATGGAAGAAGGATTAGCCAATTAGCGTTCCAAAAAGGTGACAAAGGACAGACAATCAAACTTACAATCGATACTAAAATCCAAGAGTTAGCCAATAAGTTATTAGAGGAAAAAGCAGGATCTATATGTGTAATGGATATTTACACTGGTGCAATAATTGCAATGCATTCTTCACCATCTTTTGATCCTAATTCATTTGTGTTTGGAATTAGCCAAGACGAATGGCAGCTCATACGAAATAATCCAATGAAACCTTTGGTAAATAAATCTTTGTCAGGAAACTATTCTCCAGGATCAACAATAAAACCAATTGTAGCACTATCAGCATTAGAAAATGAAATTATTAGTCCAGACTTCACAGTTCATTGTAAAGGACATGAAAATCCATTGGAATTATACGGGCAAACTTATCATTGTTGGAAGAAAGAGGGTCATGGATTTGTAAATTTGAGGGAAGGAATGAAACAATCTTGTGATACATATTTTTATGAGGTCGCAAGAAGATTAGGTGTAGACAGATTAAGTATTACAGCTAAAAAATTTGGCCTAGGTAAAAAAGTTTTTAATGATATATTTGATAATGAGAAAAAGGGGTTAATTCCTAATACAGAATGGAAAAAAAATGCGCTCGGAAAAAATTGGTTGCTTGGAGAAACAATAATAACTGGTATTGGTCAAGGATTCATTCAAACAACTCCAATACAATTGTGCTTGATGACTGCACAAATAGCCAATGGAGGATATAAAATTTATCCAAAAATAGTGCTTGATGATGATAAAAATTATGATGATAAGTTTACTCCCTTGTATAAAAAATCACGAAATATTAAAATTGTGCAAGATGCTATGTTTAGCTCAACAAATGAGTTAAGAGGAACTTCATATAGATCTCGATTAGACGATCCTAAATATCAATTTGCTGGTAAAACTGGGACGTCGCAGGTTAAGAGAATAACTGATATAGATCGCGAGTTAGATCTCAAAACATTTCAAATTCCTTATGAAGAAAGAGATCATGCGTTATATGTCGCTTTTGGGCCTTACAAAAATCCAAGGTATGCACTGAGTATAATTATAGAGCACGGTGGCTCGGGAGGAACTGTTGCAGCTCCACTAGCGAAAGAATTATTCAAAAAAGTCATTGATAGACATGAAATTAGAAAAAATTATGATAACAAAAAATATTTGGATATTTGATGTACCAATATACTAGATTTAATAACAAGAATAATATTTTTCAGAAAGTTGGAAATTTGGATTATGTGCTTTTGACCTGTTTACTGATTCTGGGATTTATTAGCCTTGGAACAATGTATTCTACAGATGGAGGTGAAATCCTATTTCATACAAGAAGTCACTTCATAAAATTTATAATTTTCTTTTCAATGATGATCATGATTTCATTTATAAATATTAAATTTTGGTTTTCTCTTGGTTATCTATCATATGCAATTATTTTGGGAATGTTAATTTGGACCATAAATTTTGGTATTACAGCATCTGGATCACAAAGATGGATTGATCTCTATTTTTTAAATCTTCAGCCATCCGAACTAATGAAGATTTTTATAATTTTATGTTTAGCAAAATATTTTCATAGGATGAAGATGCAACATGTAAATTCTTTCTACGCAATTAGCTTTTCACTAATAATTATTTTTATTCCAATGAGTTTAGTAATTATACAACCAGACTTGGGTACCTCGTTACTTATAGCTATAAGCGGTATTGTTGTATTGTGGTTTGCAGGTTTAAATCATAAGTATTTTTTTTATTCATGTCTGTTGTCAATCATTTCACTACCAATTATTATTTCTTTCTTAAAACCATATCAAAAACTTAGAGTGC
>CABZDW010000023.1 GCA_902524545.1 uncultured Pelagibacteraceae bacterium
GATTTTCAAACTATAACGAATCTCTTGGTTTCTTTAACAGTTTTCCAATAGAAATTTCAGCAATGATTTTTATTATCTTGGGAAGTTTACCTTTTATCGCTTATATCAAATTCTTAAACGGTAACAGAAGAATTTTTTTTTCAGATATTCAAATTAGAACTTTTTTAAAAGTAACCTTAATAAGTATTCTTATCTTATCAATTTATTTGTTTTTAGATAAATCATCTGAACTAAATTTCAGAACAGTTTTATTTAATGTAATATCAATTTTGACAGGAACAGGATATGTAAATGCACAATTTGATAACTGGGGTGGATTTCCTTTAATCA
This sequence comes from uncultured Pelagibacteraceae bacterium, assembly GCA_902524545.1. GTDB lineage: Bacteria > Pseudomonadota > Alphaproteobacteria > Pelagibacterales > Pelagibacteraceae > Pelagibacter. The sequence continues at coordinate 331 of CABZDW010000023.1, forward strand.
TATTTATAGGTTTAATGTTTATCGGTGGATGTGCTGGCTCAACCACCTGTGGTATAAAAATATTTAGATTTCAAATACTTTATTCATTTGTTTTGAATCAACTTAAAAAAATTATTTATCCTAAGGGAATTTTCGTCCTAAAATATAACCAAAGTCCTGTTGATGATAAGTTTACCGCATCAATTATCTCTTTTATTTACATGTATCTAGTAATTTTTTTTGCAATTACAGCATTATTATCTTTAACAGGTCTTGACTTTATTACCTCAATTTCTGGTGCTGCAACATCTATTTCAAATGTAGGACCTGGCCTAGGTTCAACTATTGGGCCAAACGGAAATTTTTCATCGCTACCTGATATCTCTAAGTGGATTTTGAGTTTTGGTATGATTTTGGGTAGATTAGAATTATTTGCAATCCTTGTATTATTTTTACCGTCTTTTTGGAGGAATTAAATTTGATGAAATTTAAAAAAAACTCTTTGTCTGAAATGTTCTCAATTTATTTTGACAAAAGAATGCTAAAAATTTTATTACTTGGTGCAATATCAGGTTTTCCATGGGTTTTGATTGGAAGTAGTCTAAGTTTATGGTTAAAAGAAGATGGATTAAGTAGATCAACTGTTGGATGGGCAGGATTAATTTTTACAGTTTATGCTTTTAATTATTTGTGGGCACCTTTAATAGATAGAATACAAATACCATTTTTAACAAAAAAAATAGGTCACAGAAGAGGATGGATTGTTTTGATGCAAATTATCATCTTACTCTCTCTCGCTCTTTGGAGTTTACTCGATCCATCTGAAAATTTGGCTTTAGTTGTTGCAGTAGGCTTAATAATTGCTATAGCATCATCAACTCAAGATATTACGGTTGATGCTTTAAGAATTGAACAGATTGATGAGAATGAGGGAAAATCCATGGCTGCTGGGGCTGCAATGGCAGTTGTTGGTTGGTGGACAGGATACAAGCTAGGTGGAGTACTATCATTATTTGCAGCAGATATTCTACAAAATATTGGTTTTGAAAATTATTGGCAACTAACTTTTTTGATTTTAGGGATTTTAGTAATTTTAATGAATATTGGCTTAATGTTCGTTGATGAGTACGGAAATTTAGATAGACAAAATCAACAAAAAGAAAATGATAAATTGATATCATCTCAATTTAAAAATGAAAATGTGTTTACAAAATTGATAACTTGGGTTGCTGGAACAATTAGTGGCCCAATCATTAGTTTTTTTAAAAAAAATGGCTTTTCAATTGCTCTAGGAATTTTAGGATTTGTTTTTTTATTTAAAGTGGGGGAGGCATTTCTTGGAAGGATGTCTATAATTTTTTATAAAGAAATAGGTTTTAGTAAATCAGATATCGCTATTTACTCCAAAACGTTAGGTTGGATCACTACTGTGACGTTTACTCTTTTAGGTGGACTTTTTGTCATAAGATCCGGGGTTTTAAAAGCGATGTTTTTTGCTGGAGTAATGATGGCAAGTACTAACCTTTTGTTTAGTGTATTGGCCTGGAGCGATAAATCAGAATTTTTATTTGCTATTGCAGTTATTTTTGATGATATAGCTGCTGCATTCGCAACAGTAGCTTTTGTAGCCTTTATATCTATGCTCGTAGACAGGGCCTATACAGCAACTCAATATGCGCTCTTAGCATCAATAGGTACTGCTGGAAGAACAACTTTAGCCTCCTCCTCTGGCGCCCTTGTTGATTGGTTAAACGGTGATTGGGGAATATTTTTTATTTTAACAGCGCTAATGGTAATTCCTTCCTTAATAGTTTTATGGATTATGAAAAATAAACTACAACTAAGTGAAAAATAATTTTTTAAATAAATCTGTTGCTAACGTTTACTTAAAACCGTCTACCAATTCTGAGGTAGTTTCACAAATTTTATATGGAGAGAAATTTAAAGTTCTATTAAAAAGAAAAAATTACATAAAAATAAAAACCCATTATGACAATTATATTGGATATATTAAAAAAGATAATTTTTTAGAAAATTTTAAGCCTTCACATAAAATTTCAAAAATTAAATCTAGAATTTTCTTTAAAAAAGGTAGAAGATTTTTATCCTCAAATCATTATCTATATTTTGGATCTGGTCTATGTGTAAGAAATGAAAACAAAAAATATATAGAATTTGAAAAAAATAGATGGATCAAAAAGAATGATATCAAAAATATTGATCATTATGAAAAAAATTATATCAAAATATTTAAATTCTTTTTGAACACAAAATACTTATGGGGTGGAAAAACTTGTGCTGGGATTGATTGTTCAGCATTAATTCAAATCTATTTTTATTACAATAGAATATTTTTTCCAAGAGATACAAAAGACCAAATAAAATTTTGTAAAAGAAAACGAAGTAAAAATTGGCTTAAAGGGGATATCCTGTTTTGGAAAGGACATGTTGGTATGTGTCTAAATAAGTCAAGATTTATTCATGCTTATGGACCAAAAAAAAGGGTGGTAGTAATGTCAACAATACAAACAATAAAATTAATTGATAAAACAGCAAATCTAAAAGTTAAAAAAGTAAGTAATATTAGTAATTATTAATCTCTACCAAAGTTGGGTTTGTTTACATCCTGTTTTAATTTGATAATTTTAGATCTTACTTCTTTAGTTTGCAATAATTTTTTTAAAATTGATTTATTATTTTTAGAATTTATATCTTTTTTGAAAGATTTTAAGTTTTTGATAAATAAATCTATCGCTTTTGTAATATTATTTTTGTTATCAAAAAAAATATCTCTCCACATAATTTCATTTGAAGCAGCTATTCTTGAAAAATCTCTCAACCCCCCCAGCACTATATTTGATAAGGCCAAATTTAAGTATTTTTTCGAAATCTTGGGCTGATTTAACTAAATTATAGGCAATTAAATGTGGTAAATGACTCGTAATAGAAAAAACCTTGTCATGTTTTTCTGAATTCATGATGACAGTTTTTGAGCCTATCTTTTTCCAAAAAGAAATTAAAAATTTCAAATTCTTAGAACTAGTTTTTTTATCCTTAATTAATATACACCATTTATCCTCAAACATATCCGCTTTTCCGAATTCAGGTCCACTCACTTCTGATCCTGCGATAGGGTGACTCCTTATCCAATTTATACCGTGCTTCAAAAATTTATTAATAATTTTTGATGACTCTGTTTTTGAGGACCCTACATCAGTAATCAGTGTCTTCGGCGAAATAGTTTTATTAATTTCGAGAATAAGTTCTTTATATTCACTTGTTGATGTACAAACAATCACTAAATTTGAATTTACCAAACCATCTTTAAGTGATTTAACAATTGTTCCTGGTAATCTAAGTCTTTTTATTTTAGAGATATTTGATTTTGATTTTTCATAAATAAATATTTTCTTCGCTATTTTTTTTTTTGAGATTTTCCTTAATAAGGATGAGCCTAATAATCCACAGCCTATAATTAATACATTTCTCATTTTCTAAATATGTTTTGTGTTGCTTTAATAAATTTTATATTTTCCTCTTTTGATCCTACTGTTAATCGTAACATATTTTTTATTTTATAGCCTTCTTCAGTAGACCTTAAAATGATTCCTTTTTTTTTCAATTTTTCATAAAAGCTTTTAGCTCTTATTTTGCATTTATTGAAATTCAATAATAGGAAGTTAGCAGAAACGTTATTTGAGCTAATATCGTAAGTGCTCAAAAAATCTTTCAATTTTGTTGCATAAAAAAAATTATGTTTTACAGAACGTGAAATAAATTTACTATCCTTGAGCGACTCAATTGCTGCTTTTTGAGCTACTTCATTAACATTGAAAGGTGGTTTAATAACATTTAAAGCATCTATAATTTTTTTTGAACCATATCCCCACCCAATTCTTAGGGACGACAATCCATAAATTTTTGAAAACGTCCTTAATATAAAAACATTCTCTTTATTTTTAAATAAATCTAAACCAGATTTATAGTCTCTATTTAGCATGTACTCTGCATAAGCATCATCTACGACAAGTAAAATATTTTTTCTTAATCTTTTTCTTAAATTAGTTAATTCAAAATTAGTTAAGTAAGTACCAGTTGGATTATTTGGATTGGCAAGAAATACAATTTTTGTTTTATTACTTACATTCTTAATTATTTCCGAAACAGAAACTTTAAAATTTTTTTCTTTAGCAAAAATAACTTTCGCTCCAACTATTTTTGTATATATTCTGTACATCAAAAAACTAAATTGAGGAAGGATTACCTCATCTTTTGGTTTTAGAAAAAGCTGACATAACATTTGAATAACTTCATCTGAACCAGCTCCACAAATAATTTTTTCTTTATCACAATTAAATTTTTTTGAAATCTGGGCTCGTAATTCTCTGGACTTTCCGTCGGGATATCTGAAAAGATCTAATTTATTATTTGATATTGCCTTCTTGGCCATCGCGCTTACTCCAAGAGCCGACTCATTTGCTGAAAGTTTAATAATTTTCTTTAATCTCTTAACAGTTGATTTACCAGGTTGATAGGCCTCGATATCAAATCTTTTAAATTTTACAGTTGTCATCTTCTAAATTTTAGCCCCTTTATAAATAAAATAACAATTTTTCATATAGAATTAATTCAGATATTTTAAAAATTGACATACTAAATAACATCTTGTACAAAATTTATGCGCTGATTTACCTGAATTGCGAGCGCTTTAAAAAAACCGCTAAAAAAGTTTTTTTTCTCACAATTCAATAATTAGCTCGGAAAATTATGAATATTAAAGAATATATAAAAACACTTATTATTAAAAAATCATTGAAACTTGATTGTGGTAAAACGATAAATAATTTTCCAATAGCATATGAAACTTATGGTTCACTTAATGAAAATAAAGATAATGCAATCCTTGTTTTTCATGCGCTTACCGGTGATCAATTTGTTACGGGTATTAATCCTGTCACCAAAAAAGAAGGTTGGTGGTCTTACGCAGTGGGTCCTAACAAATCGATAGATACGAATAAATATTTTGTAATTTGTGCAAATGTTATAGGTGGTTGTATGGGCTCATATGGTCCAAGCCACAAAGATCCTAATACAAATAAAACTTATGGTACAGATTTTCCAGTTATTACTATTAATGACATGGTCAACGCACAAGTAAATTTATTAGATCATTTTGAGATAAAAAAACTTTTTTCAGTTATTGGAGGATCGATGGGAGGAATGCAAGTTTTGCAATTTATCAGTAATTATCCAGATAAAGCCAGTACAGTAGTACCGATTGCATGTACCTCTAGTCATTCTGCTCAAAATATTGCTTTTAATGAATTGGGTAGACAAGCGATAGCATCAGATCATAATTGGTCAGACGGAAAATATTTATCTAACAATACTCTTCCTGATAAAGGGTTATCAGTAGCAAGAATGGCTGCTCATATAACTTATTTGTCTAAAAAGGGTTTACAAGAAAAATTTGGAAGAAAATTACAAGAAAGAGATGCACTTAAATTTGGATTTGATGCAGATTTTCAAATAGAGAGCTATTTAAGATATCAAGGGTCGGTTTTTGTAGATCGATTTGATGCCAATAGTTATCTTTATATTACAAGAGCAATGGATTATTTTGATTTAGTTAAACAATTTGATGGTAATTTGTCTAATGCATTTAAAAAAACTAAGGCTAAGTTTTTTGTAATATCTTTCACGTCAGACTGGCTCTATCCAACTCAAGAAAATAAAGATATAGTTATTGCTCTTAATGCAATTGGTGCTGATGTTGGTTTTGTTGAAATAAAATCTGACAAAGGGCATGATTCTTTTTTATTAGATGTTCCAGACTTTTTGAAAACTCTTAAAAATTTTTTAGATAAATCTTACTCAGAGAGATAATTGTGAAAACAGAATACGAAATAATAGTTGATTTAATCGAAGAAAAAACAAGAGTTTTGGATGTGGGATGTGATGACGGTACACTAATGGCGTCATTAAAAAAGAATAAAAATGTTGATGCGAGAGGAATGGAGATTTCAAAGGATAAAGTTCAAACCTGCGTATCAAAAGGACTTACTGTAATTGAAGGAAACGCGGAATTTGATTTAAAACAATTTCCAAATAATTCTTTTGATTATGTCATTCTAGGTCAAACTTTACAAGCCTTCGTAAATCCTGAAATTGTTATAAAGGAACTTTTAAGAGTTGGAAAGAAAGCTATCATAACAATTCCAAATTTTGGTCATTGGAAAGTAAGATTAAATTTGCTAATCAAAGGAACTATGCCAATCACAGAGTCATTACCAAATGATTGGTATAACACCCCAAATATCCATATGTGTACGATTAAGGATTTTGTTAAATTTTCAAAAATTATAAACTTTAAAATCTTTAAATCCTTAGCTTTGACTAATAAAAATACGTCAAATATAAATAATTCTAATTTATTTTATAAAAATTTATTTGCAGAATTAGGTATATTCTTAATTGAAAAATAACATGAGAGTAGAAATAATTAGGTGTTTACAAGACAATTATAGTTACTTGTTAATCGACGATACTAAAGGTATTGGGTGTGTTGTTGACCCTGGTGAGGCAGCACCCATTATCAAATATGTTGAAAATAATAACATCGATTTAAAATATATTCTTAATACCCATCATCATTATGATCATGTAGGTGGCAACTCAGAATTAAAGAAAAAATATAGTTCTAAAATAGTTGGATTTAAAGAAGATAAAAATCGTATTCCAGAAATTGATATACTTGTTGAAGATAATCAAAAATGGAAAGGTGAAAATTTTGAGACAAAAATTTATCACATACCAGGTCATACAAGCGGTCATATCGCTTTTCATTTTTTTTTGGATAAAAAAATTTTTACCGGGGATACCTTGTTTTCTTTG
>CABZDW010000024.1 GCA_902524545.1 uncultured Pelagibacteraceae bacterium
AAGCTGGGATCTCTTTTGGTAAAGATGATCTTGTTATACCTGAAAGTAAAAATAAGCTAATTGATGATACTAAAAAACAAATAGCAGACTATGAGACTCAATATGCAGAAGGATTAATTACCAGAGGCGAAAAGTATAATAAAGTTGTTGATGCCTGGTCAAAATGTACTGATCAAGTAGCTGGCGAAATGATGAAAGGTATTTCCGCAACTGAAAAGACTGAAGAAGGTTTAAAGATTAACTCAGTATTTATGATGGCTGACAGTGGCGCTAGAGGTTCAGCTGCTCAAATGAAACAATTGGCTGGTATGAGGGGTCTTATTGCGAAACCTTCAGGTGAAATTATTGAAAGTCCAATTACTTCAAATTTTAAAGAGGGATTAACTGCTTTAGAATATTTTAACTCTACCCATGGAGCAAGAAAAGGTTTAGCTGATACAGCATTAAAAACAGCAAGCTCAGGATACTTAACTAGAAGATTATGTGACGTGGCGCAAGATTTAACAATTACTAAAAAAGACTGTGATTGTAAAAATCCAGGATTTATAGAGCTTTCTGAAATATTAGAAGGTGGAAATGTTGTAGTTAGTTTGTCAGAAAGAGCTTTAGGAAGAATGACTTTTGATGATGTTAAACATCCTTTAACAGGTGATGTTATTTTGAAAAAGTTAACAATGATTGATGAGGCAGGATGCGATAAAATTGATGCGGCAGGTATTAAATCGATTAAAGTTTATTCAGTCATGACGTGTGGTTCAAAAGAAGGTGTTTGCGCTACTTCATACGGTAGGGATTTATCAAGAGGTAAAATGGTTCATGTTGGCGAGGCAATTGGAATGATTTCGGCACAATCAATTGGTGAACCTGGAACCCAACTTACAATGAGAACTTTTCACGTTGGTGGAACAGCTTCAGTAAAACAAGACTCACAAATAGTAAGCAAAAATGAGGGAACTTTAAAAATCTTGAATTCAAACATTCTAGAGGACTCTAAAAAGAACCTGATAGTAATGGGACGTAATACTCAACTTTCTATCGAGGATGATAATGGAGTACAAATTGCAATTTATAAAGTTGCATACGGATCGAGACTATTTTTTAAAAATGGTGACAAAGTAAAAGCAAATACCAAAATTTGTGAATGGGATCCTTATACTACGCCTGTTATTGCTGAGAAAAGTGGTATTTCAAGTTATGTAGATTTAATTGATGGTGTTTCAATTCAAGAAACTACAGATGATGCCACAGGAATATCATCTAAATCCGTAATAGATTGGAGAGCACAATCCAAAAGTAATGATTTAAAACCAAGAATCACTCTTAGAGATGACAAAGGTAATGTAATTAAAAAAGCAGATGATAATGAAGCAAGATATTATCTCGTTCCAGACTCTATTTTATCAGTTAAAGATGGACAAAAAGTTTCTGCAGGAGATGTAATAGCTAGACTTCCAAAAGAAACAACGAAAACAAAAGATATTACCGGTGGACTACCAAGAGTTGCTGAATTATTTGAAGCAAGAAAAGCAAAGGATAGTGCAATTATTGCAGAAAATGATGGACAAGTCATTTTTGGAAAAGAAGTAAGAGGCAAACAAAGAATTTCAATTGTTCCAGAAGATGGAAATGAACCATCAAATTATTTAATTCCTAAAGGCAAACATATTAACTTTAACCAAGGCGAAAAAATTAAAAAAGGTGAATATCTTCTTGATGGTCAGCCTTTACCACATGATATTTTAAGAATTTTAGGTATAAAAGAATTAACGGAATATTTTGTTAACCAAGTTCAAGAAGTTTATAGACTCCAAGGTGTTATCATAAATGATAAACATATTGAAACTATTCTAAGACAAATGTTAAAAAAAGTTGAGGTGAAATCTTCAGGGGATTCTTCTTATTTACCAGGAGAAATTGTTGATAGAATAAAATTTGATAACATGAATGAAAAACTTAAATCAGAAAATAAAACTCCAGCAATTGGAGAAAGAGTTTTAATGGGCATTACAAAAGCATCATTACAAACGGAGTCATTTATTTCTGCTGCTTCATTCCAAGAAACTACAAGAGTTTTAACAGATGCTGCAATTAAAGGTAAAATTGACCCATTAAATGGATTAAAAGAGAATGTAATCGTTGGTAGATTGGTACCTGCTGGAACAGGTAATATCAAAAATAGATGGAATAAAAAAGCACTCGATGATGATAACGAATTCTTATCTGAACAAGAAAAGATTGAAGCCTCAGAAACCCAAGCAAATCAATAGAAAAAACTGACTTAAACCACAGGTTTTGTTTGACAAAGTTCAATTAATAAGTATTTTGGCGATGTTTTTGGTTGGAATGTAGTACTAATCGAATGTACTAAACGCTGCCATAATTGACCTGTCAGTTATTTCATCAAAAATATAATTAATTTAATAATTTTATGCCAACAATTAACCAATTGTTAAAAAAAAAAAGAGTTAAACAAGTTAAGAGGAATAAAGTTCCTGCTTTACAAAAACAACCTTTGAAAAGAGGTGTTTGTGTTAAGGTTTATACAACTACACCAAAAAAACCTAATTCAGCTTTAAGAAAAGTTGCACGAGTGAGGTTATCTAATGGTTTTGAAGTTACAGCATATATACCAGGCGAAGGTCATAATCTGCAAGAGCACTCAGTTGTTTTAATAAGAGGTGGAAGAGTCAAGGATCTACCTGGTGTGAGGTATCACATATTAAGAGGAAATCTTGATACCCAAGGAGTTGCAAATAGAAAAAAAAGAAGATCTTTATATGGAACCAAAAAGGGTAAATAAAAATGTCTAGAAAAAAATCACAACCTAAAAAAGACATAGTTCCAGACCCAAAATTTAATTCAACTATTATTCCAAAATTAATAAACAATCTCATGTACGATGGTAAAAGAGGCATAGCTTCAAAAATTGTTTATGATGCTATTGATAAAATCAAAACTAAATCAAAAGATGAGCCAATAAATATTTTTAATGAGGCAATTAATAATATTAAACCAACTGTTGAAGTTAGATCTAGGAGAGTTGGTGGAGCTACCTATCAAGTTCCAGTTGAAGTAAAAAATAAAAGAGCTCAAGCTTTAGCAATTAGATGGTTAATAGACTCTGCAAGAAAAAGAAAAGATAAAAACATGTCAGATAAAATTTTTAATGAGCTTTATGATGCTTATGAGAAAAAAGGAGCTGCAGTCAAAAAAAAAGAGGATGTTCATAAAATGGCAGAATCAAATAAAGCATTTGCACATTTTAGGTGGTAAATAATTATGTCTAGAACTCATACTTTAGATAAATATAGAAATATTGGTATCATGGCCCATATTGATGCTGGAAAAACCACTACGACAGAACGAATTTTATATTATACAGGAAAGAGTCATAAAATTGGAGAAGTTCATGATGGTGCTGCAACCATGGACTGGATGGAACAAGAACAAGAAAGAGGTATCACAATTACATCAGCCGCAACAACTTGTTTTTGGCAAGACCATAGAATAAATATCATTGATACTCCTGGACATGTTGATTTTACTATTGAAGTTGAGAGATCTCTTAAAGTTTTAGATGGAGCTGTAGCGGTTTTTGATGGTGTTGCAGGTGTTGAACCTCAGTCGGAAACTGTTTGGAGACAAGCAGATAAATACAAAGTTCCAAGGATTTGTTTTGTAAATAAATTGGACAGAACTGGAGCTGATTTCTTTAGGTGTGTAGAGATGATAAAAGATAGATTAGGTGCTAAGCCACTGGTTATCCAGGTTCCTGTTGGTATCGAGGCCTCCTTAACAGGTGTTGTTGATTTAGTTAAAATGAAAGCTCAAGTTTGGAAAAATGAAGCTTTAGGTGCTGAATGGGAGTACAAAGATATTCCAGAGGATTTAAAGGAAATTTCTGAAAAATATAGGACTGAACTAGTTGAAGCAGCAGTTGAACAGGATGAAAAATTAATGGAGTCATATTTAAATGGTGAGGATATAAAAGAAGAGGATTTAATAAAATGTATAAGAAAAGGTACCTTAAATTTTGATTTTGTTCCTGTTATGACAGGCTCAGCCTTCAAAAATAAGGGTGTGCAACCTTTATTAGATGCTGTTGTCAATTATCTACCGAGCCCAGTTGATATTGGTTCTATTAAGGGAACTAAATTAGGTAGTGATGATGAAATGGATATGAAATTTGAAGATAACGCACCATTTTCAGCTCTTGCTTTCAAAGTTGCCAATGATCCTTTTGTCGGATCATTAACCTTTATAAGAATTTATTCTGGTACTATTAAAACTGGAACAGCTGTTTATAACTCATCAAAAGAGAAAGAGGAAAGAGTTGGTAGAATGTTATTGATGCATGCAAATTCAAGAGAGGATATCAAGGAGGCCAATGCTGGTGATATTGTTGCTTTAGCCGGTCTAAAGAATACTATTACCGGACACACTTTATGTGATGAAGAAAATAGTGTTCTTTTAGAACCTATGGAATTCCCAGATCCAGTAATAGAAATTGCAGTAGAACCTAAAACTAAAGCTGATCAAGAAAAAATGGGTGAGGCTTTGGGAAGATTAGCAAAAGAGGACCCTTCATTCAGAGTGACTTCAGACGAGGAGTCAGGTCAAACCATCATAAAAGGTATGGGAGAATTACATTTAGATATTATTGTTGATAGAATGAAGCGAGAATTTAAAGTAGAGGCAAATGTTGGC
>CABZDW010000025.1 GCA_902524545.1 uncultured Pelagibacteraceae bacterium
TGCTGGCGTTCATTTTGAAGATCAACTGGCGAGTGAAAAAAAATGTGGGCATATGGGTGGTAAAGTATTAGTTCCAACAGGTACGATGATTAAAAACTTAAAAGCTGCTAGGTTAGCAGCTGATATCGCTGATGTACCTTTAATAATTTTAGCCAGAACAGATGCAAATGCAGCAAAATTAATTACAAATGATCATGACGATAATGATAGACCGTTCTTAACTGGTGAAAGATCACCAGAGGGTTTTTACTATGTTAAAGCTGGAATTGATCAGGCTATATCTAGAGGTTTAGCATATGCACCCTATTCGGATTTAATTTGGTGCGAAACTGCAACACCAAATCTTGAAGAGGCAAAAAAATTTGCTGATGCAATCCATGAAAAATATCCTGGCAAACTTTTAGCTTACAATTGCTCACCATCTTTTAACTGGAAAAAACATTTATCAGATACTGAAATAGCTTCTTTCCAAAAAGAGATAAGTGCTATGGGTTATAAATTTCAATTTATTACCCTTGCTGGATTTCATACACAGAATATTGCAATTTTTGAGCTTGCTGAAAAATATAAAAAAGAGGGTATGTCTGCTTATTCTAAAATTCAAGAACAGGAATTTGCTCGTGAAAAAGATGGTTACACTAGTGTGAAACATCAAAGAGAAGTTGGTACATCTTATTTTGATGCAGTTTCTAATACAATAAGCAGTGGTAAAAGTTCAACTACGGCAATGGAAGGCTCAACAGAGGCTGAACAATTCCAATAAATATAATTCCTCTTATATATTGGTAAACAACTGTCCTAGAAAGGGGTTATTAGGATTTAACATTATAGCCTTTCTTCAGTAATATTGAGACCGCAATAACACATATCGCTAAAAATGAGACCATGGATCCTACGCTTATCCAAATGTTAAAATCTGATATTCCATAAAATGAAAATCTTAAACCATCAATTAAATAAACTACTGGATTAAAATAAGAAACAGTTTGCCAGAATGGTGGCAGCATATCCAAACTATATAAACTACCCCCTAAAAACACCATTGGAGTAATAACTAATGATGGAATGATTGACATTTGTTCGAAGTTTTTACTCACAACGCCAATTAAGAAACCAAATAAAGCAAAAGTAAAAGAAACTAAAACCAACAGTAATATCATTAGCATAGGGTGCTCAACAGTTACTTCAGCAAAAAAGGAGGCTGTAATAAAGATCACGGCACCAACTATTAGAGTTTTAGTGGCTCCTGCTCCAACAAAAGCTAAGACTGTTTCAAGAGTTGAGATAGGTGCTGCTAAAATCTCATTAATAGTTCCATTAAATTTTGGGAAAAATATTCCAAAAGAAGTGTTACTTATCGACTGAGTGAGTAGTGTCAGCATTAATAAACCTGGAACGATATATGAACCGTAACTAACACCGTCAATTTTTTGAATATATCCTCCGATTACTGATCCAAAAACAACAAAATATAATGAAGTGGATATTACAGGCGAAAGAAGAGATTGACCTACAGTTCTTAAAAATCTATTCATCTCATGAACATATATTGCTTTAAAACCGTAGTAATTAAATTTCATTACTCTCCTTAACTAAATTTACAAATATTTTCTCCAAATTACTTTGTTCTGTTTTTAAATCCCTTAACTTTAAACCGGTGTCTTTAATATCTTGTAATAAATTAGTAATACCAGTTTTTTCAGTCCCAACATTATAAGTATAAATTAAGGACATGTGTTCATCGTCTATCTCAAGGTTATATTTAATTAATTCTTTTGGAATTTCTGTAATTTTTTCCTTTAATTCAATGTTTAATTTTTTGTGGCCCATTTTTTTAATTAATTCTTTTTTGTTTTCGACAACAATGATTTCGCCTTGGTTAATAACAGCAACACGATCTGCAATAGCCTCTGCTTCCTCAATATAATGAGTAGTTAAAATAATAGTAACCCCTGTTTTTCTAAGATCTTCAACAACCATCCACATGTCTCTCCTTAATTCAACATCTACTCCAGCTGTAGGCTCATCTAAAAATAATATCTTTGGTTCATGAGATAGCGCTTTAGCGATTAAAACTCTTCTTTTCATCCCGCCAGACAGTTGTCTTAATCTTTGATCTTTTTTATCCCATAAACTTAAATCTTTTAAAATTTTTTCTATGTGTCCTGGTTTTGGGGATTTGCCATATAAACCTCTCGAATATGATACAGTATCAAAAACTGTTTCAAACGACTCTAAACTTAATTCTTGAGGAACCATTCCTATTCTAGATCTTGTCTCTCTGTAATCTTTGATTATATCAAAACTATCAACAGTAACAGTGCCGGATGATGGTGTTACAATACCACAAATTATACTTATTAAAGTTGTCTTCCCTGCACCATTTGGTCCAAGCATTGCAAGAATTTCACCTTGTTTAACTTCAAGACTGACTTTTTTTAACGCATTAAAACCATTATCATAAACTTTGGAAAGATTATTAATTACAATTTGATTAACCGACATCGTGTCAGATTTATAGACATTAATTTTTTTAATGCAATCGAGTAATATTAAAACCTTTTAGCTTTTAAAACTAATAATGGCAAAAAAGTTGCAATTACAAAAGATAAAAATAATAATGACTGTGACACAATAGGTGTAAATAATTCTTTAGGTAAAAGGACACCAACTAATAAACTTTTTGAGAAATCAGGAGCAGGAAACATTAAAAAACCTCCAATCAGACCAATTATAATTGAAATATATGCATTTTTTTCGTTAATGCTTTTATTATAAAAGCTGTAAAAAACGGTAAGTACAAAAGCACAACAGAATAAATCAGCTAGTAAAAATAAATATAAAATATCAAATCCTTTGGATGCAACTATAAAAGAAATAAAAGATAAAAATAAAATTATATATTTAGATAAATTTAAATAATTTGTTTTTCTATCTAGATTAAATGTTGCTTTACCGTCTATCACAATTAAACTCGATATAGCATTTACCAAAGTATCTACAGTCGAGATGGTTAATGCCAAACCTAATATAATTACTACAACAGAAAGTAGTTCTGTTTGATCTTTGAGTAATAATGTAAAAAAACCAAGATCTGGTCTGATAGTTGGGTCTATAGAGAAAGCAACCATTCCTGAAAATCCCATGTAAAATACGACAGGTATAATGATAAAAAAAGATATAATTAAGCTTTTTTTAAGAGTTTCAAAATTTTTTGCAGCATACACTCTTTGCCAGTTACCTTGATGAAATAAATTAGTTGCTGCTACTGCAATAAAAAAAGTTAAACCAGCTGTATAACTTGGCACATAAGATGAGCTTAATAGTTGAGGATTTTTTTCTTTTATAAAATCAAAAGAAAATTCAGATCCTGTAAAAAATCTTATGTAAGCTAGAGAGATTAACAAAAGAACTCCAATAACAACCATCTGAATATTATCAGTAAAAATTGATGCTCTTAAACCTCCAGACAAAGTATACGCAAGTGTAGATATAAGTACAATCAAAGCAGTTATCCAAAGCTCTGTACCTGAGATATAATTGATTAAAACAGCTACAGCAGTAACTTCGGCGCAGAGAAAGATAAACATATAAAAAACAGTCATTAATAAAATTAATTTAAATAAACTTTTTCCAAACTTTTTACGCATAAACTCAATCAAAGAGGATCCTTTGGGGAAGTCT
>CABZDW010000026.1 GCA_902524545.1 uncultured Pelagibacteraceae bacterium
CTGGCTCACCTTTATCATCAACTAATACTGCTGCATTATTATCAAACTTTACTTTTGATCCATCATCTCTATGGATCCCTTTTTTTACTCTAACGACAACTGCTTTATGGACTGAACCCTTCTTAACTTTACCTTTTGGAATTGCTTCTTTCACAGCAATAACAATAGTATCGCCAATACTGGCATATCTTCTTTTAGACCCACCTAAAACTTTGATACATTCTATTTTTTTTGCTCCTGTGTTGTCTGCAACTTGTAATTCGGTTTGAACTTGTATCATTATTTTGGACTCTCCATAACTTGAAATTTTTTATTTTTTGAAAAAGGTTTGCTTTCTATAATTGATATTTTATCTCCTACTTTGTAAATATTCTTTTCATCATGAGCATTGTATTTTTTTCTAACTTTAATTACTTTTTTTAACACTGGATGAGAATACTTTCTTTCAATTAAAACGGTTACTGTTTTATTTGGCTTATCACTCACCACTACTCCTGTTAAAATTTTTTTAGGCATTGATTTTCCCTTTTAATGAAGTTTTAAGTCTCGCTATTGTTTTTTTTGTTTCACCTATCTTAGATGGATTAGTTACTTGTGAATTAACTTTTTGAAATCTAAAATTAAAAAGGTCTTTCTTAAGCTTATCAATGTTTTTTAAAATTTCATCTTTTGATAATTTTTTTATCTCTTGTTTTTTCATTTTATAAAAATCTTTTAATTGTTTTTGTTTTTATTGGTAATTTAGCTGAAGCTTTATATAGAGCTTCTTTAGCAATCTGTTCCGAAACACCATCAACTTCAAATAAAATTCTACCTGGTTTTACTCTACAAGCATAATATTCAGGTGATCCTTTTCCTTTACCCATACGAACTTCTATCGGTTTTTTTGATACTGGAATATTTGGAAATATTCTTGTCCAAACTCTTCCTTGTCTTTTCATATGTCTTGTTAATGCTACTCTTGCAGCCTCAATTTGTTTACCTGTTACTCTCTCAGGGGTTAGTGCTTTTAGAGCGTAAGCTCCATAATTTATAAAGTTAGCCCTTGATGCTTTGCCGTGTATTCTTCCCTTATGAGCTTTTCTCCATTTAGTTCTAACTGGTTGTAACATAATATTATTTATCCCCTTTAGAAATTACTTTGTTAGTTTCTTGGCTAAATTCTTTTGCAAAAACCTCACCTTTATAAATCCAAACTTTAATACCAATAATACCATATGTTGTGAGCGCCTCTGCTTCAGCATAATCTATATCCGCTCTTAGAGTATGAGATGGTATGCTACCATCTCTTAACCATTCTGTTCTTGCAATCTCATTACCACCTAATCTTCCGCTGACTGAAACTTTTATTCCTTTTGCACCAAGTCGTAAGCAAGATTGCATAGCTCTTTTCATCGCTCGTCTATAAGAAATTCTTTTAACTAATTGTTGTGCAATATTTTCAGCAACTAAATAAGCATTTGTTTCTGGTTTCTTAACTTCTTTAATATTTAAGGCAACTTCATTCTTTGTGAATTTGGAAAGATTGTTTTTAATCTTATCAATATCACTTCCTTTTTTTCCAATTACAAACCCAGGTCTCGAAGTATAAATAGTTACGTAGCATTTATTTGAAGTTCTTTCGATCATAACTTTAGAAACACCAGAATTAATTACATTTTTTTTGACGTATTCTCTAATTTTGAAATCTTCAATAAGATAATTTCCAAAATCTTTCTTTTTAGCATACCAAACAGAGTCCCAACCTCTATTCACACCTAATCTAAAACCTACTGGATTAACTTTTTGCCCCATGACCCTCCGTTTTTTTCATCTCAGATAGTATTATTGTTACGCTTGAATAAGGCTTCAAAATTGGTGCAGCCCTTCCTTTAGCTCTTGGTCTAAACCTTTTCATTGTAATTTTCTTTCCACAATAAGCTTCTTTCACAACAAGTTTATCAATGTCGTATTGAAAATTGTTTTCAGCATTTGCAACAGCTGAGTTAATTGTTTTTCTAATGTCTTTTGTTATTCTTTTTTCTGAGAATTCTAGATCTCTTATAGCAACATCTACTTTTTTTCCCACAATTCCTCTAAGAATTGGATTAAGTTTTCTTACGCTTGATCTAATATTATTATTTATTGATCTCACAAGCTTAACTTTATTATTTTGTGTTTTCTTTTTTTTACTCATAAATTATTTTTTAACCTCTGCTTCAGCAGGTTTTACTTTTTTATCTGCTGGTGTGTGTCCAAAAAAAGTTCTTGTAGGTGCAAACTCACCTAATTTATGTCCAACCATGTCTTCTGATACTGATATAGGGATAAATTTTTTACCGTTATAAATTAAAAAGCTTACTCCAACAAAATCTGGTAGTATTGTAGATTTCCTTGACCATGTTTTAATTGGGATTTTTTTAGGATCTGTTTTATATTTATCCACCTTTTTCATTAAACTTTCCTCCACATAAGGACCTTTCCAAACCGCTCTAGCCATTATTTGGTATCCTTTCTTTTGTTTCTTCTCTTAACAATAAATTTATCTGTTCGTTTATTATCTCTAGTTTTTAATCCTTTGGCAGATTGACCTTTTGGAGAAACTGGATGTCTTCCACCAGCACTTTTACCCTCTCCACCTCCGTGGGGGTGATCAACAGGGTTTTTAACTACTCCTCTTGTATGTGGTCTTCTTCCTAACCATCTAGATCTTCCAGCTTTTCCAATTTTTATATTTTTTTGATCTGGATTGCTTAAAACACCAATTGTCGCTAAAGATCTTGAGTCAATTTTTCTTACCTCACCAGAAGCTAATTTTATCAGACTGTAGTTACCATCTAATCCACTAATAGTAACAGAGGTCCCTGCTGATCTTGCTATTTTACCGCCGCCACCTGGATGAATTTCAACGTTATGAATATTTATGCCAACAGGGATATCTTGTAGGGGCATGCAATTACCAACTTTTATCTCTTTTTTAGAACCATTTTCAACTTTGTCACCAATTTTAATTTTTTGTGGAGCTAAATAATAAGCATGAGAATTGTCTTCAAATTTTACCAACATTATATAACAAGATCGATTTGGATCATATTCTATTCTCTCGACTGTAGCAGGAGCATCAAATTTTTTTCTATAAAAATCTATATGTCTATACATCTTTTTGTGGCCTCCAGCTCGATTTATAGACGTTATATGACCATTATTATTTCTTCC
>CABZDW010000027.1 GCA_902524545.1 uncultured Pelagibacteraceae bacterium
ACCTTCAATCTCAATAGCACCATCAAATAAAGCTGTAATAGGAAGATATATTCTTCCAAAAAAAATATTTTCTAAATTGTTAAATCAAAAACCAGGTAAAGGTGGCGAAATTCATGTCACTGACGCAATACAATCATTGATACAAAACAATGAAAAATTCATCGCCCATAATTTTACTGGGAAATATTTGGATTGTGGAAGTATGGATGGCTATATCAAATCAACATTAGAAATAGCAAAATCATGAAACTTTGCATGATAGGAACAGGTTATGTAGGTTTAGTTAGTGGTGCATGCTTTGCTGATTTAGGTAATAGTGTGATTTGTGTTGATAAAGACTTAAAAAAAATAGATCTACTTTCTAGAGGAAAAATTCCTATTTATGAACCTGGACTTACTGAATTAGTAAATAAAAATTATAAAAGTAAAAGATTAAAATTTTCATCAGATTTAAGAAAATCAATAAAAGACTCTGATATAATTTTTATTTGCGTTGGAACACCGACCAAAAAAGAAGGTAGCAGTGCAGATCTAAGCCAAATTTTTCAAGTAGCAAAACAGATAAGTTTATCAATCAATAAGTTTAAGTTAATAGTTACTAAGTCAACGGTACCTGTAACAACAGGTGACGAAATTGAAAAAATTATATTAAAAAAAAAGAGTAATAAGAATAAATTTTCTGTTGTATCAAATCCAGAATTTTTAAGAGAAGGTGAAGCTATTCGAGATTTTATTTTTCCTGATAGAATAGTTGTTGGATCTAATGATAAAAAGTCTAACCTTTTACTTAATAATTTATATGCACCTTTGATTTCCAAAGGAGCGCAATATATTCACACATCAAGAAGAGCTGCAGAATTAATTAAATATTCATCCAATGCTTTTTTGGCTACTAAAATTACATTCATTAATGAGATCGCAAATCTATGCGAAAAAACAGGAATAAATGTAGAGGATATTTCAATTGGGATGGGTTTAGATAAAAGGATAGGAAGTCGTTTTTTAAGGGCTGGGCCTGGATATGGCGGATCATGTTTTCCAAAAGATACTAAAGCTATAATTTCTACTGCTGATAAGTTTAAAATAAATCTTTCTGTAATAAAATCAGTCATTAAATCTAATGAAAATAGATCTAATTTTTTACTTAATAAAGTCTATAAAATTTTGAATAACAAAATTAAAAATAAAAAAATAACTTTCTTAGGTGTCACATTTAAGGCCAATACAGACGACATGAGAGACTCTTCTAGTCTAAAAATGATACCTGTTCTCTCAAAAAAGGGTGCTAAAATAAATTATTTTGATCCGACAGGTCATAAAAAAGAGTTCTCAAAGTTAAAAAATGTTTTTTATATTGATAATATTAAAGAGTCTGTACAGGGCACAGATCTTGTAATTATTCACACAGAATGGAATGATTTTAAATCAATCAATTTTAAGAATTTAGTAAGAGGTAAAAAATTTATTATTTATGATATGAGAAATATATATTCTTCAATGAAAATTAAAAATCAAGGTTTCAAATATTATAGTATTGGGAGATAAATTTTAATTTAGCTCAAATATAGCATCAACTTCAACAGCAACACCCAAGGGAAGACTGTTAACACTTACAGCTGCTCTCGTGTGCTTTCCTGCATCTCCAAAAACTGATGCAATTAAATCAGATGCACCATTTATTACTTTAGGTTGATCCTGAAAATTATCAGTAGAATTAACGAATCCCGTTAGTTTAATACAAGATTTAATCTTTGTAAGATCTTTGTCGCATGCATTCATTATTTGAGAAATAATACTTAAAGCACATCTTTTTGCAGCATTATATCCAGAGTCAACATCTAAATCTTTTCCAACTTTTCCCTTTATTAATTCACCTCTTTCATCTATTGAAATTTGTCCTGACACAAACAACATCTTTCCTGTTATTTTAGTTGCAACGTAGTTTCCAACCGGTGCTTTAGCGTCAGGAAGTTTTAAACCAAGTTTTTCTAAATTCTCTAAATAATTCATTTTTCCATAACTTTTTCTTTTAAATCG